>NZ_NEIO01000014.1:0-30238 GCF_002113575.1 Pseudomonas sp. B8(2017) | reverse complement strand
CCCGCATCCCCCGCCACCTGCCACAGCCGCCGTTCAATCCCCTGCGCCAGCAAGTGCCCCACCGCCGCCTCGATCGCCGACAGCACGCACAGCTGCGCCGGTTCGTTGGTGGTGTACCCCACCTCGGCCTCGAGCAGCTTCTTGAACTCGATGAACTTGAACACCCCGGCGCTGCGGCCGACCGAATAGATGGTCTTGCTGGTCATCACATTGGCCAGCACCTGCCCGGTGCGCACGTCCACCGCGCGCAGGTTAACGGTCACCTGGTCGACCCGGTACTCGCGGGAGATGTCTATGCCCAGGTAACGGGCACCTTCGCCGCCGCTGCGCACGTTGGTGTCGTAGGCAATGATGCCGCCCTCCAGCATCAGGTTGGCGGCCTGCAGCGGTGGCAGCTCGCCCATGATGTTTTCCGGCACGTCGGGCTTTTTCTGCGAAGCACGAATGATCTTGCGCTCGGTCAGCAGGTTCTGCAGGCCTTCACGCTCCAGCACCACGAACCAGCCGCTGGCGTTCAGGGCGTCCATCAGCATGCTTGCCGCGCCTTGGGTGACGCTGGTGGAGAACGAGCTGGCCGGGGTCGGCTTGTACTGCCCGGTCTGGTCGCGGAAGCCATACACCACCGCCATCAACCGGCCCTTGGGCCGTGGCATGTTGATCAGGTCGTAGTAGGTCGACGCACGGGGGGTCAGGGTCGGGGTTTCCGAGTCCTGTTCGGCGGGCATCGGTTCGCGCAGGCCACAACCGTGCAGACCCAGGGCGGTGAGGATCAGCAGCGTGCTCAGCAGACGTTTCATGGTGTTCTCTCCCCAACAAATAGCCTTGCCCCCTCAAGGGTTCAGGCCGCTGACCTCAATGATCGAAATTTCTCCTGTGGCGCGATCGGTGACCTTGATACTCAAGGCCCCGGAATCGTCGATGACGTCGATGAGAAACGCATCGGTCGCCATGCTGCCGGTGTTGCCGTTACTGATGTTGTCCAGCAACTGCGACAACATCCGCGACTCCAGCTGGTTGCTGAAGCGCTCCAGGGCCGTGGTGCCGGTAAAGGCCGAGGAACGGTCCTTGAGGTCGGGGTCGTCGTGGTCGTTCTGCGCCTGGGCGTTGTTCAGCAACCAGGTGCCATTGAGCGGGTTGCCGCCAAAGGCCGGGTTGATAGGGGTGTACACCAGCTCGGTGGCCTGGGCGGCACATGCGCTGGCTAACAGGCAGGCGGCGATGCAACGGGGTATGTGGTACTTCATAGCTCGTCCCTCTCCAGATCGGTGGTGTCCTGCAGCAGGCGTTGCAACTTGCGTTGGATGATTTGCTGCTTGACCAGGTCGGCTGCTGCAACGGCCTCGTCCTTGAGCTCGGTGGTGTTCGGCGGCAGGAAGCGGCGGTACACCACCTCACGCTCGAATTCCACGGTGACCAGGCTGCCCCAACGGGCATCCGGGCGTTCGCGCACCACCAGGTTGAAATCAAGCCGGCTGGTGGCGCGCAGGCGGTCGGCGAAGTAGTAGTAAAAGTCGTGGCCGATGTGCGAGATGGTGTTGTCGACGATGAAGCCTTGCATCTCGTCCTCGTCCCCGGCCTTGGCCGAGGTGGCCAGCACTGCCACCAGCAGCAGGCCCAGGCACAGCGCGGCCAGGCGGCTCACGGCGTGTCTCCCGGGCCGGCATGGGTCTGCACGCCACCGGCACTTTCGGTAAAGGCCTGCTCGGCGACGAACTGCCAGTCGCTGTAATGTTCCAGCCCATCGAAACCGCTCCATTCGGCGCTGAAGCCACTGCGCTTGAACGGGGTGGCGTCCGAGCGGCTGTGCACGCCAGTGATGCGGCCATCGATCGAGCGCAGCAGGCCCCAATCGTCACTGTTGGTGATGGGGTCTGGGTACAGCCGGCGAATGTGCCGCCTGGCCTGCGGGAAGCGGTTGTCCTGCAGCAGGTCGGCCAGTTCCTGCGGATACTGGGCCAGCCCCGGCGAGGCGCGGTAGTAGCTGCGCAGGGCCTGGGCATACTGGCTGCCTACCCACAACAGCTGGCGTTCGCGGTCACGCTGGGCGGCACTGGCCCAGAGCGTGCCGGTGGCGGCCAGGGCCACGCTGCTGACCGCAATCAGCAGCAGCACGCCCAGGTAGGTGAAGCCGGCGTCGGCCTTACCATTCCGCGAACAGGCTGCCATCGCGCGCCCTCCCTGTGGCACCGCTCTTGATATCGGCCACGCCGCCGGCCACGCCTTCGGGCGGTGGCACCAGCTGCCAGGCATCGCTGCGCTCGGTGATCGGGTCTATCGGGGTGTTGCGCAGGTAACGCTGCTCCACCAACTGCTCCAGCGAGTCGGGGTAGTGGCCGGTGTCGCCGTAGTAGTGGTCCAGCGCCTCGCGCAGCACCGCCAGGCTCTGGCGCAGGGTGGCTTCGCGGGAGCTTTCCAGGCTGTTGAAGTAGCGCGGCATGGCGATGGTCATCAGCGTGGCGATGATCGCCAGCACCACCAGCAGTTCGATCAGGGTGAAGCCTTTGCTGCGTTTCATGGCTGTCACCATTGCCCGTAGGGGATGTTGTTCAGGCCTTTGCCGCGGGCCTTGGAATACACGTCGAACACGTCTTCGCCTTCGCGCGGGTTGTCGGGGCTGCTGTCGTAGGCGCGCAGCCCCCACCCGCCTTCGTCCTCAGCCTTGGCCGCCACCAGCGGGTCGTGCGGGATGCGCCGCAGGAAGTAGAACTTGGCGCCCTTGGCACTGCGCACATCGCGCACGCCGTCGACTAGCACCTGCAGGTTCGGCGGGTAGCCACTGGCGTCCAGGCGCTTCTCGATGTAGCCAGCATCGAACGCGCGCTTGTAGGCGTCGATGGCGTCGCGAATCTGGTACAGCGCCTCGCGCAGCTGCTGTTCCTTGCCGCGGCGCACCACGGTTTCGGTCAGCGGCGCGGCCATGCTGGCAAGCAGCCCGAGCAGTGCCAGGGTCAGCACCACCTCGATCAGGCTGAAGCCCTGCATGCGGCGCTGCGCGATCATGGCCGCGGGCTCCCTTTGGCCGGGGCGATCGCCATCTGGCTTTCCACCACCGGGGCATCGGTGGCCGGGGCATTGCCAGGCACATCCGCCGGCGGCAACGGCGCCATCTGCCGCACCTGCATGGCCGACTCGGTGCCGGTGGCGAACTCCATGTCCGACGGGCTCTGGTACGGCAGGTTGCGCACGATGCGCGGGGTGATCGCCAGCACCAGCTCCGACTTGCTCATGTCGTCCTTGTTGCTGCCGAACAGCCGGCCCAGGCCGGGGATGTCGCCAAGGCCCGGGATCTTGTTGCCGCTGGCGTTGTGGTCGTTGCGCACCAGGCCGGCCAGCACCTGGGTTTCGCCATCGTGCAGGCGCAGGGTGGTCTGGGCGTTGCGGGTGTCGACCTGGACCGGGATGGTGCCTTGGCGCGTGGCTTCCAGCGGGGTGGCGTTGCTCACCTCCAGGGCTACCTTGATCGCCACTTCGTTGTTCAGGTGCACGGTGGGCTGCACCTCGAGCTTCAGGCCCACATCCAGGTAGGTGACGCTTTCGGTGATCACCGGGCCCTGGGTGGACGGCACCGAGGTGGCGCTGATGATCGGTACCCGCTGGCCGATGTGGATGCGCGCCTGCTCACGGTTGCTGACGCGGATCACCGGGCTGGCCAGGGTGTTGATGTCCTTGTCCTGGGCGTTGATCTTGGCCTGCGGCGCCGGCGCGATGCTGATGCGGCTGGAGTCGATGCCCTTGAGCTGGTCGAGCACGCTCACCGGCTGGCCGTCGGAGCTCAGCACGCCGAAGGTGTTGGGCCATTGCAGGCCGAGGTCGAGGATGCGCGAGGTGGCCACTTCCATCACCTCCACTTCCAGCACCACCTCGGGGTTGGACTGGTCCTGCGACTGCAGCAGCTTCTCGGCCATGCGCACGGCATCGGGGGTATCGCGCATGGTCAGGGTGTTGAGGCGTTCGTCGACGAACACGTCGCGGGTCTTGAGCATGGTCTTGACCATGTTCAGCGCAGTGTTGGAGTCGATGCTGGTCAGGTAGAAGGTGCGCATGACCAGTTCCTGGTAGTCCTTGGTCTTCTGCGGCGAGTCGGGGTAAATCATCAGGGTGTTTTCGTTGACGATCTTCTGCCGCAGCTGGTTCTGTTCCAGCAGCAGCGCCACGGCGTCCTCGATGCGCAACTCGCGCACGAAGATGGTGGCCTTCATGTCCGGGCGCATGTCCTTGTCGAAGATGAAGTTGATGCCAGCGACCTGGGACAGCACCTCGAAGATGGTCTTCAGGTTGGCATCGCGAAACTCCAGGGTCACCGGCCGCTCCAGCTTGCTGCGCAGCTGCGGGAACGGTTGCGCGGTGCGCGCCTGCACGTTCTCGATGTCGCTGCGCAGGGCAATGCCCTTCTGGTTCTGCGGGTCCAGGCGCAGCACTTCGCGCATGTAGCGCTCGGCACCGAACAGGTCGCCCTGGCGCAGCGCCGCCTGGCCCAGCGCCACGCGCTCGTCGAGGGTGCGGATCAGCTCCAGCTGGCGGATGCCTTCCTGGGCGCGGCGGTTGTTCGGCTCCAGGGTCAGCACCCGGCCATAGCCCATGCGGGCGCTGGCGAAGTCGTGGCGGATGCGGTCGGCGTCGGCCTGGGTCAGCAGCGCCTCGACCGCGGCCTGGCGGCTGTGGGCCAGGGCGATGTTCAGTTCGGTGTCACGCGGGTCCTCGCGCAGGGCTTCTTCCAGGCGGGCGATGCCGGCTTCGTACTGGCCCTCCTTCATCAGCTGGTCACTGTCCTTGCGTACCGCGCTGGAGCCGCAGCCGGCAATGGCCACGCACAGCGCCACAAGCAGGAACGGAGCCGGTTTGCACAGCTTTGACGACTTCATGGTGCGCTCCCTACAGACAAAGTCTGCGACTGATGCAAAGGCAGGTAGACCAGGTGCAGCTCGCTGGCCGATACCCGTTCGAGGCGGTAGGTGTCTTCGATCACGTCGCCCTGGCGCACGACGTAGAGTTTTTCGCCGCTCTGCAGGAAGATCTGCAGGTCGTCGCGGTCGCCGATGCGGCCAATGAACTGGAATGGCAGGGCCGGTGCAGTCGGGGCTGCGGCTACGGCGGGTGCGGTGACCACGGGTTGTTCGGTGACGGTGGCCAAGGCCTGGGGTTTGGTCCATTGCTGGGTCGGGAAGAGATCTCTTGAGGCTTGTTCCGGCCCTTTCGCGGGTAAACCCGCTCCCACAGGGACCGTGGATACCGCCGATTTTGTGGTAGTGGGTTTGCCCGCGAAGGGGGCAACACTGTCTTCCTCGCCGAACCAATGGCCCGGGGCCCAGGCCAGCGCCGCGCTCACGCCGAGGAAGCCAACCCAGATGACAGCACGTTGTGTGTTCATCACGACCTCGACAGGTAAAGGGTCATGCGCAGGCGGGCGTTGAGCTCGCTGTCGCCAATGCGTTTGCGTTGCAGCTCCAGGTCTTCCAGCACCAGGGTCGGCAACTGCTTCAGCAAGCCCCTGAGGAAGCTGCGAATCTGCGGGTAGCTGCCGCGCACCGGCAGCACGATCTGGTAGCGCGCCAGTTGCGTCCTGGGGTCGATGCCCAGGGCATATTCGCCACGCGCCAGGCTGATATGCTCGGCACTGGCCAAGTGGTACAGGCGCTCGATCAGCTCGCTGGCCCGGGGCTGCCCCGGCAGTTGCTGACGCAGGCTGTCGAGGGCCTGCTGCTCGGGCTTGATGGCGATCTTCAGCTCGCCACGCCTGACCCGCTCGACCTGCACGCTGGCGTCCGCTTCAGCGGCGCGCAGCTCGCGCAGGTTCTGCCATTGCGGCAACACCCCGGCGAACAGCACGCCCACGGCCAGCAGGCCCACCGCAATTGCAGCCAGGCCGACCGGGCCGACGCGACGCAGGCGTTCCTGGAGGATCAGGCTGTTCAGCGATTCACGGGCGCGCATGGCCGGTCTCCCAGGTGGCGGTGAGGGTGAAGCGCACCGGGTGCTCGGGCTGCGCGGCCAGCACCTCGTGGTTGAGCAGCGACACATCGCTGAGCTCGGCACTGGCCTCCAGGCGCTGGTGGTACTGCAGCATCGCTTCCAGGTTGCGCGCCTCGGCGGTGATGCGTAGCTGGCCTTTGCGCGCGTCGGGGGCCAGGCTGAGCAGCGCCACGTCGTCCTGGGGTTGCGCTTCAAGCATGGCGAACAGCTGCTGCCAGGGCCGTTGCAGCTGCTGCGACACGCTTTGCATCTGCGCCAGGCGCTCGGCCTGTTCGCGGCTGGCGGCGCTGCCCAGCGGTGCGACAGTGGCCGGGCGACGGCCCAGTTGCTGCTCCAGGCTGTGCACGCTGGCCTCCACTTCGACCTGCTCGGCCTGCAAGCTTTGTTGCAGCAGCACCAGGCCGGCGACCATGGCACTCGCCACGGCCAGCAGCGACCAGGCCAACGGGCTGTTGCGCCGGGGCTGGAATTCCAGGTCGAGGCGGCGCATGTCAGGCCACCGCCCGCCACATGGCGCACAGCGGGTCGGCATCGCTGGCCGGCTGGCACAGCTGCACCGCCGCCAGTTGCGGCACCTCGCCCCGGCCCGGGGCATGCAGGTAGACCCGTGGCAGGTGCTCGCCGTACAGCTCGCAGGTGCGCTCGATCAATGCTTGCAGGGCCTGGTCGCTGTCGGCGCAGCCTTGCGCCAGCACTTGCTGCCAGGCCCCACCGGCGGCCAGCAGCAGCACGCTGCGGCGCGGTTCGGCCAGGACGAACAGGAAGTCGCCCTGCTCCAGCTGTGCCGAGCAGCGGTTGTAGGCGGCCATCAGATACGGCTGCACCGAGCGCAGGCTCAGGTGGCTTTCCCGGCCCAGCGCCTGCAGCCGCTGCAGCAGGGCTTCGGGCAGCGCCGTGGCGATGCGCGCGGCGCCGGCCGGCTCGGGCGACAGCACGATGCGCCAGTCGTCCAGCGGTTGCCCGTAGAGGTTTTCGAAACAGGCCCGGGCGTAGGCGTCCAGTTCGCGCGGGTGGCTGATGGCATCACTCCAGGGCACCAGGCAGAAGCGGCTGTAGCGGGCCGACAGCAGTACCCGCAACTGGGCACCGCGCACGGCATGCTCGGCCAGCAGCGTGGCCAGGGCGTCGACGGCGGCCTCCCAGGCCGGTTGGGCGGCATCGCAGGTAAAGTCGCGGCTGCCCAGCCATTGGTGGTGATTGGCATGCCAGCTACCCAGGCCTACACCTTCGGCGCCGAGTACGGCACTGTATCTGTAACCGCCACGATCAGATGAATGTGACACGGTTGATCTCCTCGAGAGTGGTACGGCCATCCCGGACCAGGTCCAGGGCCGAGGCCCGCAGCAGGCGCAGGCCGCGCTGGCAGGCGAGGTTCTTGATTTGCGACAGGGGGCGGCGTTCGACGATCATCTGCCGCAGGTCGTCGTCCAGGTGCAGCAGTTCGGCGATGGCGCTGCGGCCGCGGTAGCCACTGCCGCGGCACTGGCCGCAGCCCTGCGCGCGGACGAACTTCCAGCCGGCCACGCCCTCGCGGGTCAGGCCCGCGCCGTACAGGGTGTCGTCGTCGACTTCACACGGCGTGGCGCAATGCGGGCAGGCCAGGCGGATCAGGCGCTGGGCCAGCACCGCATTGAGCGCAGAGACGAAGCTGTAGGGGTCGACCTGCATCTGGCTGAAGCGGCCGATCACATCGAACACGTTGTTGGCGTGGATGGTGGTAAACACCAGGTGGCCGGTGAGCGCCGACTGCACGGCGATTTGCGCGGTGTCCGGATCGCGGATTTCACCGACCAGGATCTTGTCCGGGTCGTGGCGCAGGATCGAGCGCAGGCCGCGGGCGAACGTCAGGCCCTTCTTCTCGTTGACCGGGATCTGCAGCACGCCGGGCAGCTGGTATTCGACCGGGTCCTCGATGGTGATGATCTTGTCCACGCCGTGGTTGATCTCGCTGATCATGGCGTACAGGGTGGTGGTCTTGCCGCTGCCGGTGGGGCCGGTGACCAGGATCATGCCGTAGGGCTCGGCGGCCAGCCGGCGCAGGGCGCGCAGGGTTTCCTCGGCAAAGCCCAGGGCCTGCAGCTGAACGCCGCTGACCCGGTCGGACAGGTCCTGCTTGTCGAGCACCCGCAGCACCGCGTCTTCGCCGAAGATGCTGGGCATGATCGATACCCGGAAGTCGATTTGCCGGTCGCCCACGGCAACCTTGAAACGGCCGTCCTGAGGCACGCGTTTTTCGCCGATGTCCAGCTCGGCCATCACCTTGATGCGCGAGATCACCTGGTCGGCGAAGGCGCTGCCGCTGGCCTTGCCGGCGCCGTTTAGCACACCGTCGATGCGGTACTTGATGGTCAGGCCCTGGCCGGTCATGCCCAGGTGGATGTCGCTGGCGTGCAGCTTGAGGGCGTCGTACAGGGTGGAGTTGACCAGCTTGACCACGCGGCTCTGGTCTTCGCTGATGCTGGCCAGCGACAGGCGCTGCAGCGGGTCGCTTTCGCTGCTGGTTTCGGCGTCGTGGTCAAGGGCGTCCACGGCGTGGAAGCTTTCTTCGTGGCGGGCCAGGAAGGTGGCCAGGTCGGCGGCGTGGGCCAGGTACAGCGGTGCGCCTTGCAGCACGTCGTCGATCCAGGCCAGGCGGGCGTGGTCGAAGGGGTCGGCGAACACGCCCAGCAGTTGGCCGCCCTGCTCGATCAGCACGAATTCACGCTTCAGGCACATCGCCAGGCTGACCTTGTCGAAGCGTGGGGTGCTGGCCAGCAGTGTGTGGCTGCCCAGCACCGGGTAATGCAGGGTCAGGCCCAGGCGCTGGGTGAAGGTGTCGGGGGTGTCGCCGGCCAGCTGTTCCAGGCGGGTGAGCAGGCGTTCGTCGCTGGTTTGCAGGCGGGCCTGGGCCAGCAGGTCGCGGGGGTAGGCTGAGAATGGTGTTGGATTCTTCGCGGGCATGCCCGCTCCCACAGGTACAGCGCAATCCTGAAGGCAACGCGAATCCTGTGGGAGCTGGCTTGCCGGCGATAAGGCCGTAACGGTTGCATCGAATGCTTCTGGCATGGCCTGCGACTCCGCTCAGGGGCGCGTCGCAGGCTGGCTCGGCCAGGGGTGCGGGCGCCGCTATTCCCCTGTGAGCAGTTGATCGTCGTCGGGCCCTGGGGGCTTGGCGCCGTTACGGCGGCGGTCGGCCAATACCCAGCTTCCATCGTACAACTGCAGGGGGAACGATTCGTTCCTGTTCTGGCGTCGTTCGACGAACCCTTCAGCCGGGTTGTCCGTGGCCCTGCGCCGGCGCTCGATGCCCATCAGGTCGAAGACTGCACGGGCCAGTTCCACCAACGGGAACGGCTTGAACAGGACATGGCTCACACCCAGTTCGGCGGCCCGCTCACGCACCTCGACGGTGGGGTGGGCGGTAATCAGCACGAAGTGGCACTGCCTGTTCCTGTGTACGGTCTCCAGAACCTGAAACCCCTCCATGTCGGGCAAGCGGTAATCCAGCACGATCACTTGCGGTGCCAGGCTTGCAGCCTGCTCGATACCACTGGCACCGTCATGGGCAACATGAACTTCCAGGCCTTGCGCCTGCAGGTACGCTTGCAGGTTCTGCGCAAGAGTCTGTTCGTCATCGACTACCAATACTCTGTTCACCAAGGTCGACTCCCAAGAACTGCCCGGTTACCCGGTCTGCGAAGTGCGCCCCTGTACAGGCTTGAGCAGGCTTCGTGCCAGGCGTGAATAGTCATGCTGAATAACCGTAACTCATTGATTTTGCGGAAGTTCCGTTCGCCACCCGCAACGCGTCGGGCAGGCGCACCGGCCCCGTTCCCCACATGCGGGGAAACTGATGGCACACTGCCATTTCGTTATTCCCCAGCATTGGGGAAACGCCATCAGGGGCTTCAGTCGGCGATCTCCACGGTAGCGGACGCACGCAAACGTTGGCGCACGGACTGGCGCGCCTGCGCCTCCCGCTGCCCGATGAGCGTGGCCCTGGCCAGGACCAGGCCCTGTTCGCGTATGACCGAAGGCTCGTCACTTTGTTGCTGCACTCCTTGCAGGTTTTGCGAATTGGCATCATAGAATGCCTCCACTTCGGCCTCGCTGGGCGCGGCGACCGCGCTGAGCTGGGCGTACACCTGCTGCGCGGCCAGCTCGCGCCGGGTGTACTCATTGTACTGTGCCCTATCGAAGCCCGCTTCCGCCAGCCGCCGCTCAAAAATTGCCGGGCTGCCAAGCGCGGCCTCGATCTCGCCCACATGCGCCGACACCTGCTCGTCGCTGATGGCTATGCCGAGGCGCTGGGCCTCCTGCCACAACAGCTCCTTGTCGATCAGTTCATCCAGGGCCTGATCGCGCAGGCGCTGGTACAGGTTCGGGTTGCGGATGCTGGCCACCGCGCGGCCCTGGGCGTCCAGGTATTCGCTGAAGTAGCGCTCCAGGCGCATCGTCTCGATCTCCACACCGTTGACCCGCGCCGCCGGCATATCGGCCCAGCTTGCCTTGGCCAGCACCTGCAACAGGCACAACAACAGAACACGCATGGCAACCTCCGCTCAAGGGCTGTCCGGCAGTGGCCGGTACGGGGTGACCGCGGTAAAGCGCGGCCCGGGCAGGGCCACCGCCACCACGTAGGCACCGGCCATGCCCTGGCGGCGACCGGGGCCGAAACCCAGGGCCGGGGTCAGGCCGGTGGACACATCATGCAGGCCTTCCAGCGCGGCAATCAGCTGCTCGCGGCTGGTGTCACGGCCAGTCTGCTTCAACGCTTCGCTCAACAGGCGCAGGGCGCACAGGGTGTTGACCTGCAACGACGCCTGGCGAGGGTCGAGGCCCTGGCGCTGCTGCAGGCCGGCCAGGGTCGCCAGGCCCTGTTCGGTCCAGTCCTCGGGCACGTAGGGATAAGCCAGGAACACCCGTTGCGACCAGAACTCGGGCAAGCGCGCCACGGCGCCGGTCACCTGGCTGGAGGCGCCAAACAGGTATGGCTGGCGGCCGGCTGCCTGCAGCGCCGAAGCCAGTTCGGCAAAGGCCTGGGCACGGCCGAGGAAGACAATGCCCTGCCCGTCCACGGCTTTGCCTGCAAAGGCCTGGGCCGCAGGTGTTGCCCAGCCCTGCTGCAGCAGGCGTTCGCGCACCTGTTCTGCCAACGCCGCATGTTCATTGCCGGCATACACCACACGCAGGTCGCCCGCTGCCATGCCCAGCGCCGCGCGGGCGTGGCCGGCCAGGCTCAGCAATTGCGCGGGCAAGCCGGGCAACGGGTCGAAAATCTGTGGGCTGCCGCCGCTGCGTGGGGTGCTGCCGATCAGCGGTACATTGTGTGGCGCCAGCAAGGTTGCCAGGCGCTGGTCGAGCATGGGTACCAATGGCGCGATCAGGGCGAATACCCGCTCCTGCTCCAGCAACTGCTGCAGCGCCTGTTCGGCGCTGGCCGGGTCGGCGCCCGGGTCGAGCACCACCAGTTCCAGGCGTCGCCCGTGGATGCCACCCTGCTGGTTGAGTTGCGTCAGGCCGTCTTCCAGCACCGCACGCACCACCTGCCCGGCCTCGGCCAGCGGGCCGGATGCCGGCAGCAAGGTGCCCAGGCGCAGCACACCCTCCTCCACGCCGGGGTCACGTTCCTGGGCCAGGCGCTTGAGGTAGGCCGTGAGGTTGCGCTGGTCGGCCAGGGTCAGCTCGAAGCGTGGCATGGCCGGGTCCAGGCGATTACCGGCCGGGTCGACGCCGTGCTGAATGGCCCGGGCCAGGCTGCTGTCGGTGTAGGCCGGATAGCGGCGGCCGTTGACCTCGCGTTCGCCCTGGCCTTGCGCCAGGCGCTGCCAGTCGAGGCTGGGCGGGCGTACTCCCCCTTCGGCGCGGCCGCGGCCATCGTTGCCGTGGCAGCTGGCACAGGGCAGCACGCTGGCGGGGACCGTCATGTCGCTGGCACCGACCCGGGCCTGCAGCTGTGCGTCGCTGCTGGAGACGCCTTCGCGGTAGAGGTGTTTGCCGGCTTGTTCGTTGGCGCTGAGGTCCAGGGCAAAGGCCGGAGCACAAAACATCAGGCTCAAAAGCACAACCAGGATCGTGCTCATGGCTTTTTCAGCCTGCTCAGGCCTCATCGCCGGCAAGCCAGCTCCCACAAAGATCGCAGCGTGCCTGAAGGCAGTGTCATACCTGTGGGAGCCGGCTTGCCGGCGATGAGGCCGGCAGCAACAGCATAAGGCCACCAAGGCATTCATGATGCTCACCGCCCTGCCAAAGGCAGTGCCAGCAACTGCATGCGCTGGGCAATCGCCGCAGGCGGTGCATCCGGGCGGATCTTGCTCCAGCGCTTGCCGGCCACGTCGCCGGCAATCAGCTGTGTCGAATGCTGCTCGGGGCTGGGCAGGAACTGGCCGATGCGGCCGAGCACCAGGTCGACATTGGCCTTGTCACCGGTCAGGAACAACCAGTTGGGCCCTTCCACGCCCTGCTTCTCGGCAAACGCCTTGAGCACTTCGGGGGTGTCGTTGAGCGGGTCGCTGCTGATCGACACGAAGGTCACCTGGCTGGCCAGCTGCGGCCCCATGGTCTCGCGCACTTCGCGCAACTTGCGGGTAATCAGCGGGCAGGCGTCGGTGCAGTGGGTGAAGATCACGTTGAGCATCACCACCTTGTCCTTGAGCACATCGCTGTAGAAGCGCAGCTCGCGGCCGTTCTGGTCCTTGAGCACAGTGTCGGTGAACCAGGTCCGGGCATCGCGGGTGCCGCCGCCACTGGTCATCGCCTGCGGGGCCGGCTGCGGTTCTGGTGCCTGCGGGGCATGGCCTTCATGGGCGAACGCCACCGAAGCGAGGATCCACAGGCAGCCACCCAGCACCAGCCAGTCAAAACCGCGCATGCCAACGCGGCGGTTGCTTACCTGGCTCATGGTTGCACCTCGTGATGGTCGGCAATGGCCGTGCTCTTGGCATGCACCCGGCGGGCGCCGAGGCGGTTGATTTCGTCGATCAGCACTGCCGGGTCGGTGAACCCGTAGTAGCGCGTCCAGTGCCCGGTGCGCCCGTCACCCACCAGGATCAGCGGCGGGTGCTGGCTGAGGTCGGCGCTGAAGCTGCCCAGGCCCTTGAGGGTTTCGCTGATGGCGTACGGCGTGCCGGTCAGCCAGCTCCAGCCCGGCCCCTTCTGGAAGGCCTTGGCGTAGTCCTGCAGGCGCTTGGCGTCGTCACGTTGCGGGTCGACGCTGATCGACACCAGATGAATGTCTTGCCCTACCCGGCCACCCAGTTGCTGCTGGACCTTGCCCATGATCGACGACACCACCGGGCACACCGTGGTGCAGCTGGTGTAGATGAAGCCCATGACCACCAGGTGGTCGCCCACCAGGTCTTTTTCCAGGCGTACCGGCATGCCGTCCTGGTTCAGCAGCGAGACATCGGCAAAGCGCACGCTGGCCTTTTCCTGGCGCGCCGCCGGCGGCTGTTCGGCGTGGCCGTTGTGATCGTGGCCACCATGGGCCAGAGCCAGGGTGCCGGCCAAAGCCAGGCTCAGGGCCAACAGTTTGCAAGCATGCTTGGCGTTCATCGCAGACTCCTCACGTCATTCTCGGAAACGGTGGACGTTGCGGCCGGCAGGACGCGCAGGCTGGTGTAGTTTTCCTCGGCGAACCTGCGCCCCAGCGACGGCGACTGCACGTGCAGGTACCAGGCGCCGGCTTCGGGCAGGGTCAGGGCTGCCTGATAGATGCCCTCGCCCACCTCCTCCAGTTGCAGGTTTTGCGGCATGGACGAAGGCGCCAGGAAGTAGCGCAGGCTCAGGTCGCTCAGGCCCAGGCGCGGCTGGCCGTCGTCGCCGACGATGCGCACCCGCGCGGTAACGGCGCTGTGCTGCGACAACGGCCGGTCCAGGCCGATGAACTCGGCGTGGGCGCCCTTGCGCTTGCCGGCATTCGGCGCTGCGGCCACGTCGGTGCTGAAGCAGTGGATGATCTGCGGCTGGTTGAGCAGGAAGGCCACGTCGAACTTGCCGGCGGCGGGCATCTTCACCGTCGAGCCGTACACGCCCGGTGCCAGTTCGCGCAGGCTGCGGTCGACGACGATGGCGGCGCGGGCCTGGTGGCCACGGTTGTTGTAGCCGGACATCGGTGCGTTCATGCCTTCGGCGTAGAAGTAGGTGGTGTTGTCCACCGGATTGACCACGAACACCGAATTGTCGTCACGCGACACCGACAGCCCCTGGGCCAGCGGCAGGTCACCGGCCTGGCGTGGCGCCGCCGGGCCAGCCTCGAAGCCCTGGATGATCGGCGAACGCCCTTCGCCCAGGCTGGCCAGGTTGATCATGCTCACCTTCGGCGAAGCCAGGCCGCGCACGTAGGCATAGCCCTTGGTGAAGGTCAGCTGGTACGGTTCGGCCGCCACCGGGATCTGGTGGATCAGCTTGTCGGTACTGGCGTCGATCACCAGGGCCTGGTTCTCCAGGGTGTTGAGCACGATGCCGTAGCGGCCATCGCTGCTGAAGCGCATCGGCCCCAGGCCCTGGGCGGCCTGGACCGTGTGGCGCAGCTGGTGGTTGCGGGCATCGAACACGCGCACGCTGCCCTCCTCGCCATCGACCACGTACACCGCCTGGGACAACGCCGAATAACTGACCGACAGCGGGTGCGGGCCAACCTTGATGGTCTTGGCCAGGCGCATTTCCGGGATGTCGATGACGCTCAGGGTGCCGCTGTCGCGGTTGCTGACATAGGCGTAGCGCGAGTCGGCACTGAAGGCGATTTCGTGGTGCCCGCCGCCGGTGTTGAAGGTTTTCAGGGTGTTGCGCCCCGGTACATCGATCACCGTTACCCCGCCCTTGGCCGGGTCGCTGCTGTTGTTGCCTACCCACAGCCGGTGCTGGTCCGGCTGCAGGGCCACGCGCAGGGGCTGGTCGCCAGCGTTCAGGTCGGCCACGCGGGTGAAGGTCTCGGTATCGATCACCGAGACCTTGCCGCGCTCCGGGATGGACACGAACACCAGCTTGTCGTCACCAGTAGCCACCCAGTCCATGGGCCGCCCAGGCAGGTCGATGCGGGCCATGGTGCTGGTCACGCCGCCCACCGAAACGGTCGGGTCGATCACCGTCAGGCTGGCGTCCTTGTTCATCATCAACAGGAAGTAGCTGTTCAGGTCGAGCAAAGGCCGGGCGCCGATACTGCTTTTGAGGAACAGCGCGACACGGGCCTTGCAGCTCTGGTCGCGGTCGCCCTCCGGGGCCGACTGCGTCGGGTCGATCCACGCCCCCGGGGCCATGCCCGACAGCGGCTGGCCACTGGCCTGGTCGCTGACCTTGAAACGGATGTTGGCGAAGCTGCCCTCCTGCAGCTCGCCCCCCGCCAGCGGCCGGGCCTCGAACTCCACGGTCACGCCGTCGCGGCTGAGCCGGTGCGGGGCCTGCGGGTCGTCAGAGCCCTGCAAATACTCGCGCGGATCGCACCAGAGGCTTTCATAGGCCACGCCCAGGCCGATCAGCACAGCCCCCAGCGCTACCCCCATGTATGCAAGGCGGGTTTTCTTGTTCATGTTCGCGCCCCCATTTACCGTCACTGCGCCGGTGCCGTTGCCGGCGGCGCTTCATTGGTCACCCGCAAGATCCCCCACAGCCCCGAAAGGTTGCCGTAGGCGGCGTAGTCGCGGAACAGGTAGTCACCCGCCACCGCGTTGGCACCGCCGGCACTGGGCAGCATGAAGCTGAAGTGCGCGGCCGGCAGCACGCTTTCCTGGGCCCCGATGTACATGGCCATCGGGTTGTAGCCGAAGCGCACCGAGCCGATGCCAGGCAGGCTCAGCGGGTAGCCGTCCACGTCGTTCTTCTCGGCCTGGTAGTTGTGCAGCGGCCACAAGTGGCCATCCAGCTGGTAGACCATGCCGCGGCTGCCACCACTGGGCATCACGATATGGTTGCGCACTGGCTGGCCGGGCTTGGCGTACAGCACCGGGGTTTGCGGGTCGCCACCGACCAGGGCGTTGGCGTAGGCCATGTGGGCATTGGGCACATCGCCAAAGCCCAGGCCGGCGGCGCGGCCGAAGGGTGAGTCGGGGGCCATGCCGAAGCGCAGCCACAGGGGCTCGGTCTTGTAGTTGACCGCCATGTTGCCGTTGTCCTGCGGGTCGCCGGCGGCGCCGTTGCCTTCGGTATTGATGCCCTCCACCGGGCGGCCGTCGGCCCAGCGCATGTTCAGCGCACGCTGCCAGACCGTGACGAAGTCGCGGTAGTCCGGCTGGCCGGTGACCTTGACCGTGGCCTGGGCCCGTGTTGCGCCGTCTTCGGTCCAGGTGGCGGTCTGCGGCAGGATGCTCATGGCACCCACCAGGCCTTTCTGCGGCTGCTTGATGAAGTCCGACGGGGTCAGGTTGAGGCCGCCGAACTCGATGGCCGTGGTGTTGATGTTGTCCACCGTGCGGCCCAGTTGCGACACCGGCTTGCCTTCACGCTCCAGGTGGCCGGCATAGTACTGGTAGGTACGGGTCGGCCAGGCGCCACTGGTGCCGGCACGCGGGGCCACGGTCTGCACCGGGTTGAGGCCGACGTTGGCGCCGTCGGACTTGGTGATGTCGTAGGCCAGCAGCTGGGCATGCAGGCCCACGTGGCTGGACGGCCGCATCAGGTTGTTGGCAAAGGCGGTGGCACCCTCGCTGTCGAAGCGGTCACGCTTGACCACGTTGTGCATCACCGCAGTGCTGGGCAGGTCCGGCATCACCAGTGGCAGGCGGTTTTCCAGGGTGATGCTGATACACTCGCCGGCGTTGGCGCGCAGCACCAGCGGCTCCACGGGCACGCCCGCCTTGAGCTTGCCGGTGGTAGCGTCCAGGTCGGCCTTGCGCACATACAGGATCGCGGTCGGGTCGTGCAGCGGCGCGCTGTGACCACCGATGGTGAAGGGTTCCCCATCTTCGGGGTCTACCCCACTGACCAGCGGGATGGCGGTCTTGCGGCTGTTGAACACCAGGGTGCCGCCGTTGGCCTTGAGCGGGCCGCCGACATGCTGGCCGACACCGGCCGGGTCGTTGATGCTGACGCCGTTGCGGTTCTCGAGGATGTCGTTGGCCAGTGCCGCGACGATTTCGTAGCTGCGCTTGACCGTGGGGCGGCTGCCGATGCCGTTGGGGTTGGCCGTGGTTTTCGGGCAGATGCCATCGAAGTTCACGGTGTTGCGCATGGCCACCGGCTGCGGGTTGTTGGGCAGCGGGAACAGGTCGGCACGCTGCGCGGTGTAGTTGCGCATGATGCCCCAGATGCCGTTCCAGTAGCCCTCCAGGGCCGCATCCAGCGAATACAGGTAGTCACCGTTGGTGGCTGCCGAACTGGAGATCATCGACACCGGTGCCATGAAGCCCAGTTGTTCGGAAATACCGATCATCTGCGATGACTTCCAGCCCGAGTTGGAGCTGTTGCCGTAGCCGGTGCCGTTCTGCAGCCACTTCACGCCATGCAAGGTGATGTTGTGCTCCTCTTCATGGCCACCGGCATGCATGCGCAGGCGTACGTTGTCACCGGAGTAGGTGCGCAGCATCGGGGTAAACGGGTCGCCCGGTTCGCTGCCGGCCGCGTTGATGTGCGGCGGGAACAGCGTGGTGCCGCCGGTAGGGCCGACCGCCGAGGTGATCGCCGAGGGCGCCAGGTTCAGTGCCGGGATGGCGCGGTCGGTACGGGTTTGCAAGGCGTAGCTCAGGTCGCCGGCCAGGCCGTCGGCCTGCATGCCACGCTTGCCGTCCGGGCCGACCTTGTTCGGGTCGTACACACGCAGGGCCAGGGGCTCGTTGCGGTAGTTGACGACGAACATGCCCGGGTCATCCACCGAGATTGCCTGCGGGCAGGGCCGGCTTGGGCAACCGGGGTTGATGCCGCCGCGTTCCTCGACGATGGCCTCCAGCAGGTTCGACGCCTTGCCGCGCACCGGCGGGTTGATGGCGTAGCGGAAGCTGTCGGCGGTGGCCGGGTACGACTGGGCATTGGGGATGCCGTCCGGCCCGGCGCCGACATACACACCGGCCTCATAGGCGTGCTGGAAGTCGCTGTATTCCAGGAAGAACTCGCGGTAGCTGTCGTTCTTGCCGTCGCCATCGTGGTCACCGGTCTGGATCACCGCCTGCCACGAGGTCGGGCCACCGTCCTGGCGCGTGGCCGGGTTGTACAGCTTCTCGCCGGTTTCGGCGTGGTACCAGGTGGAGTTGGCCGGCTCGGCCAATACGGTGGCATACAGCCCAAGCTGCTGGTGGGTCGATGGGCCGAGGTGGTCGTGGGTGAAGATGGTGCCCAGGCCACGGTCGACGTTGTACACGTTCACCAGCGGGTCGGCGAACCAGCGCTGCATGGCCGTGCGTGCGCCCAGCCAGTCGGCCCGGCCGAAGCGGCCGAAGTACGGGTGCTGCCGGGCTTGCGGGCAGGCGGCGGTGCCGTCGCGGCTATCGCCCTGGGTGCAGCCGTTGTAGGCACGAATGGCCTGCACCCGCTCGACCACGCTGCCGGGCGAAAGGATGCCGTCTTCGTAGTTCCAGCCGTTGGCCGAGCCGTCGGCGGCGGTCAGGTCCCACTTGGGCAGGTGGATGTGCTGGCCGATCACGTCGGTCGGGGTGCGCACCTGGTAGTCGTCCATCTCATAGATGTTCGGGATCAGGTTGGTGTGCTGGTACATGGTGCAGTCGAAGGTGTTCATGCGCATCACCAGCGGCTCTGGCGGGCGCTGCTTGGTGATTACCGGCCAGGCGTCTTCCCACAGGGCGATGATGCGGGCCTGCGGGAAG
Organism: Pseudomonas sp. B8(2017); assembly: GCF_002113575.1. Classification (NCBI taxonomy): domain Bacteria; kingdom Pseudomonadati; phylum Pseudomonadota; class Gammaproteobacteria; order Pseudomonadales; family Pseudomonadaceae; genus Pseudomonas; species Pseudomonas sp. B8(2017). The sequence goes on along the minus strand of NZ_NEIO01000014.1, from coordinate 11,540 downwards.
TGGTAGCCGACCTTGTTGTACACCGCGTCGAACTGGATGTTGGCGCCCTTGTAGATGCGTGGGCGGTCGGCGGTGAAGACCGAGGCGCCACGGAAGTTCAGGCCCGCCAGGCTCTCGCCGCTGAAGTACTCGCCTACCCCGGAAGACTGGGTCAGGCGTTTGCCCCGGTCATCCATGCACGGCTCGTAGAACGGCGCGCCGGCAGTCGGCAAGGCGCCGTTGGTGCGGAACGCCTTGGCCACCGGTTGGCTGCCGGGGATCAAGGCGAAGCTTGGGTGTTCGGCCAGGGCGTGGAACTGCATGGCCGCCTGCTCGACATCGGTGCCCTCTTCGGGCAGGTAGATCGGCTTGGCCTTGTGTACCACCTTGGTGAAATCGAGCTTGGTGGTGGTGGTTTCGGCCTCGCCGCCGGCGGATACGCCGTCCAGCGCGTGGCGCCCCAGGCCGCCGTCCCAGCCATCGACCTGGTTCGGGTCGAGGTTGGCCCACAGTGCGTTGCCGCTTTCCTTGAGCTGGCGTGCCATGGCCGGGTCGAGCATGTCCAGTGGCGGGGTTGGTGGGCGGTTGCCCACGCTGCTTTCCATGCCGCCGATCCAGAACGGATAGCCGGGGTTTTTCAAGGTGCCGTCGGCGTTGCGGTTGGCGTCGCTGCGGTCGACCAGCGCCAGCGAGCCGATGGCCTTGCGAACCGGCGCCTGGTTGGCTGGCTCCTCATCCTCTTCTTCCTCGGGCTCGTCGTCGTCATTGGCGGCAACCAGCTCTTCGGACAGCTTCGGTACCACCACCACCTTGCCTGGCATCGGCGCCATGGCCTTGCCGGGCAGCGGCACGATGGCCGGGATCGGCGTGCCGGCAACGATCTCGCCATCGGGCAGGGCCCGGGCGCCAACCGCCGGCTTGCCGCTGCGCAGGGCGAACGGGGTGTTGTGGAAGCCGTTCTCGCCCTGCCCGCTCACCTCGAGGCGGGTGCCTTCCTCGAACACGTCGTGCACCCGCCACATGGCCCACATGCCCTGGGCGAAGTGCGGGTAGAAGTGGCAATGGTAGATGGCATCGCCCGCCACCCGGTTGCGGTTGCCCGAACCGCCGTTGGCGATTTCGTAGGTGTAGCCGACCCCCGCGCCGATGCCCTGGGCATCGACGTAGTCGGAATTGTCGTCATTGGGGTTGAACAGCCACTGGTGGCCGTGCAGGTGGAAGATGTGCTGCTCATGGCCGTTGTGGGTGTTGCGGAACTTGGTGAAGTCACCGATGTAGCTGTGATGCACGTTGGCCGGTTCCGCCGGGAACAGGGCCATGCTGGCCTTGACCCCGACGGCGCTGGCCGGTGGTACCTCGCCAGGGCGGATGTGCTCCAGGCCGACGTTGGCCGGCACGTCCACCAAAGTACCGACGTCACCGACAGTGTGCGCACTGAGGAAGAACTCCTCGTAGGCGCACGACAGGCAGTCGTGCATCGGCCCCACGCCCAGGCGGTTGGCCACCACTTCGGCGCCCATGCCACCGGAACCGTAGTTGATCATGAACGAGTCGCGGGTGGGTTCCAGTACGTGGCCCATCACCGGGTCGGCCCAGTAGCCAGGGAACGCCTGGGTGCCGGCGACCTCGTCGGCGAACTGCGAGGCGAAGTCACGGAACGCCTCCAGGCGGTTGGGCAGCGCCGGGTTGCGCTTGCCCAGGCTTTCCAGCGGGTAGGTGGATTTGGGGAAGCTGCCATCGGGGTTGGGGCCCATGACGATGGCATCGGTTTCGCTGTTGATGATCTGGTTGCCGTCGACCATGGCAATGATCGGCTTGCCGGCCTTGCCTTCGGCGATCCAGGGTTGCATTTGCGGGTAGCGGGCTTCGTAGTCGATCACCGGCTGGCCGGTGGCGGTACGGCCGGTGGTGGCCAGGCGCATTTCTTCTTCGGTGAGGGTATTACGGTAGGTGCGGCCGAGCTTGGGCACCACCACTACCTGGCCGAACAGGCCGTTGGCAACGTTGCCCGCAGTACCCTCGCCGCCGAAGGTGGCGGCCTTGCTGGTAGCGGCGAAAGCGCCTTCGCGTTCGGCGTACAAGGTATAACTGCGGGTGCTGCCGGGGCTGAGGAAGAAGTTGCCGTTACGCCCGGTGTAGGCAGAAATGTCGGCAATGCTGTTGACCGCCTGCATGCCGTTGACCTGGAAGCCGACCATGCGCTCGGCCACCTGCTCGTCGGCGACGAAGCCTTCGGCGGCTTCGTTGTCGAGCTCCGGCCCCTCCTCTTCGCCCTCAGCCTCTTCGGCCTCGATGCCGTGCTTGTTGGGGTTGGCCTTGTAGTCGAGCAGGTTGGTCAGGTTGACGGTAAGGCATTCACCGGCGGCCACCCGCAGCACGATGGGCCGCGGGCGCTTGTCCGGGCGCAGGGTGACCTTGCCCGGTACTGCCGCCCCGCCGCTGCTGAGGGGGACCATCTTGTCGTCCACCACATCCTCGCGCAGGGCGAACATCATGCCGTTGGCGTTTTGCGCGCCAAGGCGGTTGAACATCAGTGGCTGGTCCAGCGCCACCACGTTGGCGACCAGGGTGCGCTGGCACTGCACGGCGGCTTCGCTGGTCGACTCCCAGCCGAGCAAGGCCAGAACGAGTGATGACAGGATGGGGCCTTTGAGTGGCATAGACATGCTGCACCTCCGGGACACAGGATCTCTGCGTGGAGCTGGAGCAAGGTGTATGCCAGGAGCGGATTGCTTTTATTTTCAGTTGGTTGCAGCGGCAAACGAAACAGATTGGGGAGGATTCCCCAGCGGTTTTCCCCGAAACGGGGGGTGGGTTGCAGGTGTTCGTCACAAGATTTTCAGCGCCTGTAAGACATTTCTGAACATAAAACCAAATACTTCAGAAACGACCCGCTTGGGAATTATCCTACGCGCGCTGCCGAACTATCGCTGTTGTCGGGGAAACACCTCACGGATAACGTTTTCGGGTCGCTTCGGTGACCGGGCATGAGAACCCGACAGATAAGCTAGCAGCACCTCTATGGTGGCCGTACGTGGGCGGGCTTTCGCCTGGCCGGGTCTTTGCTAGCTTCTTCTCGGCTTTCTCACACCCGCGTACGGCTGCCACCTTCAATCCATGAGAAAGATTCAGGCGGTAGTTCCATTCCTCTAGAAGCTGGAATTACATAATGAAAAAAGCTTGTCCCCGACCCACCCGTCAAACTGACGTCCCGCCCCTTCTACACCATCAACCAGGACATGCCCTCGGTTGACGCTCTGATCCACTCCCTTCAGCTGATGTCTGGCATCGAAGACACGCTGGACGAATTCATCTGCGCCAACGCCGGCGAGCCCGGCATCAATATGTTGGTCAATGCGGTGCATCATGTTCAGATGACCAAGGCCCTGACAGAGTTGCTGTTCCACCGGCAGGCCGGGGATATCACCTGGCATTGAAGTAGAGTCGACTGGCCTCATCGCCGGCAAGCCAGCTCCCACAGGTACAGCATTGCTCTCGAGGTTGTCGCTGTACCTGTGGGAGCGGCCTTGTGTCGCGAAAGGGCCGCAACGCGGCCCCAGGGTTGATGCGCAACAGTTGACATTGCTGGGGCTGCTTTGCAGCCCTTTCGCGACACAAGGCCGCTCCCACACAAATCGCGCCACCTTTTGGAATTTGAGCAAGACAGTTGCTCCCAAGTACAGCGCATGGCTTGAAACCGATGCGGTCGGTGTAGGAGCGGCCTTGTGTCGCGATGGGGCGCGCAGCGGCCCCAGTATCTTGGCTGCGATGCGGATATCGCTGGGGCCGCGTTGCGGCCCGATCGCGACACAAGGCCGCTCCTACAAGGGGTCTGCGCAGTCCAGCAGATTGATGTCAACCGACCAGGGCGCGTACGCAGAAGTACAGGATCGATGGGCCCATCAGGCAGCCCAACCCGGTATGGAAGGTGGCTGTCAGTGCCCCGTACGGCACCAGGCGCCGGTCGGTCGCCGCCAGCCCGGCCGTCACCCCCGACACCGTCCCCGCCAACCCGCCGAACACCATCGCCGAACGTGGGTTGTCCAGCGCCAGCAGGCGCGCCGATACCGGGGTAAACACCATCACCAGGATCGCCTTGATCAGCCCGGTGGCAATCGACAGCGCCATCACGTCCGAGCTGGCCCCCAGCGCCGCACCGGTCACCGGCCCGACGATATAGGTCACCGCACCCGCACCGATGGTGGTCATGCTTACCGCATCACGGTAACCGAATGCGTAGGCCACCGCAGCGCCGACAATGAACGGCAGCACCGTGCCGAGCAGCAGCGCCACCGCGCCGATCATCCCGGCCCTGCGCGCCTCGGTGGCCTGCACCTCGAAGGCCGTGGCGACAATGGCGAAGTCGCGCAGCATGGCGCCGCCCATCAGGCCGATGCCGGAGAACAGCGCCATGTCGGCCAGGCCTTTCTGGCCACCGGTTATGGTGCCGCCGACCCAGGCCAGCACCAGGCCGATGACGATGGCGATGGCCGAGCCGTGCACGCGGCCGAAGGTCAGGTACTTCGACAGCACCACCGACAACCACATGATCGCGCCCACCACCGCAAAGGCAGTGATCAAACCGTTATGTTCCAGGGCATTGTCAATGATCGGCCACATGATCAACGCCCTCCTGCAGGGGCAGCCTGCACATTGCTTTCGGGGCCGGCCTCCACTGCCGGCAGGGGTTCGCCGCGGTGGCTGCGGCTGATCAGGGCAATGGTCGCACCGCACACCAGTACCGCACCCACTGCCGCCAGCAACGCCACCGGCCCGCCGTGCAGGGCGGTGACCACGTTCTGCTGGGCAGCCATGGCCACCACCACCGGGATGTACATGGCGCCCCAGAAGCCCACGCCGAATTCGCATTCCTTGCTCATGCCGCCGTTGCGGTGCATGTACAGGCGTGCGCAGATCAGCAGGATCATGGCGATGCCGACCCCGCCCACATTGGATTTGACGCCCAGCAGCACGCCCAGGAAGTCGCCGACGATGACGCCGGCAAGCGTGCAGACCGCCAGCAGTGCCACACCATAGATGATCATTGTTGTTGTCCTCAGGTAGTGTCGAAGTTGCTTGTTGTTGTTCTTCGTAAACACACTTTTGTGCGGCTTTCGCAGTCATTGTGGGAGCGGGCGTGCCCGCGAACACGGGCGAAGCCCGTGCCATTCACCGAGGTGCCTGCTTCGCGGGCACGCCCGCTCCCACAGGGATCGCCATCCGCCGCGGTGCCGCTGTCATCGTTCGTTGGCCACCTCCTGGCGCAGCAGCGCATCCAGGGTGTCCCGGCGGGTGCCTTCAACAGCAACCACCCTGCCCTGTTCGAACACCGGCCGGGCCAGCCCGCCGAGCACGTTGCCGGGCGGCAGCTCCAGGTGCAGGCGCACGCCACGCTCATAGGCGTTGCGCAACGTAGCACGCCAGTCGACCACCCGCGCCATGTTGCCGGCCAGGTCGTCGCGCAGACGCTGTGGGTCGAATATCGGCCGTGCACTGCTGCCGCTGAGGTAGGTGATACGCGGTCGCTGCAGCTCGACCGTGGCGAACGCACTGGCCAGTTCGGCCGCCGGGCCATCCAGCAACGGGCAATGCGACGGCACGCTGACCGCCAGGCGCCGGGCCACGCCCTGGCCCAGGCGGCGTGCCTTGGCGGCAACCGCAGCCATCGCGCCATCGCTACCGGCGATGACGATCTGGTTGTCGCTGTTGAGGTTGGCGACATACACCTCGCCGCCCGTATCGCTCAACAAGCGTTCGACACAGGCCAGGTCCAGGCCGCTGAGTGCGGTCATGCCGTAGCCTTGCGGATAGGCGCGCTGCATCAGTTCGCCACGCAGGGCAACCAGGCGCACGGCATCGGCAAAGCCCAGGGCGCCCGCCGTGACCGCCGCCGGGTAGGCGCCAATCGACAAGCCCGCCACGTAATCCGGCGCGGGGCTGCGCTGCATCAGCCAGCGCGCCCAGGCCACGCCAGCCAGCAGCAGGCACAGCTGCACGGCACGGGTCGTCTGCAGGGCCTGCTGGCTGTCCAGCGCCAGGGCCTGCTGGCCGAGGGTGTCACTGGCCTCTTCCAGCAATTGCCCGGCACCCTCAGGCAGGCGCTGCAGCATGCCCACCTGCTGGGCGCCCTGGCCGGGGAAGGCGAACAGGCTGCTCATGCTGCACGCTCCATCGCTGCCCATGGGTCGCTGACCAGGCGTGGGCCATGGGCCGACTTGAGCAGCACGCGGCGGGCGAAGCCGGCCCACTCACGCAGGGCGACAGCACCCGCCGGGGTTTCCAGCTGCAGGTCGATACGACAAGGCGCGCAATCGAGGATATCCAGCAGCTCACGCGCCTGCGCCCGGGCCAGCGGTTGTGGCGTGCGCAGCAGCAAGTCCAGGTCGCTGTCGGCGTGTATTACCTCCATACCGGTGGCGATCTGGTACCCCACCCCACCTGTCGGCCCCCAGGCCAAGCCGCTGGCATCCAGTACCGGGGCGACCGAGGCCAGGGCCTGCAATGCAGGCCAAGGGCTTTCAGCTTGCCAGCGCAGCGCTTCGGGGCCTTGCTGACACTGGATATCGGCCAGCCGCATCAGTACACCCGACCGCTGCGCCCTGCCCTGGCCACGCAACCCCACCGCCACCCAGCCGTCCGCACAGGTGGCACGGCGCACCACCACCGGCTGGCCGCTCAGCAGCACCTCCTGCGCCCAACGCGGCGCATCAGCAGGCAGGCCCGATACGGGCATGCCCCAGAGCAGGTCGTGCGGCCTTGGCGCGTTCATCTCAAGCGCCCTGCCACTGGCGGCGCAGCTGTTCGCGCACCTGGCGCGAGGCGCTGCGGTTTTCGCCCGCCAGCCGCGACGACAGGTCGCTCGAGCTGCCGATGTCGCGCACTGCATCTGCCAGGCAGGCACGTACCTGGGCGATGTCGGCACTGCTCGGAATCTCGGCGCTGCCCACCGTCAGCCGGCGCCACAGCAGGCCCAGCGAGGCGTAGCTGGCCAGGTCGTAGGCCATTGGCGGCACCTCGGCGGCCAGGGCTTCCAGTTGCTCGACGCTGCGCAGGGTGATGCGCGCCGCCGCCGCCTTGCCCATGGCGTGCACCATGACCCCGGCATCGTCCAGGGCGATCAGGCGCTGGGCCTGGTAACCGTGGGCCAGGAAGGCACCAGACATGGCCTTGCCGACCAGCAGGCCGATCACCGGGTGCCCGGCCAGCCGCGCCTGGGCATAGGCCTGCACCGCAGCGGCCAAAGCCTGGTGAATACCCAACGCCTCCTCACGGCGGCCATAGGCCTGGCTGGGCACGTCGATCACCGCGACGATGGCGCGCTTCTGGCCATGGCGGTCAGCCTCGACCGCTTCGCTCACGGCCTTGGCCAGGCCCCAGCCTTCCAGCAGGCCGACTTCGCCCGAGCGCGCCCGGGGGAACGGGTTGTCAGCGTCCGGCACCACGGCGATGAAACGCGCCAGGCGGTTGTCCAGTTCGCCGTCGATTACCCGCAACGACGCGGGGTAGCCGGGCAAGGCTTGCCCGCCGGCCAGGCCCGGCAGCCAGTTCAAGGAACGGTTCATTTGGCTTCTCCTTGGTAAAGGTCACGCACGCCAGCGGCATCCAGTTGCGGGCAGCCATCGCCCAGTAGTGCCAGGCGTTCGAGGAACCAGGCGTGTTGACCGGCGCGATCCCTTGAAGGCTCGTCGAGCAATTGCAGCAAGCGTTCGCGCAGCGCCTCGATGTCATCGGCCACATAGGCATCGACCAGGCCGCTGGCGTGGCGCTGCTCGCCGCCGGTCAAGCTCCAGATGAAGGGGCGGTCCTTGGCGTCGTATTCACCGATGCCCGCTTCCTGCTCGATCACCTGCGGGCCGTTGAGGCCCAGGCGGGCTTCGCGGGTGACCAGCAAGTGGCTGCACAGGCCGGCGGCGATGGACATGCCGCCGAAACAGCCGACCGAACCTGCGACCAGGCCGACCACCGGCTGCCAGGCGCGCAGCTCGACAATCGCCGCCTGTATTTCGGCAATCGCCGCCAGGCCCAGGTTGGCTTCCTGAAGGCGTACACCGCCGGTTTCCAGCAGCAGCACGGCGCAGGTGGGGATGCCCTTGCGGTTGTCTTCGATGGCCAGCTCCAGCGCACCGGCGATCTTGGCCCCCCCCACCTCGCCCATGCTGCCGCCCTGGAAGCCGCCTTCGATGGCGGCAACCACAGCGTTGCGCCCGTTCAGCAGGCCCTTGGCGATGACCACGCCATCATCGGCCTGGGGCACGATGCCCTGGCGCGGCAGCCAGGGTGACATAAGCCGGTCGAACGGGCCCAGCAGCTCACGGAAGCTGCCCGGGTCGAGCACGGCGCGGGCGCGTTGACGGGCGCCCAGTTCGACAAAGCTGCGGCTGTGCAGCAGGCGTGCGATATCAGTCATGGGCGATCTCCTCGAAGCCTTGCTCCAGGCGCAGGCGCACCACGCCTGGGGTGGCGCCGAAATCATGGATGTCGATGTTCACGGCCGGCCAGGTGCGGCCCTCGAACAGGCGCTGGAACAGCTGCGCCCAGCGGGCAGCGCTGCCGTTGACCGAAGTCACCACCTGGATTTGCAGGCTGCCGGCGGTGCCGGGTTCGATCAGCACTTCAAGGTCGCCGGAGCTGACGCAGCCCACCAGCGTGCGGCCACGCCCAGGGGCGGCGGCGGGGAATTGAAAGGTCAGGGTTTCCATGTCACAGGCTCCCGGCTTTGTCGAGGAACAGGCAGGCGGCCAGCAGATCGGCGGCGCCGCCCGGTGAGGCATTCAGGTGCAGCAGGTGCTGGTCCAGCCGGCGCAGCTGTCGGCGCCCGGCCAGCGTGGCGCTGCCGCCTTCGCTCAGCACGGTACGGGCGCCGTGCTGGACGGCAGCCAGCCCGGTCGGGCCGCTGCGCCAGAGCACGCAGGTATCGTTGAGCACGGCCATGATCGCCAGCAGCGCGTCCAGCCGGGCGTGCGGCTCGCTGGCACCGGCGGCGCGGCTGCGCTGCAGTTGCGGCAGGCCGTGACCGATAACCGCCGGGAAACCTTGTTGCGCCTGTTCGCGGGCGCCGCCAGTGCCATAGCGGCAACGTACCTGCAGGCCATGGCTGTCTTGGGTGGTCATGGCGGGGTCGTCGAACAGTGCGATGCGACCGGCACGGGCAGCCAGGGTGTTGGCATCGGCCTGGGTGTCGAGGGCCTTGGATGCTACCAGCAGGCCGAGGGCCCAGATTGCGCCGCGGTGGGTGTTGACCCCACCGGTCGCGGCCAGCATCGCCGCCTCGCCTTCGCGGCCGAGCTGGCCCAGGGTGGCGCGCAGGGGCTGGCCGAGGGTGCCGATGGCCTGGGCGGCTTCGGCCATGTTGCGCAGGCATGGCCACAGGGCCAGGGCCGAGGCATGCATCAGGGCCAGGGTCATGTCGTGGTGGGCGCCGTTGCCACGGCGGTCGACCAGGCCGGGTTTGGGGGACAGGTCGGCTTCGTCGATCAGGGCTTCCACGGCCAGGTCGGCCAGGTGGTCGGCCAGGGGTAATTTGGTTGCCTGTGCCGGCCTCTTCGCGGGCATGCCCGCTCCCACAGGGACCGCGCTATCTTCAAGTGCATCACTTTCCCTGTGGGAGCGAGCATGCTCGCGAAGAAGCCCACGCGGTTGCAAGTCGAGTGCTTTCATCACCAGCTCCTGAACCGTGCAGGCGGGTTGTAGAGGCCGCCGGACCATTCGACCAGATCGGCGATGCTGCGCGCGGCCAGCAGCTCGCGGCTGGCGTCGGTGCGGCGGATACCGAGGTCTTCGGGCAAGGCGACCAGGCCTTGCTGGCGCAGGCGCTGAGTGTCCTTGGGGTCGTGTCGCAGGCCGATGGCGGTAACCCCGGCCACGGCGGCGATCATCTGCTGGCGCTCTTCCAGGCTGCGGGCCTTGTACAGGTAGGCAATGCCCTCCTCGGTCAGCAGGTGGGTGACGTCGTCGCCATAGATCATCACTGGCGCCAGCGGCATGCCGGCTTTCCTGGCCACTTCCACGGCATCGAGGGTTTCCACGAAGGTGGGCTTGCCGCCTTCCTGGTAGGTCTCGACCATCTGCACCACCAGCTTGCGACCGCGTTCGAGCATGGTTTCCGGCACGGTCATGTCGAGCCAGGCCGGGGTCGCATGGCGCCGGCCACGGGGGTCGTGGCCCATGTTCGGGGCACCGCCGAAGCCGGCCAGGCGGCCGCGGGTCACGGTCGAGGAATGGCCATCGCCATCCACCTGCAGGGTGGCGCCAATGAACAGGTCGACAGCGTATTGCCCGGCCAGCTGGCACATCATGCGGTTGGAACGCAGCGAACCATCACGGCCGGTGAAGAACACGTCCGGGCGCTGGGCGATGTAGTCCTCCATGCCCAGCTCGGTGCCGAAGCAGTGCACGCTTTCCACCCAGCCGGTCTCGATGGCCGGGATCAGCGTCGGGTGCGGGTTGAGTGTCCAGTTGCGGCAGATCTTGCCCTTCAGGCCCAGGGACTCGCCATAGGTGGGCAGGATCAGTTCGATGGCGGCGGTGTTGAAGCCAATGCCATGGTTCAGCGACTGCACCTGGTGTTTCTCGTAGATGCCGCGAATGGCCATCATCGCCATCAGCACGTGCACCGGCTTGATATGGCGCGGGTCGCGGGTGAACAGCGGCTCTATATAGAAAGGCTGGTCGGCAACCACCACGAAATCGACCCAGGATGCCGGGATATCGACCCGTGGCAGGTCATCCACGCGGTCCACCAGCTGGTTGACCTGGGCAATGACGATGCCGTCGCTGAACGCGGCCGGCTCCACCAGTGCCGGGGTGTCTTCGGTACTGGGGCCGGTGAACAGGTTGCCATCGCGGTCGGCCATGAAACCAGCCACCAGGGTGACGTTGGGGATCAGGTCGACCAGCAGCCGCGAGTACAGCTCGATATAAGTGTGGATGGCACCGACTTCGAGCAGGCCGTCTTCCAGCAGCTGTCCAATGCGCAGGCTCTGCGGGCCGGCGAAGGAGAAGTCGAGCTTGCGGGCGATGCCACGTTCGAACAGGTCCAGGTGCTCGGCGCGGCTGACGCTGGGCATGATCATGTGCAGGTCGTGCAGGCGCCCAGGGTCGACCTTGGCCAGCGCACGCGAGAGGAAGTCGGCCTGCTTCTGGTTGTTGCCTTCGAGCACTACCCGGTCGCCGGGAGCCAGCAGCAGCTCCAAGGCTTCGACGATACGCTCGGTGGGCAGCACCACGCCGTCGGCGAGGTGGCGGACCCGGTCAAGGCGGCGCTGCTTTTCGGCGCGCCGCCGCGACCATTGCGGCGGTGGATTCTTGGTTGTTGTCATGGTGACTCCACGGGTTCGCTGTCGTGGGGGTCACCTTAGGGCTGGGGTGGTTGCGCATCAATCAAGCTCAGGCACTGATCGTTACGGTCAGGGTAACGATTTAGCATATGCGCTGTCGCTCATGGCCCTATCGCCGGCAAGCCAGCTTGTATGGTGATACTCGAAGGGGTGGTGGGACGAAAAAGCCGAATCTGACTGTTCACAGCAGTACAGACCGTGGGAGAACTCGCCCCACCCCTTCAC
>NZ_NEIO01000013.1:0-160952 GCF_002113575.1 Pseudomonas sp. B8(2017) | reverse complement strand
CCCCTTCCCCGCCCTCGCCAGCAACTTGGCCAGGTTGGCCAATATCCGCCCCCCGGTCGCGGCAAACGGGTGCCCGGCCGCCAGCGAACTGCCCTTGACGTTGAGCTTGCTGCGGTCGATCGCCCCGAGCGGCGCATCCAGCCCCAACCGCTCACGGCAATAATCGGCATCTTCCCAGGCCTTGAGCGTGCACAGCACCTGGGCAGCAAAGGCTTCGTGAATCTCGTAATAGTCAAAGTCCTGCAGCGTCAGGCCATTGCGCGCCAGCAGCCGCGGCACCGCATACACCGGCGCCATCAGCAAGCCTTCGCGACCAGTAACGAAATCCACCGCAGCAGTTTCGCCATCGACCAGATAGGCCAGCACCGACAGCCCCTGCTGCTCGGCCCATTCCTCGCTGCCCAGCAACACCAGCGAAGCACCATCGGTAAGCGGTGTGGAATTGCCCGCCGTCAGCGTGCCCTGCCCGCTGCGATCGAAGGCCGGCTTGAGCCTGGCCAGTTGCTCCAGGGTCAGGTCGGGGCGCAGGTTGTTATCACGGGTCAACGACAGAAACGGCGTCAGCAGGTCATCCTGCCAACCTTCGGCGTACGCGGCAGCCAGCGCCTGGTGGCTGAGCAGCGCCAGCTCGTCCTGTTCGGCACGGCCAATGTGCCAGGCCTGGGCCATGCGTTCGCAATGCTCGCCCATCGACAACCCGGTGCGCGGCTCGCCGTTGCGCGGCAATTCGGGTTTCAGGTGGTGAGGGCGCAGCTTGAGGAATGGCTTTAGCCGCTCGCCCAGGCTTTTGCCGCGGTTGGCCTGCAGCAAGATGTGGCGCAGGCCTTCGTTTACCGCAATCGGCGCATCGGAAGTGGTGTCCACGCCGCCGGCAATGCCGCAGTCGATCTGCCCCAGGGCAATCTTGTTGGCCACCAGCAACGCCGCCTCCAGCCCGGTGCCGCAGGCTTGCTGGATGTCGTAGGCCGGCGTCTGCGGCGACAGCCGCGAGCCCAGCACGCACTCGCGGGTCAGGTTCATGTCACGCGAGTGCTTGAGCACCGCACCGGCCACCACTTCCCCCATGCGCAACCCATGCAAGCGGTAGCGTTCGATCAGCCCTTCGAGGGCGACGGTGAGCATCGCCTGGTTGCTGGCCGTGGCGTAGGCGCCATTGGAGCGGGCGAAGGGAATTCGGTTGCCGCCCAGGATCGCGACCCGGCGAAGTGAACGCATGCGCTTGTTCCTCCTGAAACAATTTGATCCGTACAGCCTAGGTGTTTTTACCGCATTCGAACGACCTTGCCACAAAGTTGGTCCACACTTTCAAGCTTGCCTTCCGGGAGACCCACTCATGAGCGATCGCTACCTCGGCTTTGCCAACTCCAACCTCGGCCGCCGTCTTGTGGATGCCCTTGGCCTGCCACGCCCGGCGCCGCTGGAGCGCTGGCAGGCCGGCCGCCTGCGCCCGGTCGAGGGTGCCCTGGTACTGGGTGGCGGGCCACTGGCGAGCCAGGTCGAAGCCATTGCCCCGCGCCTGACCGACACGCTTTACAGCTTCAATACCGACAACCTCCAGGCCGAGGCGTGGGTGGCTGGCCTGGGGCCGAAGATCAAGGCCGTGGTATTCGATGCCAGTCACCTGTCCGACAGCGACGCGTTGAAGCAGTTGCGCGAATTTTTCCAGCCACTGCTGCGCAGCCTGGCGCCGTGCGCCCATGTGGTGGTGCTGGGCCGCGCACCAGAAAGCCTCGACGACCCGTTGGCCAGCATTGCCCAACGGGCCCTGGAAGGCTTCAACCGCTCGCTGGCCAAGGAACTACGCAACGGTGCAACCGCGCAGTTGCTGTATGTCGGGCCCGGCGCGGAAGACCAGCTGGAAGGCGCCTTGCGCTTCTTCCTCTCGCCCAAAAGCGCCTTTATCTCCGGCCAGGTGCTGCGCCTGCATGCCTGCGAAAGCCAGGTCGAGGACTGGACCCGGCCGCTGGCTGGGCGCCGCGCCCTGGTGACCGGTGCCGCGCGCGGCATCGGTGCCGCCATTGCCGAAACCTTGGCCCGGGACGGTGCCGACGTACTGCTGCTGGATGTGCCGCAAGCCAGCCAGGACCTCGACGCCCTGGCCGCGCGCCTGGGCGGCAAGGCGCTGCCCCTGGACATCTGCGCCGGCGACGCGGCAACGCAACTGCTTGCGGCCCTGCCCGACGGCATCGACATCGTGGTGCACAACGCCGGTATCACCCGTGACAAGACCCTGGCCAACATGACCCCGGAATACTGGGACGCGGTGCTGGCGGTCAACCTCAAGGCACCGCAGGTGCTGACCCAGGCGCTGTACGACAACGGCGCCCTGGGTGAAAACGCGCGCATCACCCTGCTGGCCTCGGTCAGCGGCATTGCCGGCAACCGCGGGCAGGCCAACTATGCCGCGAGCAAGGCCGGGCTGATCGGCCTGGCCCAGGCGTGGGCGCCCCGGCTCACCGAGCGCGGCGGCAGCATCAATGCCGTGGCACCCGGTTTCATCGAAACCCACATGACCGCCGCCATGCCCATGGGCCTGCGCGAGGCCGGGCGACGCTTGAGTTCGCTTGGCCAGGGCGGCCGCCCGCAGGATGTCGCCGAAGCCATCGCCTGGCTCAGCCAGCCGGGCTCCGGTGCAGTCAACGGCCAGGTGCTGCGGGTATGCGGCCAGGCTTTGATGGGGGCCTGAACATGAGCCGACACTGGCACGACCTGCACAGCCCGGCTTCGCGCGCCAGCCTGTACCTGCGCGCGGCCAGCAAGCGCACCATCAGCGGCGACCAGCTGCCGGACGACGGCCTGCGCTGCTTCATCCGCATCCAGCCGGGCAACCTGGCCGCCTATCGACGGTTGTGCCACTTCACCGACGATGGCCGCCTGCCGGGTACTTATCCACATGTCATGGCGTTCACGCTGCAGTTGCAGTTGATGACCGCGCCAAACTTCCCCTTCCCGCTGCTCGGCCTGGTGCACCTGCACAACCGCATCGAGGTGCTGCGCCCACTGGGCGGTATCGAAGGGCTGCGCTTTGCGGTGCATGCAGGCAATCTGCAAGCGCATGCCAAGGGCGGCACCTTCGACCTGGTCACCGAAGCCGAAGACGGCATCGGCCTGCTCTGGCGCGAGACCAGCCGCATGCTGGTGCGCGGGTTGAAGCTGGAAAGCGAGGCAGGTGAGCCTGCCGAGGACGAACCGCAAGCGCTGCCAGAGGCGACCCGCTGGTACGCCGACAGCGATATCGGCCGGCGTTATGCCAAGGTCTGCGGGGACTACAACCCGATCCACCTCAGCGCAACCAGTGCGCGGCTGTTCGGCTTCCCCACGGCCATTGCCCATGGCATGTGGAGCAAGGCCATGGCCCTGGCGGCACTGCGCGGGCACCTGCCGCACAGTGGCTATGCCTTCGAGGTGGATTTCCGCAAACCGGTGCGGTTGCCGTCGGAGGTGGTGCTCGGTGCCAGTGAGGCGGGGGCTGCGGGAGAGCTGCGGCTGGATGGGCATGGAGGGGTGCTGCATATGGTCGGGCGCTGGGCACCTCTGTAGGAGCGGCCTTGTGTCGCGATGGGCCGCAAAGCGGCCCCGGCGATGCCAGCGGCGAAGCTGATAATTTGGGGCCGCTTCGCGCCCCATCGCGACACAAGGCCGCTCCTACAGGGACCATGCCTGTCTTGGCGGTATACGCTTGCTTTGCATCGGGCCTGCGCAGAAGCTATGCAGCATTAGGAGACCCCCGATGAACCTGCAAGAACTCACCCAACGCCTGCACCAGATCCGCGACAACAACGACTGGCGTGGCTTCCACAGCCCGAAGAACCTGGCCATGGCCGCCAGCGTCGAAATGGCCGAGCTGGTGGAAATCTTCCAGTGGCTGAGCGAAGACCAATCGCGCCAGCTGCCCGCCGACAAGCTGGCCCATGCCGGCCAGGAAATCGGCGATGTGGTGCTGTACCTGTTGCTGCTGTGCAGCGAACTGGGCCTGGACATGGACCAGGTGGTGCGAGCCAAGCTGGCCGACAGCGAGAGGCGCTTCGCCCGATGAACGACCGTCATTTCGATGAGCTGGCCACCCGCTTTGCCGAGAAGATCTACGGCGGCGCCAAGGGCGCGATCCGCCTGGCCGTGCTGCAGGCCGACCTGGCCGAAGCCCTGCCCGACCGCCCGCTGCGCATTCTCGACATTGGTGCCGGGTTGGGTCACATGGCCTTGTGGCTGGCCCAGCGCGGCCACCAGCTGACCCTGGCCGAACCCGCCGCGCCCATGCTCGACGGCGCACGGGCGCGCTTTGCCGAAGCCGGCCAACCGGCCACCTTCATCCAGGCCCCCTGGCAAGACCTGCTCGGCCAGCTGACCGAACCCTACGACCTGGTGCTATGCCACGCCGTACTGGAATGGCTGGCCGAGCCCGAAAGCATCCTGCCGGTGCTGCACCAGCTCACGGCCCCTTCCGGGTGGCTGTCACTGGCCTTCTACAACCGCGACGCCCTGGTCTATCGCAACCTGCTCAAGGGCCATTTCCGCAAGTTGCGCAGCAACCGGCTGGAAGGTGAAAAGCAGAGCCTGACCCCGCAAAAACCGCTTGATCCACGCGAACTCAGGGCGCAACTTGATCCTATGTGGCAGGTTGAAAGCGAAAGTGGCGTGCGGGTGTTCCACGACTACATGCCCAAGGAATTCCAAGGCAAGGCCGAGCTGCTCGACCTGCTGGAAATGGAACTGGCCTACCGTCGACACCCCAGCTTCGCCGGGCTCGGCCGCTACCTGCACTGGGTCTGCCGCCCCCGCTGACCTGCCCGCCGGGAGGAATACATGCCGTACCGTCTGTTGTGCCTGGCCGTGCTGCCGCTTGCCCTGGCTGGCTGCCAGGGCAGCAACCCCTATGTGGCCAGCAGCCGCCCGTTACCACCGGCGCCTGCCCAGGCGGCCAGCACCTTCGATGCCAGTGCCTACCCGACACCGGCCCGTGATTACGGGCACTACCGTAGCTGGAGTTGGCGCGACGGCCAGTTGCCCAGTGGCTCGGTCGATACCGACCCGGGGCAACTGGCCGATGCCGTCAGCGGCGCGCTGGACCAGCATGGCCTGCGTCCCGCCCGGGGCGGCCCCGGCGACTTGCTGGTCAGCGCCGACATACGCCTGGAAAAGCGCTTGCGCCAGGTACGTGACTACGATGCCTACGACCCTTACTACGGCCCGTACCCCTACGGTGGTGTCGGTTATGGCGGCTACCGCCATGGCTATGGTGGCTATGCCAGCGTGCCCATCGTGCGCACCTATGAGGTGCAAGTGATGGTGGTGCGTATCGACCTGTACGACGCCCGCAGCGGCCAGCCGGTATGGAGTGCCAGCGCCGAAAGCGGCAGCGACAAGGACTCGCCGCGTGAACGCGAAAGCGCCCTGCGCGATTCTGTGCACAAGGCGCTCAACGGCTATCCTCCCAGTTGATATCCAACGGAGAACCATCATGTTGCGCCGTCTCGTTCTACTGTCATTCGCGTTGTTGCTCGCCGCCTGCTCCAGCAATAACGTCCAGCAGGATTTCGATGCCAGCCGTGACTTTGCCGCCTACCGCAGCTGGGCATGGCAGGAACCGGGTCTGCAGTACCGCCCGGACGACCCACGAATCAAAAGCGACCTGACCGAGCAGCGCATTCGCCAGGCAGTCGCAAATCAACTCGACCAGCGCGGCCTGCGCCCGGTGCAAAGTGGCGCGCGGCCAGACCTGACAGTGCGCGCGTACCTGATCGTCGAGCAGCGCCAGCAACAGATCACCACCAACTACGGCGGTGGCTGGGGGGGCTACTGGGGCGGCTACTGGGGTGGGCCGATGTACAACGAAACCCGCAGCGTCGACTACAAGGTCGCCACCATCCAGATCGACCTGTTCGATGGGCGTGACAGCAAGCTGGTGTGGCGCGGCAGTGCCGAGCAGATCATGAACAACTACCCGCCAAGCCCCGAGGAACGCAACAGCGCGATCCAGAACACCGTGACCAAGGTGTTGGCCAACTACCCGCCGGGGAGCAAGAAGTAACGCTCAAACACAAACTCCATGGGCGCCGCGGACCTGTGGGAGCGGGCATGCCCGCGAAGCAGGCACCGCGGTGGATGGCACGGGCTTCGCCCGTGTTCGCGGGCTCGCCCGCTCCCACAGGGGTCGCGCAAGATTTTCAACGGCAAGTACCTGTGCCAGCTACGACAAAATCCATCCCGACCACGCCTTTTTGCCTTTCCCGCCCCACTCGTCCGCAGGTTCCCGTCTATCTTCACTTAAGGAAACCTGACTGACCGGGTAGATGTGTTCAACATTTGGGAAGGGCGACCTGCCAATGCAAAGCATTGTTCTCCTGCTGTGGCTTGCCTTGTGCTCCGAACAGGATGTGCGTCAACGCCAGATATCCAACATGCTCACCCTTGGCGTGGCTACCTGCGCCCTGGCCTGGCTGTTCGCCACCGGTCATAGCTGGATCGGCGCCGATGCCAGCGATGCAGGCTGGGCGCTGGCCATCGTCATGCTGCTGACGCTGCCCGGTTACATGCTCGGCCGTTTCGGCGCCGATGACGTCAAGCTGATGGGCGCACTGGCCCTGGCCACCAGCCCGCAATACGTGCTTGGCACCTTCATCGGCGCCGGTGTCAGCGTGCTGCTGTGGCTGCTCACCCGCCGGCGCCTATGGACCTTGCTCAACCCAAAGGTGAAAAAGCGTTTGCAGGCCCTGACCGAAGAAATGGGTGACAAGCAGGCGTTCGTCCCCTATGTGCTGGCCGGTTTTCTGTTGACAGCGGTATGGGTCCAATGAGCCAGCCTGTGGTCCGACACCTTGTACAAAACTTGTACATATTCGCTTGGTGCGACTACTTTTAAACTGCCAGAGCGTCTGGCCCGGGAGCAGGGCCGTATACGAACAGGGAGTGGATCGTGTCCAGACAAGTGAGTGAGTTGAAGGTTTTGGTGGTGGATGACCAACCGGTCATTGTCGAACAACTCTGTGAATTCCTCGAAACCAAGGGCTATGTTTGCGTACCGGCCCATTCTGCTGACGAAGCCATCGTGCGCTATATGGCAGACCCAGCCATCGGTCTGCTTATCTGCGACCTGCACATGCCGGGACGGGATGGCGTTGAACTGATGCGCAACCTGAAGCAGGTCGACGGCAGCCAGCGCATGTTCGAAGCCATCATGTTGACCGGGCGTGCCGAGAAACAGGACGTGATCCGCGCGCTGCGCGAAGGCTTTGCCGATTACTACCAGAAGCCGGTGGAACTCGATGAACTGCTTGAAGGCGTACGTCGGCAGGAAGAGGCATTGCTGGAACGCCAGCGCAACTTCCACGACCTCGGCGGATTGAATCAGCGCCTGCAGGATCTGGCCGAATCGATTGACGAGCTCTACCAGGATTTGGAAAAGGCCCGGGGCCAGGGTACTCATCGACGTGCCACGGATGTGGAAGAAAGCGAAAGCGAGCTGCCAGCGGCGTTCGAGAAGCTGTCGCCACGCCAGCTGGAGGTGGCCCGCCTGGTGGGCAAGGGCAAGACCAACTACCAGATCGCCTGTGAGCTGGGCATTACCGAGAACACCGTGAAGCTGTATGTGTCGCAGGTGCTGCGCCTGACCCACATGCACAACCGCACCCAGCTGGCCCTGGCACTAACACCCAGTTCGTCGCCGGTGCATCAGCGGTTTACTACCCACTAAACAGGTAGCTTCAAGATTGTGGCGGCTGCGTTGCAGCCCATCGCGACACCTGTGGGAGCGGGCGCGCCCGCGAACACCGGCGCAGCCGGTGCCATGCACCGCGTTGGATTCTTCGCGGGCGCGCCCGCTCCCACAGCGCCCCCTTACATTTGAACGCCAAGCGTCAAAGTCAGCCGAGGCCCGCGGTCCAGGCTGTCCAATGCCACATCCGCCAAAGGCTTGGCCAGCTCCAGCGCCACATTGAACAAGCGCCCATCGCCCAACCGCACACCAAGCGCTGCCGAAGCCAGGTGGGCATCCTCCACAGGCCCCCGGCTATGCCAGGCCTGCGCCGTATCAACCACCACATAGGGCTGCACCAACGCCAGCCAGTTGGCGTGCATGCTGTAGTTCACCTCGTAAGCCACACCCCAGCCCTTGTCCCCGTCCGCCTGGTCGCGCGGGTAGCCACGACCGAAACTCTGCCCGCCAAACCCCGCACGCTCGCTGTCGGGCAAGCGGTCATCACTCCAGTACAGCGCACCAGACACCACCCCCTGCCAGTTACCGAGCAACCTGTCGCTCTGCAAACCGGAAAGCCGCAACCGCAGAAAATCCAGATCGTAATCGGCATCGCTGCGCGCTCCCAGGTAATCCAGGCCCTGATAGACCCCGGCGCTGACGATGCGCAAACGGCCCTCTTCCACCTTGCGCCAGTCGCCCTCGAATGACAGCGCACGCACGTAGGTGTCGTAGTCCCGTGCCGATGGCAACCCATCCACCCGGTCCTCGAAGTGCTCACTGACCGAATACACCTGCCCCTGCACCACCATCCATTCATCCGGCCTGACGATCACCGGCTGGCGCAGGCCGATCGCATAGCGATCGCTGTCGCGCTTGCGGGTGATATCACGGCCATCGTCCAGACGAATCTGCGTGCCGGGCTCGCTGCGATAGCGCGAAGCCGACAGCAGCAGCTGGCTGCCGCCCGCGTCCAGGTACTGGCTGTAGGCCAGGCGCTGGTAATGCACCTGGTCATCCCCCGGCGGCAGCAACAGGCTGGCCTCGATCTGTTCGGCAAAGCGAGTCTGGGCGTGGCTGGTTGCCATCATCAGCGCCTGTGCATCGTCGCGGTTGCCATCAGCAACGGTAACCGCAGCGCTGAACGGCTTGCGCTGCGCATGCACGGTCAACCGCGCAGCACCATCAGCGGTTTGCGCCACGGCCAGCTGCGGCTCTATCGTCACCCCCGGCAGGCGCTCGGCCAGGCCCAGGTAGCGCTCCAGCGTTTCCCGGGTCAGCGGGCGCTCGGTTGCAAGCCGCTCCAGCAGTTGGTGCAGATAGGCGCCGGCGGGGCCAATATCGCCGTCCACGCGGTAATCACGGATATAGCCTTCGACCAGCACCACATTGACCCTGCCATCGGCCACCTCCTGCGGCGGCAGGTAGGCGTACGACAACAGGTAGCCTTCCTGCCGATAGCGCTGGGTCAGGCGCGCGGTGTACTGCTGCAGCTCGCCCAACGTGGTCTGGCGCCCGATCAGCGGTTGGTAGTGTTCGCGCAGGTCGCTCAAGGGGAACACCGTGCCGCCTTCGAAGCGCACTTTATGCAGCACCAGCGGGGTATTCGCAGGCGCCCACGCGGGGCTGGCACCCTCCACCCCGGCCAGCTGCAGGTGAGCGCTGACCGGGCGGTAGGCGTCTATTGGCAGGTTGGCGCCGGGCAGGCGACGTTCGTACTCATGGCTGTCGAGAAAACCCGGCAAAGGTTCGGCATGGGCCGCAAGCGCCCAAGGCAGCAACAACAGGGGCACGGCCAGAGGACGCATAGGGCGCTCCATGTTCCCTGGGGCTGCGTTGCAGCCCTTCGCGGGCGCGCCCGCTCCCACCGAGATCGCGCATTTCCTGAACTGTGGGAGCGGGCGTGCCCGCGAAGGGCCGCAAAGCGGCCCCAAATTGCTTGACTGACAGGCATCAAGGGCGCCAGCCGGTCACACCCGTTACCTGCAAGCGTAGGTGCTGCCTCGGCCCTCGTCGAACGGCTACTCGCTGACCTGGAACGCCACGCGCGCCGTCTCGCCGCTTTCATCCAGCGCGCTGATTTCCGCCTGGCCTACCTGTTGGAAGCGCACCAGCAGGCTGTCCTGCCCCTGGGTTTCGCCCAATGGCTGGCCGTTGAGGAACCACCAGCGCCGCCCGCCGCCGCCCAGCGCCGACACATACAGTTGCAACGGTTCGCTGCTGGTGGCCGGGCGGCGCAGGTTGTCGCCCGGGCGCACGCCCACGATCGAAAGCGGTGGCGCGCTGGCCGGCACCTGCGGCGGGCAGGCCGGATCGATGGCCGGCAGGCGCGCCGCACGCCGTTCCATGCGCGGCAGCCAAGGCTCCAGCGGGGCGGGCCATAGGGCGATGTCGCGGGCCTTGGCGCCCGGGCAACTGCCATCGACGCGCAGCCCCTGGTCGTTGACCCATACGCTTTCGCGCAGGCCCAGGCCGAGTGGCTGGTCGGCGGCCTGCAGGGTTGGCGGCGTAGTGCCGTCCAGGGTCCAGGCGAAACGCTGACGGCGGCAGTTGCGGTCCTGTCTGTTCATCGGCTGGCCCAGCGGCCAACAGATCGCCGCCACGCCGACATTGGCCGGCACCCGCTCCACCGGCACGCCGATGCCACGCTGGCTGTCACGGTTGCTCAGCAGATCGTGCACCTGCAGCATCAGCGGCGCCGCCGAAGCCAGCCCGAATTGGCCGGGTACCGGTGTGCCGTCGGGGCGGCCGATCCATACGCCGATCAGGTAGCGCGGGCCCACGCCGATCGACCAGGCATCGCGAAAGCCGTAGCTGGTGCCGGTTTTCCAGGCCAGTTGCGGGCGTTGTACCAGCTCGGCATGCGGGTCGCGGTCGGGGCGCGCCTGGCCGCTGAGGATACGTCGGATGATCCAAGCAGCCCCGGGTGACAGCAGGCGCCGTTCCAGCAACGGATCCTGCGGTTGCAGGCGTACCCGCGCACTGTTGCCACCCCGCGCCAGCGCAGCGTAGCCACCCACCAGGTCCTCCAGGCGGCTGCCTGCGCCACCCAGGATCAACGACAGGTTGGGCTCGGCCAGGGGCGGCAGTATCAGCGGCATGCCCGCCATGCGCAGTTGCGCGGCAAAGCGTTTCGGGCCGTAGGCCTCCAGCAGTTGCACCGCCGGCAGGTTGAGCGACAGCGCCAGCGCCGAACTGGCCGACACCGGCCCGCTGAAACCCATGGAGAAGTTGCCGGGGCGATAGTCGCCATAGCGTCGCGGCACATCCTGCAGCAACGACTCGGAATGGATCAGGCCGTCATCCAGCGCCATGCCGTAGAGGAACGGCTTGAGGGTGGAGCCCGGCGAGCGCAACGAACGCACCATGTCGACATGCCCGAAGCGGCGTTCGTCGGCCAGGTCGATCGAGCCCAGGTAGGCACGCACCGCCATGGTTTGCGCATCGACCACCAGGATGGCAGCGGAGGTGCGCTCTGGAAGCCGTGCGCGCCAGCCCAGCAGCAGGTCTTCGAGGCGCCGCTGCAGTGCGGCGTCGAGCGTGGTGCGGATCAGCGGCGGGCTGTCGGCGCTGTTCAGGCGCCGGGCCAGCAGCGGCGCCAGGGCCGGTTCCTGACGTGGCGCCAGCACCAGCGGTTCTTCGGCAGCCTCACGGATTTGCTGGGCCGGCCACACCTGGTATTCGGCCAGGCGTTGCAGCACCTTGTCCCGGGCGCGCTGGGCACGTTCGGGGTGGCGGTCCGGGCGCAGGCGGCTGGGCGCCTGGGGCAGCACGGCCAGCAGCGCCGCTTCGGCCGGGGTCAGGTGCATGGGTGACTTGCCCAGGTATGCCCAGCTGGCGGCCGCCACGCCCTGCAGGGTGCCGCCGAAAGGCGCGCGGTCCAGATAGATCTGCAGGATTTCGCGCTTGGACAAATGCCATTCCAGCTGCGCCGTGCGCCACAGCTGGCGCAGTTTGCCGGCCAGGGTGCGTTCATGCGGGTCGAGCAGGCGCGCGACCTGCATCGACAGCGTGCTACCGCCCGACACCACACGCCCGCCACGCAGGTTCAGCCAGGCAGCGCGGGCCAGGGCCAACGGGTTGACCCCGGGGTGGCTGTAGAACCAGCGGTCCTCGTAGGTCAGCAGCGCCTGCAGATACAGCGGCGAAACCTCGTCGGGGCTGACCGGGTAGCGCCAAACGCCATCGGCATCGGCAAAGCGCCACAACGGCGTGCCGTCCTCGGCCAGCACCACGCGGGCCAGGTCGTCGCCTGGCATGGGCAGCGGCCAGAGGCGGTCGGCCAGCCACAACAGGCCGAACAGCATCAGCATGCCGATCACCGTGGCGCGCAACAGCCTGCCCGCACGGGTACGCGGCCGCGTTAAGCTTGGCATCGGGAACCGACCTGGCCAGGTGATGGCCAAAGGCTTGGGAACGGCAACATCGCCGATTCGTTCATCAGGAAGCAACTATGCATGTAGAAGGTTTTTTCGAGTGGCTGGGCCAGGCGCTGGGGTCGTTGATCCGCTTCATCGTCGACGCATTGAGCGGGCTGTTCAACCTGCTGGCCAGTGCCGGAGGCAATTTCATCGATGGCCTGGCGCGCACCTTGGGCATGGAGGCCTCGCTGCTCAGCATCCTCGCCCTGATCATCGGGCTGGTGCTGCTGTACTCGGCAATCCGCGCGTTCATGCGCGCCTCGATCATCCTCGGGATCATCTGGCTGCTGCTGGGGTTGTGGGTGATGAGCTGGGTGATTCACTGACATTGAACTGCCCGGCGCGGACCTGTGGGAGCGGCCTTGTGTCGCGAAAGGGCTGCGCAGCAGCCCCAGGATCTCAGCTCCGCCGCTTGAAATGCCGGGGCCGCTTTGCGGCCCTTTCGCGACACAAGGCCGCTCCCACATAGTGCGCGCAAGGCAGGTGCTTAGCGGGCTTTTACGGTCATCTCCCCTTGCCCATCCCCCACGGCCTGCAGGTTTGGCCGGTACATCGATTCGACCTGCGGCGGCGGCACGCGGTAGGTGCCCGGGGTCACTGCCCGAGCCAGGTACAGCAGGTGGGTGGTGCCGTAGCTGTCCAGCTTGAGCGCAGCGACGTAACGGTCATCGCGATACTCCTGGTGCACCACGCTGGCGTTCTGCATCGACTCGCGCCATTCCTTCACCGCACTGCTGGCGTTGTCCAGGCTGGCGGCACTCTGCGCCAGGTTCTGGTTCTCCAGCTCCAGGCCTGCCGGTAGCAAGTCCACCACCAGCGCATCCGGCACCCGGTCTTCGGCCTTGAGCGCCAGGTGCACCAGCACCAGGTCACCGCTGCGCAGGTTGTGCAGGTCCAACGGCTGGCCATTCATGCCCAGGTACTCACGGCGGATCTGCATGCCGTTGCCACCGGCCGCAGGCGCCTGGCGTGGGTAACCCGACAAGGTCAGTTGCTGGTACAGCGTTTCGCTGCCTTGGTTCTGCACACTCAATGGCGAAGCCAGCAACGGGCCTTCGAGCTTCATGCCGGCCTCGGCATTGTTGAACTCGCGCACTTCGCCCGCGCTGTCCAGGCGCGCCTGCCACTGGCCTTCCGGTTTGCCCAGCAGGCCACGGCCGGCCAGGAACAGCGCATTGCGCTCCTGGGTCGACAGCCAGCGGTTGGCCGCCAGTTCATCCGACAGGGCGAACAGGCGCTGGTCGACCTGGCGGCTGGCCAGGTTGCTTTCCTGCAGCAGCGCCAGGATCAGTGCCTGATCGCGCAGGGCGCTACCATAGTCGGCCATCCAGCCTTTACCGCGGCTGATGCCCAGGCCTGCCTGCAGGGCCTGCTCGGCACGCGGCTTGTCGCCCATCTTGTCCAGCGCCACCGCCAGTTGCACCAGCGGCAGGCCAGAGCGGGCGTCGGCACGGCGTTCGAACAGGCCACGCAGGGCACCCAGCGGCGCCTGCTGGCTGCGCGACAGCACCAATGCCGCATAGGCCTGCACAGCGAAGCGGGTGTGTTCGGCGTTCTCGCTGTAGTCGACTTCGATCAGGTTGCGCTCCTGCAGGTAGCGCAGCAGGCGCTCGCTGGCCTTCTTCAGCGCTTCGGCGGGCACACCATAGCCTTGGTCACGGGCGCGCAGCAGGAAGTCGGTGACATAGGCGGTCAGCCAGTATTCTTCTTCGCTGTCCGAGTTCCACAGGCCGAAGCTGCCGTTGTAGCGCTGCATGCCCAGCAGGTGCTCGATACCCATCTCGATCTTGCGCTTGCGCACATCGGCTGGCTCACCCTTGATGCCCAGGCGCTTGAGGCTGTCGGCATCGGCATACAGCGACGGGTAGAGGCCGCTGGTGGTCTGCTCCAGGCAACCGTAGGGGTAGGCTTCAAGGGCACGGATCTGCTCGGCCAGGTTCAGCGGTGGCCGGCTCGACAAGGCCAGGCTGGCTTCAAGCCCGGCGGGTTCGAAGGCGGCCAGGTCTGCTTCAGGCAGGGTCCATGGCTGGTCCTTCAAGGCCACGCGGTAGTGCTTGAGCATCGCCGGGTAGGCCGGGCGCACGCCCAGCGTCCACTCGCGCTCGAACGCGCCGGTCGGCTCGTTCGGCAGTTGCAGACCAGTGACCCGCACATGCACCTTGCCCTGCCCCAGGCCTCCCTGGGCCTGTACCGGGATCATCAGCGTCGAGCGCTGACCTTCAGCCAGGGCAACGTTCTGCACGGCGTTGGCCGCCAGGCTCAGCTGCCCTTCAGTGCTGATTTCAACGTTCAGCTGCTGGGCGCGGCCCGACAGGTTGGCCAGGTCCAGCGCCAGGCTGGTGCGGTCGCCACCGGCCAGGAAACGCGGCGCCGAGAGCTCGGCGATCAGCGGCGCGGCGACCACGGTCTTGCCTTCGGCCATGCCGAACTGTTCCTCGGTCCAGGCCTGGGCCATCAGCCGCAGTTCGCCATTGAAGTCGGGGATATCGACCGTGGCCTGGCCCTCGCCCTTGTCGTCCAGGGTCACCGGCAGGCTCTGCTGGGCGACGATGGTCACCGTGGTGTTGGGGCGCTTGCCACCCTTGGCCATCGCCGCGTCACCACCAAATGCCAGGCTGGCCAGGCGGCCCTGGCCGGCTTCGATCAACTGGCCGTAGATATCCAGCTGGTCAGCACCGTAAGCCTTGCGCCCGAACAGGCTGGCGAACGGGTCAGGGGTCTTGAAGTCGGTGATGTTGAGGATGCCCACGTCCACCGCCGACAACAGCACATGCACCTGTTCAGGCACGCTGCCATCGGCATTTGCAGCCTTGACCTTCACGGTCAGCGGCTGTTTCGGGCGCATTTTCTCCGGCGCCTGCAGGCTCACCGCCAGCTTGCGCTCGGCGCGGTTCAGCGGCAGGTGCAGCACGCCCACCGCGCGTTTCGGCGTGGCGTTGGCCTTGCGCTCACCCGGGCGGATCACCAGCGCGCTGATGTACAGGTCATGGCGTGCCCACTGCTTGTCCAGTTGCACATCGAACGTCTTGCCCTCGGCGGGCACGTCGATCTCCTGCCACCACAGCGGGCCGTCGCTGGACTCGATCATCAGGTAGCCACTGCCGGCTGCGGGCGGGGTGACGGTGACCTTGGCGGTAGCGCCGTCGGCGTAGGCCGGTTTGTCCAGCGCCAGCTTGACCTGGTCCGGCCGCACCGCGCCGCCTTCGGCGTTGTCCTGGGCGCGGTAGCCAGCCCAGAAGCGCGCGCTGGACACCAGGCCCGTCTCCGGATCCTCCACCTCGACACGGTACGGGCCCCATTCCACCTGGAAGCTCAGCTTGGCGGTGGAGCCGGCCTTGACGCTGACGGTCTCTTCGCTCTGGGTGAGGAATTTCTCGTTGTAGGCGTAGCTCCAGCCATCGCTCTGCGAGTAGTTCCAGTAGTAGTCGCGGCGCTCGCGTACCAGCCGCACCTTGAGGTCGTTGGCCGCCAGCTTCTTGCCGTTGCGGTCGGCCACCAGGAACTCGAACTCCACCGGCCCGTCACTGTCGGTTTCCTCGCCGTCGAACAGGCCACGCAGGCCTGGCAGGCGCTCGGCCGGCCAGATGGGTTGTTCCAGGCGCCGGGTAATCGGCCGGCCACCGGACTCCTGCAGGCTGGCCTGCACGGTCAGTTGCAGCGGCGAGCGGGCTTCGGCCCAGCGGCTTTCGATGTCGACCACGGCCTTGCCGGCCTGGTCGAGGGTGACTTCGTCCAGCTCCAGGTCCTGGTTCAGCTCGGTTTCGGTGACCGAGCCGAACTGGTAGCCAGGCAGCGCCGGTACCGCCTCGCGCAGCGGGCGAACATAGGCCTGGCCGCTCAGGCGGTTGCCGGCAGCCGGGGCGCCGTAGAGGTAACGGCCATTGACCTGGATGCGTGCATCCTGATCCGGAGACAACGGTTTGCTGCTGCCCTTGAGTTCCAGCGCCAGGCGCTCGGGCAGGAAATCTTCGACGAGGAATTCGTACACCTGCTTGCGCCCGCCGCCCAGGTCGAGCAGCAGTTGCCAGCGCCCGGTCGGGGCCTCGCTGGCCAGCTGCAGCTGGTACTGGTACAGGCCATTGCCGTCGGCTTCCCAGACGAACTTGCGGCTGACCTGCTCATCCGGGCGACGCACTTCCACGCTCACTGGCTGCACCTTGACCGGCTTGCCGTCCTGGTCACGCAGCAGGCCGTTGAGCAACACCGTTTCACCGGGGCGATACAGGTCACGCGGGCCAAAGATGAAGAACTGCAGCGGGTTGGCCTGCGGGCCGGTGATGTCGAACTCGGCCAGGTCCAGCGCCGCGCTGCTCAGGCGCAGCAGGGTGGTGTGCACACCCTGGGTGGCGATCAGGGTGTCGGCCTTGGGCGTGATCGGCAGCTGGGCGTGGCCATCGCCATCGGTGCTGGCCTGGGCCAGCAGCTTGCCCTTGTCGTCATGGATTTCAATGTTCACGCCGTTCATCGCCTTGCCGCCTTCCAGAGCCTGGGCGAACACATCGATGCGGTCGCGGTAACGGTGCGCGGACACACCGATGTCGCTGAGGGTGAACAGGGTCGCTGGTTGCGAGTAGTCGTAGGTGCCCGAGGCTCGCATCACCGCCAGGTACACGCCTGGCTCCTGCAGCGGCTTGATGCCGGCGATCGGCAGCAGCACGGTCTCGCGGGTGTTGCGTGCGGGGTTGAGGTCGAAGCGGCCGCTGTAGACCAGCTCGGCCATATCCAGGGTTTCCTTGGACTGGTAGTAGTACAGGCTGCTGTTGCGCCCCCAGTTGACCAGGAAGGTCGAGAGCATGTCCGGCTTCACGCGGAAGAATTCGACATCGACCTTGTCGACGTTGAGGGCGATCACCGGCAGGCCCTCGGCCAGGCGCGTGGGCAGCAGCGAACCACGGCTGGCGAAGCCGATGGTCGGCTGCATGTCGCGGGTTTCCAGGCGGCTGATCGACTCGCTGTCCAGTTGCTTGCCATTGACCGCCAGCAGGCCCTTGTCGACGGTCAGCACCAGCTTGCGCTGCGGCTCCAGGTGGCGCAGGCGCAGTTCCATCTGGTTGTCGGAGAGCTCCCAGGCGCCGTCCAGCTTGCCTTTGACGGTGTCGACCAGGTGCACTTTGCTGGCGAAGTCCTGCTTGGCATCCAGCGGCGCGGAGAAACTGATCGACAGCGTCGCGGCGCCATCGAGCTGCACTTCGGAAACATCCAGCACCGTCAGCTCGCGGCCCTCGTAGCGTTTGGCGAGTACGGCCGGGTCTTCGCGTTGGGGTGCCGGGGTGGCAGCGGGCGCTGTGGCCGCCGGCTTTTCGGATGGCGCCGGCTTGTCCGGCGTCGAAGAGTCACAGGCACTGAGCAAAGCCAGCGCGCAGGCCAGCAACAATCCTTTGTTGAACATGGAGTAGAACTCTTTGGCAGCGTGTACGTGAGGGCAGCAACTATAGCGCAATGGCGGGTGCAGTACCTGGCGTTGCGCGCATTGGTTGCCAGGCCGTTACACTGTGCCATTCGTTAAAAGGAGGGCCGCTTCGCGCCCCTTCGCGGGCTTGCCCGCTCCCACAGGTTCGGCGCCGGCCGCAAGAACAACACTATCCTGTGGGAGCGGGCGTGCCCGCGAAGGGGCGCGCTGCGGCCCCAGGGTCCCATGGAATGCAAATGTCCCAACTCTCAACCGACTGGCAGCACCGCCCCACCCACCACAAGGTCTGGGCACTGGCCGCGCCGATGATCCTGTCCAACATCTCCGTGCCGCTGGTAGCCCTGGTCGACAGCACGGTCATCGGCCACCTCCCCCACGCCCACCAGTTGGGTGCCGTAGCCGTGGGCGCCACGCTGTTCACCTTCATGGTCGGCCTGATGGGCTTCCTGCGCATGGGCTCCACCGGCTTCGCCGCCCAGGCCGCCGGCCGTGGCGACGGTGCAGCGTTGCGCCAGGTACTGGTACAAGGGCTGCTGCTGGCGGTCGGCTTCGCCCTGCTGATCGGCCTGCTGGCCCTGCCCTTCAGCCAGCTGGCGCTGCAGGCGATGCAACCCAGCGCGGCCCTGCAGCAAGCCACCGAAGACTTCTTCCATACCCGCCTGCTCGGCCTGCCCGCGGCACTGGCCAGCTACGCCCTGGTCGGCTGGTTCCTCGGCACCCAGAACGCGCGGGCGCCGCTGGCCATCCTGCTGACCACCAACCTGCTGAACATCGCCTTGAACCTGTGGTTCGTGCTTGGCCTGGGCTGGGGCGTGCTGGGTTCGGCGCGGGCATCGGTGATTGCCGAGTGGAGCGCCGCCCTGCTCGGCCTGGCCCTGACCCGCCCGGCCCTGCGCGCCTACCCGGGGCAGATCGTGTGGGCGGCGCTCAAGCGCTGGCAGGCCTGGCGGCCGCTGCTGGCGGTGAACCGCGACATCTTCCTGCGCAGCCTGGCGCTGCAACTGGTGTTCCTGCTGATAACCGTGCAGGGCGCACGCCTGGGCGAAGCCACCGTGGCGGCCAATGCCCTGCTGCTCAACGGCCTGCTGCTGACTGCCTATGCGCTCGACGGGTTGGCGCATGCGGTGGAGGCCCTGTGCGGCCATGCCATTGGCGCCCGCGACCGCGACACATTGCGCCGCTCGCTGGTGGTGGCCTGTGGCTGGTCGCTGATCACCAGCCTGGGGTTTGCCGGGTTGTTCCTGCTGGGCGGGCACCTGTTCATCGATTTGCAGACCGACATCGAAAGTGTGCGGGCAGCGGCCTATCCGTACCTGCCGTACCTGGCATTGCTGCCGTTGATTGCGGTGTGGAGTTATTTGCTGGATGGCTTGTTCATTGGCGCGACACGGGCGCGGGAGATGCGTAATGCGATGTTGGTGTCGGTGGTGATTGCGCTGCCCTTGGGAGTGCTCATGGGTGGGTTTGGCAACCATGGGTTGTGGCTGGCGTTTCTCGGGTTCATGGCGTTGCGGGCGGTGACGTTGGGGTGGGTGGGGTGGCGGTTGCAGGAAAAAGGTGAGTGGATTCAGTAATGCCGGGGCCGCTCCCACATTGATCGGCGTACGCAGGACTTTGTGGGAGCGGCCTTGTGTCGCGAAATGAGGGCGAAGCCCTCACCTGCGGATTCACAGCCACACACAATCCCAATGTGGATAATCACCAGCCCGCCGCACCAGGCCAGCCCGAATGGGATTGGCGATGATGTAGCGGGCAGCGGCCTTTACATCCTCCTCCTTGCGCAGCGCCCGGTCGTAAAAGCCGGGTTGCCAGATGTGCTGTCGCTCGGCACCTGTACGGTAGAGCGCGCAACTGCTTCTCGACTTGAAGGCACACATGACTTTACCCAGGCTGGTCGGGCCGAGCTCGATCAGCCAATGCAAATGGTCCGGCATCAAGACCCAGGCTAGCGAACGGCAACTCCCCTCTCGATCACTCAGCCGCAATTGCTGAATGGCCGAACGCGCAAACCAGAGGTTCTCGAATAAGGGGAGGCGATGGCGTGTGATGGTGGTTAGCAGGTAGAGCCGGCCTGGCTCTGAAAAGCGCCCTTGGCGCAAGCGATGGTTGCCGTGACGATCCATGTCGACTTCCTTTGAACATTGCATTCACAGGATAGGCGTGGCGATCAAAGGCATCGCCGGTGGATCATTACCGAGTATGACGCGGTGAGGGCTGCGCCCTCAGTTCGCGACACAAGGCCGCTCCTACAACAGCTCGCGCTGCACTGCCATGTGGTTGCGCGGCCCCTGTAGGAGCGGCCTTGTGTCGCGATGGGCCGCAAAGCGGCCCCCGAGGATCACGACGACAGGTACGAAGACCGGGTCAGCCCAAGGCGCAACGCATCCAGGTACTGAGTCCGCTCCCGCGCAGTGATCTTGGCGCTGGCCACCTTGTCACGGTAGTGCGTCATCAACTCCTCCGGCGACAGGTGCACATAGCGCAGCATGTCTTCGATGGTGTCGTGGGTCTCGATACCGGCGTGGTACACGCTACCGTCAGCATTCTGGTAGATGTTCACCGAGTCGGTGTCACCGAACAGGTTGTGCATGTCACCGAGGATTTCCTGGTAGGCACCGACCAGGAACACACCCAGCAGGTAGTCCTCGCCCTCCTTCACCGCATGCACCGGCATGCTGGTCTCGATACTCTGCTCGTCGACGTACTGGTTGATCTTGCCGTCGGAGTCGCAGGTCAGGTCCTGCAGCACGGCACGGCGCATCGGCTCTTCGTCCAGGCGGTGCAGCGGGATGATCGGCAGTACCTGGCCGATGGCCCAGGTGTCCGGCAGGCTCTGGAACACCGAGAAGTTGCAGATGTACTTGTCGGCCAGCTTGTCGTTCAGCTCGTCCAGCACCTGGCGGTGCGAGCGCTGGCGGGCTTTCAGCGAGTTGTGCAGGCGGCGGCACACGGCAAAGTAGCACTGCTCGGCCAGGGCCTTCTCGGCCAGGCTGATCTTGCCATCGGCATACTGCGCAGCCACGTCACCCATGTAGTGGGTGGCGCGCCAGTAGGTCTCGGTCACCATCTCGATGTCGGTCGGGCCGAGCAGGTCGACCAGCCACTGCACCGTCTCGGGCAGGGCTTCCTTGTTCTCGATGGTCGGCACGTCGTCGTTGTGCTTCTCGACGTCGGTCACCTGGATCACCAGCATGGCGTGGTGCGCGGTCAGCGAACGGCCGCTCTCGGAGAAGATGTGCGGGTGCGGCAAGCCCTGCGCGTCGCAGAACTCCTTGAGCATGCCCACCACCACGCCGGCATAGTCGTCCATGTCGTAGTTGATCGAGCTGGCATTGCGCGAGTGGGTACCGTCGTAGTCCACGCCCAAACCACCGCCAACGTCGATATGGTCGACTGGCAGGCCCAGCGCACGCAGCTCACCGTAGTAACGGATGGCTTCCTTGAAGCCGTGCTGGTAGTCGGCCAGGTTGGCGATCTGCGAACCCATGTGGAAGTGCAGCAGGCGGATACCCTGGTCCAGGCCGGCATCGCGGAAGCGCTGTACCACCGAGATCAGCTGGGCGGCGGACAAGCCGAACTTGGACTTCTCGCCACCGGTGTCGGCCCACTTGCTCGAGGCCAGCGACGACAGGCGCACGCGCAGGCCGACCTGCGGCTTGACCTTGAGCTCGGCAGCCTCATCGATCACCAGGGCCACTTCCGACTCTTTCTCGATGACGATGAACACATTGTGGCCGAGCTTCTGGCCCATCAGCGCCAGGCGGATGAACTCGCGGTCCTTGTAGCCGTTGCAGACGATGGTGCCGCCCTTCGGCGCCAACGCCAGCACTGCCAGCAGCTCGGGCTTGGAGCCGGCTTCCAGGCCAATGGAGACGTTCTGCGTGGCGATGATGTTTTCCACCACCGCTTCCTGCTGGTTGACCTTGATCGGGTACAGCGCGGTGTACTTGCTCTGGTATTCCAGGCGCGCGATGTTGGCATCGAAGGCGCCGGTCAGCTGGCGTACGCGGTCCTGCAGAATGTCGGGGAAGCGCACCAGCAATGGCAGCGACAGGCCGCTCTGGCGCAATTCGTCGACCTGTTCGAACAGGTCGATCGGTGCGCTTTTGGGGCCGTTGGGGCGTACTTCGACGCGCCCGGCCTCATTGATGGCGAAATAACCAGCGCCCCAATGGCGGATACCATAAACACTGCGGCTGTCGGCCACGGTCCATTGGCTACCATCGTCTTTGCGTGTGCGTCGTACGGACATTCAAGTCCCCTATAGATAAGTCGAAGACACTGCCCCGCAAGGAGGCGGGCGCAGTGTAAAAGCCAAAAATGACGATTCGTCCGTGCCCTGGGGTAGACCCTGGTCACGGCAACGAGTTTAGAAAGCACTGGGCAAAAAATCGCGTGGCCGCATCAGCCGCCGGACTTTTTCGCCTTGAAGCCCTGCTTGGTCAGCTCACCGATCAGCAGTTCGACATGGTCGCCCTGGATTTCGATGACCCCATCCTTCAGAGCGCCACCGGTACCGCAGCGGCGCTTGAGGGTAGAGGCCAGCTCCTTGAGCTGATCGAGCGGCAGCGGCACGCCGGTGACGGTGGTCACGGTCTTGCCGCCGCGGCCCTTGCTTTCGCGGCGCACACGGGCAATGCCATCGCCTTCGGGGATGACCTGCTGCTTGCAGGTGCAGGCATCCACCGGCTGGCTACAGTCGGGGCAGTGCCGACCGGTGTCGGTGGAGTAAACGAGACCGCCAAGGGCGGCGAAGGAAGAAGCTTTCTTGGCCACTTTTGTTCCTCTGTGCTGAGGACAAAAACTGGTCGACGGGAGCCGACCGCGAAGCCCCACTCTGGCAGGGGCGGCGCTACCACCGCAAGACCTGCGGCAGCCCGAAAAGGGCGCGCAGTGTAACGATAAATCCGGCTGTTGCTAAGTACTGGAATGCGGCATTTTGCGAATGTTTTGCGACTATTCGCGGGCACGCCCGCTCCCACAGGTACGGCGCCGCTCTAGAACACTGCACTGTCCCTGTGGGAGCGGGCGTGCCCGCGAAAGGGCCGGCACTGCCAAAACAACTATCCCAGGCTGGCTTTATAGCGCTGCAACGCCGCCAACGAGTCCGGGCAATACGGCTTGGTCAGGCTTTCTTGCTCAGCCTGCTCCAGGCCAATGAAGCGCGCCTCGATCACCTCTTCCGGCTGTAACCGCAACGGCGCATCCGACACCGCCGAATACACCGCACACCACAAGTGGTTATCCGGCTGGTCAAAGTAGAACCGCTCATGAAAACGCAGCTCCACACCGTCGATCCCCAGCTCCTCGGCCAGCTCCCGCGCCGCCGAATCGGCATACGCCTCCCCGGCCGTCACCATTCCGCCTGCCGCCACATCCCAGTACCCCGGGTACAGCGCCTTGCTCAGGGTGCGCCGGTGCACGCACAGCTCACCGGCACTGTTGAACAGCAGAATGAACGTGCAACGCCCGATCAGGCCGCGCTCGCGCAGTTCGGCGCGGGGCAAGGCCCCCAGCACCTGGTCGGCTTCGTCCACCCAGGTGACCAGTTCTCGGTCGGAAGCCGCCCGGTGGGCGGCCTCGTTCGGGCTGATCGCCATCATCAACCCTGCGACAGCAGCTGACGCAGGTCGATGACCGCCGCGTTGGCCCGGGAAATGTAGTTGGCCATGACCAGCGAGTGGTTGGCCCACATGCCGAAGCCGCTGCCGTTGAGCACCATCGGGCTCCACAGGGCTTCCTGCGAGGCTTCCAGCTCACGGATGATCTGACGCACGCTGACCGTGGCGTTCTTCTTCGCCAGCACGTCGGCAAAGTCCACCTCGATGGCGCGCAGCAGGTGCGACAGCGCCCAGGCCTGGCCACGGGCTTCGTAGAACACGTTGTCGATCTGCAGCCATGGGGTTTCTACCAGCTCCTCGTCCACCTGCGGCGCCTGGCCGGCGACCAGCGACTCGGTCTTCAGCGTGGTATTGAGCTTGACCCGGCCAACGCTGGCCGACAGGCGCTGCGACAGCGAGCCCAGGCGGGTGGCCACATCACCCAGCCAGTTGTTCAGGTTGTCGGCACGGGTGTAGAAGATCGCGCCCTTGTCGCCGGCAGCCAGACGGGTCTGGTAGCGGGTCAGCGACTTGATGCCCTCTTCGAACTCCGACTCGCTCGATGGCAGGATCCAGCTCTTGTTGTCGAAGTTGAAACGCGGCTCGGCCTTGGCCAGGTCGGCGTCTTCGGTCGACTGCGACTGCGAACGGGCGAAGTCCTTGCGCAGGGCACGGGACAGGTCGCGCACCTGGACCAGCACGCCATATTCCCAGCTCGGCATGTTGTCCATCCACAGCCCTGGCGGGAAGCGGTCGTTGGAAATGTAGCCACCGGGCTTGTTCAGCAAGGTGCCGGCCACGGTCTTGAGGGTTTCGATAGTGGTGTAGCCCACCACCATCTGCTGGCCGGTACGCTCGGCTGCGGCCTGAGCGTTCTGCTGCACCGGGAACAGCTCCGGCTCTTGGCTCCAGTACCAGCCCAGGCCGATACACACCAGCAGGTACAACCCGATCAGGGTCCCCAGGGCACGGCTCCAGAGGCCGCCAAGGTAGCTACGGGCGGCGGCGCCACGGCCGTCGACACGCTCGCGGGGCTCGGCTTTGGCCTCGCGGTTTTTCCAGTCCAGCATGGCTTTGTCCTTAATCAGTCACGACGGTTCAGGGGCTTGGACCACAGGCCTGCGCCAGGGTGCCACGGCAAGCCCGCGTGGCAGCACTATAAAGCAGACACCGCCTTACGCATAAGCGACCAATCGGTCAGCAACTGAATATTCGTTCTGGCCGCTTTGTTGATGCAGCGCACTCACGCGCCTGAAAAGAACTGCTAGCATAGAGCCATCATTGCCCCTGCACACCCCAACCTACAAGTAGCCAGGACATGAGCCAAGCAGCCGAGCCGAGCCCGCTGTGCCCCGCCCAACAGCTGACGCGTAGCGGCCTGCGCAAGGACGACCCGCTCGACCAGGTGCTGCTGCCGCCCCTGCGCAAGCCGGTGTACATCCTGCTGCAGGACCACGAACGTGCCCAGCGCCTGGCCCAGCAACTGGAATTCTTTGGCCTGGTGGCGCAGGCGCTGGCCAGTGCCGCGGCGTTTCTGGCCTCGATCGGCGAATACCCGCCTTCGGCCATCATCATGGATGTCGACTTCAACGGTGCTGGCCAAGGCCTGCTGCTGGCTGCCCAGGTGCAGCAGGGGCTGGCCCGGCATATACCGCTGCTGTTCTTCAGCCACCACGAAACCGACACCCCGACCCGCCTGGCCGCCGTGCGCGCCGGTGGCCAGGACTTCCTCACCGGCACCCTGGAAGCCTCCAGCCTGCTGGAAAAGGTCGAACTGCTGACCAATGCCACCCAGCATGACCCATTGCGCGTGCTGATCATCGACGACTCGCGCACCCAGGCGCTGTACACCGAGCGCGTGCTGGCCAGTGCCGGCATGATCACCCGCAGCCTGACCGACCCGATCCGCACCATGGCCGAGCTGGCCGACTTCCAGCCCGACCTGATCATCCTCGACCTGTACATGCCGGCCTGCACCGGCCCTGAGCTGGCCAAGGTGATCCGCCACAGCGACCGTTATGTGAGCGTGCCGATCATCTACCTGTCTGCCGAGGACGACCTGGACAAGCAGCTGGATGCCATGAGCGAAGGCGGTGATGACTTCCTGACCAAACCGTTTCGCTCACGCCACCTGATCACCACCGTGCGCAACCGCGCCGCCCGCGCCCGGCACCTGAAGGCGCGCATGGTGCGCGACAGCCTGACCGGGTTGTACAACCACACCCACATCCTGCAACTGCTGGAAGACTGCAGCTTCCGCGCCCGTCGCGAGCAGCAGCCGTTGAGCTTTGCCATGCTCGACATCGACCACTTCAAGAAGATCAACGACCGCCACGGCCACCCCATGGGCGACCGAGTGATCAAGAGCCTGGCGCTGTTTCTCAAGCAGCGCTTGCGCAAGACCGATTTCATTGGCCGTTACGGTGGTGAAGAGTTCGCCATTGTCATGCCCAATACCGCGCTGGACGCGGCGCACAAGGTGCTGGACGAAATCCGCCGGCGCTTTGCCGAGATTCTCTACCCGGCGCAGCCGCGGGACTTGCAGTGCACCTTCAGTGCCGGGGTGGTGCAAATGGATGAGGGGTTGGATGCGCTGACCATGGCCAGTGCGGCGGACGAGGCGCTGTATCGGGCCAAGCATGCCGGGCGTAATTGCGTGGTGCGTGTAGAGCCCTGAATTCTTCATCGCCTGTTCCGGCCTCTTCGCGGGCTTGCCCGCTCCCACAGGGATTACGCTGCATTCAGGTCTGGTAGATATCCTGTGGGAGCGGGCGAGCCCGCGAAGAGGCCAGTACAGGCAATACAGATACAGGCACTGTGCCACTTTTTTTATGGCGCCAACCCCCTGTCGTCATCACCCCGTCACAAAATCGCAATAACTTCAGCCACCGACCTCTCCCCTCCCCGCAGGAAGCTCGCGGCTATGCGCCTGAAGTGGCTGACCAATTTCAACACCCTGTTGCTGGTAACCGTGTGTATCGCCCTGGGCGCCACCCTTTGGTGGTCGCAGCGGGCGCTTGAGCGCCCCTACCAGTTGATGGAGCGCTACCTGGGCCTGTCCCAGCAGTTCCAGAACCAGGCGGCCCGCAACATCCAGGCGTACCTGGGCAGCGGCGATGCCCTGCGCCACGCCGCGGCGATGGAGGCCAACCAGCAACTGCAGGCCG
Organism: Pseudomonas sp. B8(2017); assembly: GCF_002113575.1. Taxonomy (NCBI): domain Bacteria; kingdom Pseudomonadati; phylum Pseudomonadota; class Gammaproteobacteria; order Pseudomonadales; family Pseudomonadaceae; genus Pseudomonas; species Pseudomonas sp. B8(2017). The sequence continues at coordinate 134,664 of NZ_NEIO01000013.1, read as the reverse complement.
CGCTGGCCGAATGGCCCAGCGAACTGGCCGACAAACTGCGCCCCAGCCTGGACAGCCTGCAGGCCTTTACCGCCGATGAGCTGCTGGCCGCCGGCAAGCTGGCCGGCGACCCGCAAGCCCTGCTGCTGCAGGCCGAGCGGGAACTGGGCGCCAACTTCGAACAACTGGCCGGCTACGCCCGCGACAGCGGCAGCGCCGACGCCAACCGCTACCTGGTGCCACTGCTCGACGCCACCGTACACCTCGGTCGCCTGTCGCTGGCCCGGGACAAGCTGGTCAGCAGCGGCCGCCCGGAGCTGGCCGACGAAGTGGAGCGCGAGCTGCAACTGATCCGTGCCCAGGCCCAGGCGATTGACGCCTTGCCCTTGCTGGGCGTAACCCGTAGCGCCGAATCCGGTGCCGACGACTTCGCCGCGATGATGGGCCTGGAAACCCAGGCCAGCGCCCAGCAGGAAGACATTGCCGTCGGCCTCAAGCGCGAACTGCAGAGCCTGCTCGGCCGTTACCCGGCCGAACTGCAGCGCACCCGAGAACAGATCGAGCGCCGTGTCGCCCTGGCAGCCAGCACCGGCCAACGCCTGGAGGCCGTGCAGCTGGCCATTGCAGCACTGGAGCCCGAGGTACGCGCCCAGCATGGGAAAATTGCCGGCGAAGTGCGCATCATCCAGGGCCTGATGATCGGCCTGATCCTGCTTATCGCCCTGCTGATCGACACCTTGCAACGCCGCCTGGCGCGCACCCTGACCGGACTGGCCCCGGCCCTGTCGCGCTGGGCCGAGGGTGACTTCGCCGAGGCCATCGCCCTGGGCAGGACCAACCGCGAACTGCGCGACATCCAGGAATCGCTCAACCGCCTGCGCCAGTACCTGGTGGAACTGGTCGGCACCATCCGCCACAACGCCGAGCAGGTAGCTGGCAGCAGCCACGCCCTGGCCGGCATGAGCGCCGCCCTGCATGACGGCGCCGAACGCCAGGCCGGCGACACCGGGCAGATCCGCGATGCCTTGGGTGAGCTGGAAGCGACCATCCAGCAAGTGGCCGGCGACGCCAGTGCCGCAGCCGACGCCAGCCGCGATGCCGGGCGTGCAGTTGAGCAGGGCCAGGCGGTGATCGGCCAGAGCCTGTCGGGCTTGCGTGAGTTGGTCGACGAGGTGCAGGGCAACGCCCGCATGATCGAGCAACTGGCGGAGGAGTCGGCCACCATCGGTGGCGTGCTGACGGTAATCCGCTCGATTGCCGAGCAGACCAACCTGCTGGCGCTGAATGCCGCGATCGAAGCGGCCCGCGCCGGTGAGATGGGCCGTGGTTTCGCCGTGGTAGCCGATGAGGTGCGTTCGCTGGCACAGCGCACCACCGGTGCGACCGGCGAGATTCAGGCACTGATCGACCGCTTGCAGCAGGCAGCCAGAAGTTCGGTGGCCGGGATGCGTGCGCAGCTTGAGCATGCCGAGGCCACGGCCAACCAGGCCCAGGCGGCGGATGGGGCGCTGGACGAGATTGTCTGTGCCATTCGCACCATTTCGGACACTGCGGTGCGGATTGCCGATGTCACGGCGCAGCAGAGTGGTGCCGTGAGCGAGATTCGCGACCACAGCGAGCGGATTCATGAGCTGGGTGAGGACAACCTGCAGCGGATTGGCGAGGGGCGCGAGCAAGGCGAGCAGCTGCTGAGCCTGGGTGGTGAACTGAACCGGGCGGTGCGGGCCTTCAGAGTTTAAGCTGGCCTGTGCTGGCCTCTTCGCGGGTAAACCCGCTCCCACCTCGACCGCATGAACCTCAAGCCATCCGCTATCCCTGTGGGAGCGGGTTTACCCGCGAAGAGGCCGGCACAGGCAGCACATGAGCCAGCGGCCATGTGTCGCCCCCGCCACCAGCATGGCCCCAACCTGCACCAACTCCGCTATCATGCCCAGCACGTTCCACCTCGCGAGTCCGCCATGCGCCGCCTGTTTTTCCTGCTGTTCCTGCTGCTGGCCAGCCCTGCCTTCGCCACAGGCCTGCTCGACAACCGCCCCAGCGCCACCCTCGGCGCAGCTTCGCTGGCCAACAACGCCGACTTCCTGCCGGTACACGAGGCCTTCAAGCTCAGTCTGGTCCAGGCCGATGCGCAAACCATCAAACTGCGCTTCGTCGCTACCGACGGCTACTACCTCTATCGCCACCGATTCCAGTTCCGCACCGAACCGGCCGACATTGCCCTGGGCACACCAAACATCCCCAAGGGCGAGGCCAAGCACGATGAGTTCTTCGGCGATGTCGAGGTATACCACGGCGTCCTGGATATCGAGCTGCCGCGCAACGACCCGCGTGCCTTCACCCTGCTGGTGGGCTACCAGGGCTGCGCCGACAAAGGCCTGTGCTACCCCCCGGAAACCGCACGCCTGAGCATTGATGGCGAAGGCGGCGCAAGCACCCCGGCCAGCGCTGAACACGCCTGGACCTGGAAGTCGCTGCTGCTGTTCTTCCTCGCCGGGGTGGGCCTGACGTTCACCCCCTGCGTGCTGCCGATGCTGCCGATCCTCTCCGGCGTGGTGCTGCGTGGCCAGGCCGGCGGCCTGCGCGGGCTGGCGCTGTCGCTGGCCTACGTGCTGCCGATGGCAGCCAGCTTCGCGGTACTCGGCGCCCTGATGGGGTTGTTCGGCGCCGGCCTGAACCTGCAGGCGCGCCTGCAGTCGGCCTGGGTGCTGGTGCCCTTCGCGCTGTTCTTCGTGGTGTTCGCCCTGGCCATGTTCGGCCTGTTCGAACTGAAACTGCCGCAAGCCCTGAGCAACCGCCTGAACAATGTCGCCAGCCACACCCGGGGCGGCTCGCTGCTGGGCGCGGCAATACTGGGCGTACTCTCCAGCCTGCTGGTTTCGCCCTGTGTGTCGGCGCCGCTGGCCGGTGCGTTGCTGTACATCAGCGCCAGCGGCGATGCCCTGGGCGGCGCACTCAAGCTGTTCGCCCTGGGCCTGGGCATGGGCGCACCATTGCTACTGGTGGCTACCGGTGGCGCGGCGTGGCTACCGAAAAGCGGCCCTTGGCTGAACACGGTGAAGAACGCCATCGGCGTCCTGCTGCTGGGCTTGGCCATCGGCTTGCTCAGCCGTGTGCTGCCAGGCCCGCTGACCTTGCTGCTGGTCGGTTTCCTCGCCGCTGGCGTGGCGCTGTTCCTCGGTGCCCTCGAATTTGTCGTCAAGACCGCGCGCCAGCGCCTGGCCCAACTGCTCGGCCTGGCCTTGCTGGTGTACGCCCTGGCCTGCTGGTACGGCGCCCTCAGCGGCCACGGCGACCCACTGCGCCCGCTGCCGCCGGCAACCCTTGTGGCCACCGGCAACGGGCCGGCGGTGCAGGCGGATAGCTGGCAGACCATCACTACCCCCGCCGCACTGGACGCAGCCCTGGCCCAGGCCAAGGCGGCCGGCCAGCCGGTACTGCTGGACTGGTACGCCGACTGGTGCATCAGCTGCAAGGTGATCGAGCGCGAGGTGCTCACCGCCCCGCAGGTGCAAGCGCAACTGGCTGGCTTCAAGCTGCTGCGTTTCGACATCACCGAAAGCAATGCCGAACAACGCAGCCTGCTCGACCGCTACCAGCTGTTCGGCCCTCCCGCCCTGTTGTTCTTTGCCGCGAACGGTAGCGAAATAACCGCTGATCGGGTCATTGGCGAGATAGATGCCGGTGAATTCGCGCAAATTCTGACACGCGTGCGCGGCAAAGTCGGTCTATAACTTCCCGCGAGCTGTGAAAAATCCTGAAATCAGTGACCGAATTTAATTATTTGGTCACATACTTCGCGCGAACCTCGGACATCGTGCTGGCTATTGCCGGGAACTGGACACTTGCCGTCGCTTTACGGCACACTCGCCGCGCTGTGTCGAATTGCCCTACAAATCCAAGGAATCCGCAGATGGCAACGCTACTGGTGCTCCACGGCCCCAACCTCAACCTGCTCGGTACCCGCGAGCCTGGCCACTACGGCGCCGTGACCCTGGCCCAGATCAACCAGGACCTGGAGCAACGTGCCCGCGCCGCAGGCCACCATCTGCAGTACCTGCAGAGCAACGCCGAATACGAACTGATCGACCGCATTCACGCCGCACGCAACGAGGGTGTGGACTTCATCCTGATCAATCCGGCTGCTTTCACCCACACAAGCGTCGCATTACGTGACGCATTGCTTGCGGTGAGCATCCCATTCATCGAAGTGCACTTGTCCAACGTGCACAAACGCGAACCGTTCCGCCACCACTCCTACTTTTCCGATGTTGCCGTAGGGGTGATTTGCGGCCTGGGCGCCAGCGGTTATCGCCTGGCCCTGGAGTCCGCGCTGGAACAACTGGCTGCCAACGCACAGCCCAAATGATGAAAACCCTGGCCTCAGTGGGCCAGGGTTCGAGAGAAACGTTTCAGATACGTTTTTTTGTATTTCGCCCCCTGACCGAACCTTTGGGAGTTGATGATTAATGGATATCCGTAAAGTCAAGAAACTGATCGAGCTGCTGGAAGAGTCTGGCATCGACGAACTGGAGATCAAGGAAGGCGAAGAGTCGGTCCGTATCAGCCGTCACAGCAAGACCCCAGCTGCCCAGCAGTACTTCGCACCGGCTCCGGTAGCCGCTGCCCCTGTTGCTGCCCCGGTCGCCGCTGCCGCTCCGGCCGCTGAAGCCGCTGCCGCTGCCCCGGCCCTGAAAGGCACCGTGATCCGCTCGCCGATGGTAGGTACCTTCTACCGCAAGCCTTCGCCGACCTCGCCGAACTTCGCTGAAGTTGGCCAGAGCGTGAAGAAAGGCGACACCCTGTGCATCGTCGAAGCCATGAAGATGATGAACCACATCGAAGCCGATGTTGGCGGTGTCATCGACGCCATCCTGGTAGAAGACGGCCAGCCGGTTGAGTTCGACCAGCCGCTGTTCACCGTCGTTTGAATCGCGGAGAGCCAACGATGTCTGGGAAGCTCGAAAAAGTCCTGATCGCCAACCGCGGGGAAATTGCCCTGCGGATCCTGCGTGCCTGCAAAGAGCTGGGCATCAAGACCGTCGCCGTGCACTCCACTGCCGACCGTGAACTGATGCACCTGGGCCTGGCAGACGAGTCGGTCTGCATCGGCCCTGCATCGTCCAAGGATTCCTACCTGCATATCCCGGCGATCATCGCTGCCGCCGAAGTGACCGGCGCCACCGCGATCCACCCGGGCTACGGCTTCCTGGCGGAAAACGCCGACTTCGCCGAGCAGGTGGAAAAATCCGGTTTCGCCTTCATCGGCCCGAAAGCCGACACCATTCGCCTGATGGGCGACAAGGTTTCGGCCAAGGACGCGATGATCAAGTCGGGCGTACCGACCGTGCCGGGCTCCGATGGCCCGCTGCCGGAAGATGAAGAAGTCGCCCTGGCGATTGCCCGTGACGTCGGCTACCCGGTGATCATCAAGGCCGCCGGTGGCGGTGGTGGTCGCGGCATGCGCGTGGTGCACAAGGAAGAGGACCTGATTTCCTCGGCCAAGCTCACCCGTACCGAAGCCGGTGCAGCCTTCGGCAACCCGATGGTCTACCTGGAGAAGTTCCTGACCAACCCACGTCACGTGGAAGTACAGGTACTGTCCGACGGCCAGGGCAACGCCATCCACCTGGGCGACCGTGACTGCTCGCTGCAGCGCCGTCACCAGAAGGTACTGGAAGAAGCGCCAGCCCCAGGCATCGACGAGAAAGCCCGTCAGGAAGTGTTCAAGCGCTGCGTCGATGCGTGCATCGAGATCGGCTACCGTGGTGCGGGTACTTTCGAGTTCCTGTACGAGAACGGCCGCTTCTACTTCATCGAGATGAACACCCGCGTGCAGGTTGAGCACCCGGTGTCGGAGATGGTGACCGGTATCGACATCGTCAAGGAGATGCTGAGCATCGCCGCTGGCAACAAGCTGTCGTTCCGCCAGGAAGACGTGGTCATCCGTGGCCATGCGCTGGAATGCCGTATCAACGCCGAAGACCCGAAGAAGTTCATCCCGAGCCCAGGCAAGGTGAAGCACTTCCACGCCCCGGGCGGCAACGGCGTGCGTGTGGATTCGCACCTGTACAGCGGTTACTCGGTTCCGCCGAACTACGACTCGCTGATCGGCAAGCTGATCACCTACGGCAAGGACCGCGACGAAGCCATGGCGCGCATGCGCAATGCCCTGGACGAGATCGTCGTCGACGGCATCAAGACCAACATCCCGCTGCACCGCGACCTGGTGCGTGATGAAGGTTTCTGCAAAGGCGGCGTCAACATTCACTACCTCGAGCACAAACTGGCTAGCCAGGAGTGATCGCGTAGTGTGATGTACCGAAACCCCGGACTTGTGCCGGGGTTTTTTATTGCCTGTCAGGGCCTCATCGCCGGCAAGCCAGCTCCCACAGGGATTGCACACGGCTTGAGGTCTATGCGGTCGAGGTGGGAGCTGGCTTGCCGGCGATTGGGCTGCAAAGCAGCCCCCGGGCCCTACCCCTTCATCCGCGGCATCTCGATGTGGTGCTCATGCACCCGCCGGTACAAGGTCGCCCGCGATATCCCCAAAGCCCGCGCCGCATCGGCCGGCTTCCAGCGATGGCGGATCAGCGCATCCAGCAGCAACTGCCGGGCCGGACAAGACATGCTGCTTTCTGCCGAAGCGACCACCTCGCCGCGTACTTCCTGCGGCAGGTCCTGCATCTGTACCCGCCCGCCCTCGCTCACCGCACAGGCATAGCGCAACACCTGCCGCAGCTGGCGCAAATTCCCCGGCCAGCGGTAAACCAGCAGCGCCTGCAGCGCATCATCCGCCAACACCACCTCGACCCCGCAGGCCTCGGCCTCCTCGGCCAACAACTGGTGAATCAACCCCAAGCGGTCCTCACGCTCGCGCAGCGGCGGCAACTCGAAGCGGGCATTGGCCAGGCGGAAGTACAGGTCCTCACGAAAACGCCCATCCTCCACCATCGCCGCCAAATCGCGGTGGGTCGCGCAAATCACCTGGATATCCACCCGCTCCCGCCGCGCCGCGCCCAGCGGCGCCACTTCACCCTCGGCCAGCACGCGCAGCAACCGGGTTTGCAGGTTCAGCGGCATGTCGCCGATTTCGTCGAGGAACAGCGTGCCGCCATCGGCCTGCTGCAACAGCCCCTGCATGCCTTTGCTGGAAGCCCCGGTGAAGGCCCCGGCCACATAGCCGAACAGCTCGCTCTCGATCAGGCTTTCCGGAATGGCCGCGCAGTTCAGGGTGACGAACGGGCCATCGCGACGCAGGCTTTGCTGATGCAGCTGGCGGGCGAATACCTCTTTGCCGGCCCCCGTCTCGCCTTGCACAAGCACCGCCAGGTTGCAGTCCTTGACCCGCGTGGCCAAGCGCAGATGCTGCTCGATGCGGGCGTCCTGGGCCTGGCGCAACGGCTGCGCACGCTGGCGCTGGCGGGGTGCGCTGACCCGGCCGTACAGCCCACCCAGGCCCGGCAGGCGTTGAGCGGACGATGCGTTCACGCGGCGCAGCTGGTCCATGTCGAACAGCTCGCCAATGTGCTCGGGCAAACGCCCCAATTGCTCCACCAGCCGCTGGCGCGCCAGGCTGTTGATCGCCTGCAGGCGGCCATCGCCATCCCAGGCCAGCAGGTAGTCGGGCTGGCTTTCCACATAGCCCGGCGTGCCATGGGCACGCATCACCCAATGGCCCTGGGCACTGTGCATGAAAAAGGCATTTTCGATCTCGCGGGCAGTCTGCTCGACCAGTTGGCGGATCAGGTGCTGGCTGCGGCGGTCGTCCGGCGACTGCAAGGCCGAGACATCCACCACGCCCAGCAACTCGCCCAGCGGGTCGAACACCGGTGCCGCCGTACAGGTCAGGCCAATGAACGCAGCGCGGAAGTGGTCGCGCTTGTGCACCGTGACCGGCGCCTTGCTGGTCAACACCGCCGCCACGCCGCAGGTGCCCTCCTCGCCCTCCGACCAGCAGGTGCCCAGGTACAGCCCGGCCTTGCGGCAGTCGTTGCGGATGGCCGACTCGACCCGGTAATCGATGGTGCGCCCCAAGGCATCGGTGAGCAGCACGCAGTAGTCGGCACCGCGCACCCGTTCATGCAGGCGGGCCACGGCATCGCTGGCGATACGCAGGAACAGTTCGGCGCGCTCACGGCACTCGTTGAGCAGGCTTTGGGACAAGATGCGCGGCCCCTGCTGGGACCCGGGGTCGAGGCGGTACAGCTCCATGGAACGGCGCCATGAATCGAGAATCAGCGGTGGCACCGGCGCCTGCGGCAGGCGGTCGGCATTCTTCAGCACCCTGCTGACGCAGTCGACATGGGCTCGGGAGTTCGCGGCAAGCATTCAGGCCCTCCGGTTCTCGTTGCTGTTTTTATCGTTGTCCGGCCATTAAGCGCTTCCGGGCATGCCCCGACAAGCACTGCGTGATTACCGGCCGGCTTGAGACGCAGCGTCTCAGCGTCTCGGCAACGTCGGCCCCGCGCTGGTACCGGGCGTCTCGCCAGCAGAACCATCAGCCCCTGCCGAAGCGCAAGCAAACCGCTCTATTGCAGCTACTTCAGCCAATCTAAAGGAAGCTGGCACCGCGCTTGCTCCTGCCCTGGCAAACAAAAAATACGAGGTGCGCCATGCCGCTACCCGCCCCGACCATCGGGATCATTGCCAACCCTGCCTCTGGCCGCGACCTGCGCCGCCTGACCGCCAACGCCGGGCTCTATTCGAGCACCGACAAGGCTTCGGCGATCCAGCGCCTGCTGGCCGCCTTCGGTGCCACCGGCATCTGTCAGGTGCTGCTGCCCAGTGACATGACCGGCATTGCCGCCGCCGTGCTCAAGGCCAGCCAGGGCCCGGTCGCCCGTGACCAGCACTGGCCTGCCATCGAGATACTCGACCTGCCGCTGACCCAGACCGTTGCCGATACCCGCCTGGCCACCCGCCGCATGGTCGAGCGCGGTGTGGCGATGATCGCCGTGCTCGGCGGCGACGGCACCCACAAGGCAGTTGCTGCCGAGGCCGGTGACGTACCGCTGCTGACCTTGTCCACCGGCACCAACAATGCCTTCCCCGAACTGCGCGAGGCCACCAGCGCCGGTCTGGCCGGCGGCCTGCTTGCCAGCGGCCGGGTACCGGCCAGCATCGGCCTGCGCCGCAACAAGCGCCTGCTGGTGAAGGTGCCCGAACAACAGCTTGCCGAATGGGCCCTGGTGGAGGTGGCGGTGTCGCCCCAGCGCTTCATCGGCGCTCGGGCACTGAGCCGCAGCGAGGACCTTTGCGAAGTCTTCGCCTGTTTCGCCGAACCCCATGCCATCGGCCTCTCGGCGCTGTGCGGCCTGTGGTGCCCGGTCTCGCGCCAGGACCCGCACGGCGCCTGGGTACGCCTGAACCCCGGCGCCGAGCAGGCGCTGCTCGCGCCGCTGGCACCCGGCCTGCTGCAAGGCTGCGGCATCACCGCCAGCGGCCCGCTGACGCCCGGCGTAGCCCATCGCCTGAGCCTGGCCAGCGGCACCCTGGCATTGGACGGCGAGCGCGAAATCGAATTCGCCGAGCACGACACCCCAACCATCACCCTCGATCACCAAGGCCCGTTGAGCGTGGATGTCGAGGCCGTGCTGGCGCATGCCGCCCGCCATCACCTGCTGGCCGTACCGCGCGGCCACCGGTTGCACCCTGCAAACCCGTGTTGAGACAACCCTGGAGAACAACAAGATGTCCAATCAACTCAGTACCGAACAATTGCTGCATGCCTATGAAGTGATGCGCACCATCCGCGCCTTCGAAGAACGCCTGCACGTGGAGTTCGCCACCGGCGAGATCCCCGGCTTCGTCCACCTGTATGCCGGCGAAGAGGCTTCCGCGGCCGGGGTCATGGCCCACCTGCGCGACAGCGACTGCATCGCCTCGACCCACCGTGGCCATGGCCACTGCATCGCCAAGGGCGTGGATGTGTACGGCATGATGGCCGAAATCTACGGCAAGAAGACCGGCGTGTGCGGTGGCAAGGGCGGTTCGATGCATATCGCCGACCTGGAAAAAGGCATGCTCGGCGCCAACGGCATCGTCGGTGCCGGTGCACCGCTGGTAGCCGGGGCCGGGCTGGCTGCCAAGATCAAGGGCAGCGACGATGTGTCGGTGGCCTTCTTCGGTGATGGCGCTTCCAACGAAGGCGCCGTGTTCGAAGCCATGAACATGGCCTCGATCATGAACCTGCCGTGCATCTTCGTGGCCGAGAACAACGGCTACGCCGAGGCCACCGCCTCGACCTGGTCGGTTGCCTGCGACCATATCGCCGATCGCGCGGCCGGGTTCGGCATGCCCGGTGTCACCATCGACGGTTTCGATTTCTTTGCCGTGTACGAGGCCGCCGGTGCTGCCATCGAACGTGCACGCTCCGGGCAAGGCCCATCGCTGATCGAGGTCAAGCTCAGCCGCTACTACGGCCATTTCGAAGGCGATGCACAAACCTACCGCGCCCCGGACGAAGTGAAGAACCTGCGCGAATCCCGCGACTGCCTCATGCAGTTCCGCAACAAGACTACCCGCGCCGGCCTGCTCACGGCTGCGCAACTGGACGCCATCGACGCCCGCGTCGAGGACCTGATCGAAGACGCCGTGCGCCGCGCCAAGTCCGATCCCAAGCCACAGCCCGCCGACCTGCTCACCGACGTCTACGTCGCCTACCCCTGAGCCGCGGATTACAAGAACAACAGGAGAATCACCATGGCAAGAAAGATCAGCTACCAGCAGGCCATCAACGAAGCCCTGGCCCAGGAAATGCGCCGCGACAACACGGTGTTCATCATTGGCGAAGACGTTGCCGGCGGCGCCGGTGCCCCCGGCGAAGATGATGCCTGGGGTGGCGTGCTGGGCGTGACCAAGGGCCTTTACCACCAGTTCCCGGGGCGCGTGCTCGACGCGCCGCTGTCGGAAATCGGCTACGTCGGCGCCGCCGTCGGTGCTGCCACCCAGGGCCTGCGCCCGGTGTGCGAGCTGATGTTCGTCGACTTCGCCGGCTGCTGCCTGGACCAGATCCTCAACCAGGCCGCCAAGTTCCGCTACATGTTCGGTGGCAAGGCGGTCACCCCGCTGGTGATGCGCACCATGTACGGCGCCGGCCTGCGTGCGGCGGCCCAGCACTCGCAGATGCTCACCTCGCTGTGGACGCACATTCCCGGCCTGAAGGTGGTCTGCCCGTCCTCGCCGTACGATGCCAAGGGCCTGTTGATACAGGCGATCCGCGACAACGACCCGGTGATCTTCTGCGAGCACAAGCTGCTCTACAGCATGCAAGGCGAGGTGCCGGAAGAGGTCTACACCGTGCCGTTTGGCGAAGCCAACTTCCTGCGCGATGGTGACGACGTGACCCTGGTCACCTATGGCCGCATGGTGCATGTGGCGCTGGAAGCAGCCAACAACCTGGCCCGCCAGGGTATCGACTGCGAGGTGCTGGACCTGCGCACCACAAGCCCGCTGGACGAGGACAGCATCCTGGAAAGCGTGGAAAAGACCGGCCGCCTGGTGGTGATCGACGAAGCCAACCCGCGTTGCTCCATGGCCACCGACATCAGCGCGCTGGTGGCACAGAAGGCCTTCGGCGCGCTCAAGGGCCCGATCGAAATGGTCACCGCCCCGCATACTCCCGTGCCGTTCTCCGATGCACTGGAAGACCTGTACATCCCTGACGCGGCGAAGATCGAGGCTGCGGTACGCAAAGTGATCGAAGCCGCAAGGAGTGCCGCATGAGCCAGATCCATACCCTGACCATGCCCAAGTGGGGCCTGTCGATGACCGAGGGCCGGGTGGATACCTGGCTGAAACAGGAAGGTGACGAAATCAACAAGGGCGACGAGGTGCTGGACGTCGAGACCGACAAGATCAGCAGCAGCGTCGAAGCCCCGTTCAGCGGAGTGTTGCGCCGCCAGGTGGCCAAACCGGATGAAACCCTGCCGGTCGGTGCCCTGCTGGCGGTGGTGGTGGAAGGCGAAGCCGAAGAGGCTGAAATCGATGCCGTGGTGCAGCGCTTCCAGGCCGAATTCGTCGCCGAGGGTGGCGCCGACCAGGCCCAGGGGCCGGCCCCGCAGAAGGCGCAAGTGGGGGGCCGCCTGCTGCGCTGGTTCGAGCTGGGCGAAGGCGGCACGCCACTGGTGTTGGTGCACGGTTTTGGCGGCGACCTCAACAACTGGCTGTTCAACCACCCGGCGCTGGCTGCCGAGCGACGGGTGATCGCCCTCGACCTGCCGGGCCATGGCGAGTCGGCCAAGGCCCTGCAACGGGGCGACCTGGATGAGTTGAGCGAAACCGTGCTGGCCCTGCTCGACCACCTGGACATCGCCAAGGCCCACCTGGCCGGCCACTCCATGGGCGGCGCGGTCAGCCTGAACGTGGCGCGCCTGGCGCCGCAGCGGGTGGCCAGCCTGAGCCTGGTGGCCAGTGCCGGGCTGGGCGAGGCGATAAACGGGCGGTACCTGCAAGGCTTCGTCGCTGCCGCCAACCGCAATGCCCTCAAGCCGCAGATGGTGCAGCTGTTTGCCGACCCGGCACTGGTCACCCGGCAGATGCTGGAGGACATGCTCAAGTTCAAGCGCCTGGAAGGGGTGGACGACGCGTTGCGCCTGTTGGCATCGGCCATCGCCGACGGCGACCGGCAGCGCCACGACCTGCGCGGGGTGCTGGGGCAGCACCCGGCACAGGTGGTGTGGGGCGGCAAGGACGCGATCATCCCGGCCAGCCATGCCGAAGGGCTGGAGGCTGAAGTGCTGGTGCTGCCCGAGGCTGGGCACATGGTGCAGATGGAGGCGGCCGAACAGGTCAACCAGCAACTGCTCGCGTTCCTGCGCAAGCACTGAGCCCTTTCCGTGAGCCTGGAGAACAACAATGAATGACCTGAGCCACACCCACATGCGTGCCGCCGTCTGGCATGGCCGCAATGATATTCGCGTCGAACAGGTGCCCCTGCCGGCCGACCCTGCGCCCGGCTGGGTGCAGATCAAGGTGGACTGGTGCGGCATCTGCGGCTCCGACCTGCACGAATACGTCGCCGGCCCGGTATTCATCCCGGTGGAGGCACCGCACCCGCTGACCGGCATCCAGGGCCAGTGCATCCTCGGCCACGAGTTCTGCGGCCAGATCGCCAAGCTGGGTGAAGGCGTGGAAGGTTTTGCCGTCGGTGACCCGGTGGCTGCGGACGCCTGCCAGCATTGCGGCACCTGCTACTACTGCACCCACGGCCTGTACAACATCTGCGAGCGCCTGGCCTTCACCGGCCTGATGAACAACGGCGCCTTTGCCGAACTGGTCAACGTGCCCGCCAACCTGCTGTACCGGCTGCCGCAGGGTTTCCCGGCAGAGGCCGGGGCGCTGATCGAACCGCTGGCGGTGGGCATGCATGCGGTAAAGAAGGCCGGCAGCCTGCTTGGCCAGACGGTGGTGGTAGTTGGAGCCGGCACTATCGGTTTGTGCACCATCATGTGTGCCAAGGCGGCAGGCGCGGCGCAGGTGATCGCCCTGGAAATGTCCTCGGCACGCAAGGCCAAGGCCAAAGAGGTTGGCGCCAGCGTGGTGCTGGACCCCAGCCAGTGCGACGCCTTGGCGGAAATCCGCAAGCTGACTGCCGGGCTGGGGGCGGATGTGAGTTTTGAATGCATCGGCAACAAGCACACGGCCAAGCTGGCCATCGACACCATCCGCAAGGCGGGCAAGTGCGTGTTGGTGGGGATATTCGAGGAGCCTAGCGAATTCAACTTCTTCGAACTGGTGTCCACCGAAAAGCAGGTGCTGGGAGCGTTGGCGTACAACGGCGAGTTTGCCGATGTGATTGCCTTCATCGCTGACGGCAGGCTGGACATTCGCCCGCTGGTGACCGGGCGGATCGGGCTGGAGCAGATTGTCGAGCTGGGCTTCGAGGAGTTGGTCAACAACAAGGAGGAGAACGTGAAGATCATCGTTTCGCCGGGAGTGCGCTGATTGCACCTCAAAGGCAAAACGGAACCTGTGGGAGCAGGTTCAGCCGCGAAGCAGGCAACCCGGTGCCTGGCACCGGCTTCGCCGGTGGTCGCGGCTAAAGCCGCTCCCACAGGTTCCGTGCTAGCTTTTGGATGCAGTGCAGGCTCGAGAGCTGCGCCAGCACATGCCTTCGCTGTTTCAGGATCCCATTCTGCGTCATACTCGGCAGACCTATTGCCCGGTTCTCGCCATGCGTTCACTGCTCCCCGTCACCCTGGTCCTGCTGCTCGCCGCCTGCGGCGATGGCGAATCGCTGCTCCCGCCGGATGCGCGCCTGCCTGACGGTGGGCGGTACCGGGGGCAGGTGGTCGATGGCCTGCTGCAAGGCGAGGGACGGATCGACTATCCCAACGGCAGCTGGTACGCCGGTACCTTCAAGGACGGCCAATGGCACGGCCAGGGCGAATGGCACGGCCGCAACGGCGAGGTGTACCGCGGCCAGTTCGCCGCAGGGCTGTTCCAGGGGCTGGGTGAGCTGAACACCCCGGGCAGCCACTATGCCGGCACCTTCAGCCACGGCCGCCGCGACGGCGAAGGCACCCTCAAGCAAGCCGACCAGACCTACCGCGGCCAGTTCAAGGACGACCTGTACGAAGGCGCCGGCGAGCTGGAACTGGCCGACGGCAGCCGCTACCAGGGCCTGTTCGCCAAGGGCAAGCCCAACGGTGCGGGGGTGCGCAGCGATGCCAGCGGCAACCAGTTCAGCGGCCACTTCATCAACGGCCAGCTGGAAGGCAGCGGCACCTACGACAGCGTCGACGGCGAGCAGTACATCGGTGAGTTCAAGGACAACCGCCTGGAAGGCCGTGGCCGCTACGAAAATGCCGACGGTGATGTGTGGATCGGCGAATTCAAGGACGGCTCGCTGGTCGGCGAAGGCGAACTGCTGGGCAGCGATGGCAGCCACTACAAGGGCACCTTCGCCGACTGGCGCCTGTCGGGCCAGGGCAGCCTGCAACTGGCCGACGGCAGCAAGTACATCGGTGGCTTCCTCAACGATGCCTACCACGGCCAGGGCCGGCTGATCATGACCAACGGCAAGGTCGAAAGCGGCACCTGGAGCAACGGCGTGCGCGTACGGGACCAGAACGGCAAACTGTTGCCCGACCCGCTGGACCTGGCGCTGCTCAACCAGGGCCGTTTGCTGGACGAAGCGCTGGCCCGGGTACCGCGCTCGGCACCAGCAGTCCAGCTGTACAGCCTGGTGGTAGGCGGCGATGGCCAGCAGAGCGTGTTCATGCGCGAAGCCGACTACGTCAGCAACATGCTCAAGGTGCGCTTTGGCGCCCGTGGCCAGGTGACCTTGGTCAACCACCGCGATCACATGACCACCCGCCCCATGGCCACGCGTGAAAACCTTACCCGCGCCGCCCGCACCCTGGCCGAGCGCAGCGGCCCCGAAGACCTGGTGTTCATCTACCTCACCAGCCATGGCAGCCACGACCACCAGCTGGTGTTCGACCAACCGCGCCTGCAGCTGGCCGACCTGTCCGCCGACGAACTCGCCAGCGCCCTGGCACCGCTGAAGGACCGCGACAAGGTCATTGTCATATCCGCGTGCTATTCAGGGGGCTATATCGCCCCGCTCAAGGATGAGCGCACGCTGATCATGACCGCCGCCCGGGCCGACCGCGTGTCCTTCGGTTGCTCGGAAGAAGCCGATTTCACCTACTTCGGCGATGCCCTGTTCGCCGAAGCGCTGAACCAGACCGACGACCTGAAACAGGCGTTTGAACTGGCGCGCGCCAGCGTTGCCGAAAGAGAACAAAGGGAAGGTTTCGAGGCCTCCGAACCGCAGCTGTGGGCGCCGCCGAATGTGCTCGAGCACTGGCAGCACCTGCGCCGGCAACAGGCCGAAGAAGCATTGCGTAACGCCGCACAGGCCAACGTGGGGGAACAGGCGCAAACGCCCGGCAACCACTAAGCTTGTGTGTAACAAGGGAGAGACATCATGTATTTGACGCCTCAGCATGTCCTGCTTGCCGGTGCCACGGGTTTGACAGGTGAACACCTGCTCGACCGCCTGCTCAACGAGCCCACCATCACCCGCGTACTGGCGCCAACCCGCCGGCCACTGGCCGAGCACCCGCACCTGGAAAACCCGGTAGGCGACCCGGCGGTGTTCCTTCCACAGCTGGCCGGGCGGGTCGATATCGCCTACTGCTGCCTGGGCACCACGCTGAAGCAGGCCGGTTCCGAATCGGCCTTCCGCGCGGTGGATCTGGACATGGTGGTGGCGTTCAGCAAGCGCGCCCGGGAGTTGGGCGCACGGCATCTGCTGGTGGTCAGTGCCTTGGGCGCCGACCCGAAATCGTCGGTTTTCTACAACCGGGTCAAGGGCGAGATGGAAGAGGCGCTCAAGGCCCAGGATTGGCCGCAGCTGACCATCGTGCGGCCATCGTTGCTGCTGGGCGAACGGGTCGAGCCGCGGCTCAGCGAACAGTTGGCTTCGCCGTTTGCCAAGCTGATACCCGGGAAGTATCGGGGGATCGAGGCTTGTACCTTGGCCCGGGCGCTGTGGCGGCTGGCGCTGGAGGAAGAGGACGGGGTGCGGATTGTGGAGTCGGATGAGTTGCGCAGGTTGGGCAAGAAATAATCGACCTGGACCTGCGCAGTACTACTTGTAGGAGCGGCCTTGTGTCGCGAAAGGGCCGCACAGCGGCCCCCGGATTTTAGTGTTAGCGCAACAATTGCTGGGGCCGCTTCGCGGCCCTTTCGCGACACAAGGCCGCTCCTACAAAGGTTCGCGATCTGTTCAGAGGCCACCGGTGGCCTGGAAGCCTACACCGGCCGCTGTCAGCAGCGACAACGGCAGCAACAAGGTATCGAGCAACATGCTCCCCGGCAGGTCCAGCCCCGGATATGCCGGCGCATCAGCCCCGTAACGATCCAGCGGGCAGCACCCGCCATTGATCACATACAAGTCCAACCGGGTACCGGCATACACCACCGGTGCCCCGGGCTTGTTGGCATCCAGCGTGCGCACCGTGGCGCAGCCACCAAGCAGCACCAGCGCCAGCAAACCCGCCAGCGCTCGCTTCAATCATCCACCCCGAAGTGGTGCTCACCCCAGCGCGGCAACATGTCCTGGGGAATGTTCAGCAGGTTGAGAATGCGCGCCACCACGAAGTCGACCAGGTCGTCGATGGTCTGCGGCTGGTGATAAAAGCCTGGCGCCGCCGGCAGGATCACCGCGCCCATCTGCGACAGCTTGAGCATGTTCTCCAGGTGGATGGTGGAGAACGGCGCCTCGCGCGGCACCAGGATCAGCTGGCGACGCTCCTTGAGGGTAACGTCGGCAGCACGTTCGATCAGGTTGTTGCAGGCACCGGTGGCAATCGCCGACAAGGTGCCGGTGGAACAGGGCACCACAACCATTGCCGCCGGGGCGCCGGAGCCCGAGGCCACCGGCGACATCCAGTCTTCCTTGCCATACACGCGGATCTGCCCGTCGGCAGCGCCGGTATATTCGGTGAGGAAGGCCTGCATCGCCTGTGGCTTGGCCGGCAGCACCACGTCCGTCTCGGTAGCCATCACCAGTTGTGCGGCCTTGGAGATCAGGAAGTGCACCTCGCGGTCCTCACGCACCAAGCAGTCGAGCAGGCGCAGGCCATACTGGGCGCCAGAGGCGCCCGTCATGGCCAGGGTGATGCGTTCCGGCCCGCTCACTTGAGTGCCTCGGCCAGCTTGCCGTGCAGGCCGCCGAAGCCACCGTTGCTCATGATCACCACATGGGTGCCTGGGCGAGCCTGGCCCTTGACCCGCTCGATGATCGCTTCGAGGCTGTCGGCCACCACGCTGGGCACTTTGCATTGCGCGGCGGTGGCAGCCAGGTCCCAGCCAAGGTTGGCCGGGGCGTACCAGATCACCTGGTCGGCGTCGTTGACGCTTTCCGGCAGGCCGTCACGGTGGGCACCGAGCTTCATCGAGTTGGAGCGCGGCTCGATCACGGCGATCACCGGGGCCTCGCCGACGCGCTTGCGCAGGCCGTCGAGGGTGGTGGCGATGGCGGTCGGGTGGTGGGCGAAGTCATCGTAGATGGTCACGCCCTGCACTTCGGCAACCTTCTCCATGCGCCGCTTGACGCTCTTGAAGGCGCTCAGGCCTTCGATGCCCATGGCTGGCACCACGCCTACATGGCGCGCCGCTGCCAGGGTGGCCAGGGCGTTGGCGACGTTGTGCTGGCCAGTCAGCGCCCAGTCCACCACGCCCTGCGCTTCGCCGTCGAACAGCACTTCGAAGCGCGAGCCGTCGGGGCGGAGCAGACGGGCTTGCCACTGGCCACCTTCGCCGGTGGTCTGCACCGGGGTCCAGCAACCCATGCCGATCACCCGCTCCAGCGCCAGCTCGGTGGTGGGGTGGATGACCAGGCCTTCGCTAGGGATAGTGCGCACCAGGTGGTGGAACTGCCGCTCGATCGAGGCCAGGTCGGGGAAGATGTCCGCATGGTCGAACTCAAGGTTGTTGAGGATCGCCGTGCGCGGGTGGTAGTGGACGAACTTCGAGCGCTTGTCGAAGAAGGCGCTGTCGTATTCGTCGGCTTCGACCACGAAGAACGGCGTATCGCCCAGGCGCGCCGACACCGAGAAGTTCTGCGGCACACCGCCAATCAGGAAGCCCGGGCTCATGCCGGCATGTTCCAGCACCCAGGCCAGCATGCTGCTGGTCGTGGTCTTGCCGTGGGTACCGGCAACGGCCAGCACCCAGCGGCCCTGCAACACGTGGTCGGCCAGCCACTGCGGGCCGGAAACATAGGGCAGGCCCTTGTTCAGCACGTATTCCACCGCCGGGTTGCCACGCGACATGGCGTTGCCGATGACCACCAGGTCTGGCGCCGGGTCCAGCTGGGCCGGGTCATAGCCTTGGGTCAGCTCGATGCCCTGGGCTTCGAGCTGGGTGCTCATCGGGGGATAGACGTTGGCGTCCGAGCCGGTGACGCGGTGGCCAAGTTCCTTGGCCAGCACCGCCAGCGAGCCCATGAAAGTGCCGCAAATACCGAGAATGTGAATATGCATGGTCGACCTCGCAAAACATCGAGGCAGGGTAGCCCAGGGCGCGACAAATCGCACCAGATGTTTCGCTCAGTCGGCCCTGGTGATGCCGTGTTTGCGCAGTTTTCGATACAAGGTATTGCGGCTGATGCCCAAGTGCTCGGCGACACGGGTGAGGTGCCAGTGTTTTGCCTCCAGGGTGGCCAGCAGCGCATGACGCTCGGCATCCTCCAACGCGGCAGGCCCTATCGCCGGCAAGCCAGCTCCCACAGGTACAGCGCCAGCTTCGAAAGCCCCATTCACCCTGAGGGAGCAACTGTCTTGTGCTACCTGCTCTGGCCCTATCGCCGGCAAGCCGGCTCCCACAGGGATTGCACATGGCCTGAAGCCACTGCGATCGAGGTGGGAGCTGGCTTGCCGGCGATCGAGGGCGAAGCCCTCGCGAACAATGGCGGGGAGATCAGGGAACACGATGCGGGAGTCTTCGCAAAGTGCCACCAGGGTACGCAGCACGTTGCGCATCTGCCGCACGTTGCCCGGCCAGGCGAAGTCGAGCAGTGCCTGCCGTGCCCTGGGCTCGATATCGATCGGTTCTCCCTGCGCCTCCTGACGCAGCAGAAAGTCCAGCAACTGCGCCTTGTCACTGCGCTCGCGCACCGCAGGCAATGCCACTTCCAGGCCATTAAGCCGGTAATACAGGTCCTCGCGGAAACTGCCCTGCTCCACCCGTTCCAGCAGGTCTCGGTGGGTAGCGCTGACAATGCGCACGTCGACCGCCTGCGGCTCGCCACCGATCGGCACCACCTGGCGCTCCTCCAGCACGCGCAGCAGGCGGGTTTGCAGGGCCAGTGGCATGTCGCCAATCTCGTCCAGCAGCAAGGTGCCGCCATCGGCCTGCAGCAGCTTGCCGCGCATGCCTTCCTTGCGCGCACCGGTAAAGCTGCCGCCGCGGTAGCCGAACAGTTCGCTCTCGATCAGGCTCTCCGGGATCGAGGCGCAGTTGATGGCCACGAACGGCTTGCCGCGCCGCTCGCTGGCCTGGTGCACGGCCTGGGCAAAGGCCTCCTTGCCACAGCCGGTCTCGCCGCGCAGCAACAGCGGCACATCGCGCTCGAACACCCGCACGCTGCGGCGGAAGTCGTTCTGCAAGGCCGGGTCGAGCAGGCAGATTAGCGGTTCCACTTCCCGTGCGGGTCGCGGCTGGGCGGCCGGCACCGACCACACCGGTGCGCGCGCCTGGCCACGGAGGCTGGCGAACACCTGGCGCCCGTCCAGGGTATGCAGCGGCCAGGCCGTGCTGCCACCGGGCGTAGCGCGGCTGAACAGTTCGTCGTGGCTGCAAGCGAAAAAGCGTTCCAGCGGTTTGCCCAGCACGCCACCACGCACCGTGCCCAGCAGGTTCAGCGCGCTCTGGTTGGCGGCGCAGATGCGCCCGTCACCGTCGAACGCCAGCAGGCCTTCGCTGAACAGGCCGACCGACTCGGCCTGCAGGTGAAAACGCAGCAGCCATTGCTGTTCGAAATGGCGCAGGAAGTAGCAGCTTTCGATCATCTTCGCCGACAGGTTGACCAGGGCCATGGTGTGGAACTGGCTCTGGCGGGAAACGTCGGGCCGCGCCGAAGACACATCCAGCACTGCCAGCAACTCGCCATGCGGGTCGAACACCGGGCTGGCCGAGCAGGTCAGGCCGGTGTGGCGGCCACGGAAGTGCTCGTTCTGGTGGATGGTCAGTGCCTGGCGCTCGACCAGGCAGGTGCCGATGCCGTTGGTGCCCTCGCGCGCCTCGCTCCAGTCAGCGCCCAACCACAGCCCGGCGCGCTCGAAGCTGCGCCGCTCGGTCGGCGCGCTGACGCAATTGAGGATCACCCCACGGGCATCGGTCAGCAGCACTGCATGGCCGGCCCCGGAAAGCTGCTGGTGCAGGCTGTTCATTTCATGGTCGGCAATCTGCAGCACCTGGCGCAGGCGCTCGCGGCTTTCCAGCAGGCGCCCATGCTCGAGCACCACCGGGGCCTCGATCACCGACGGGTCGAGGTGGTAGTCCTCCAGGCAGCGCAGCCAGGAGCGGGCGATGGACGGGTCACTGCCGCCCTCCCCGGCCCCACCATGGGCGACGGTATGGACTTGCTGGGCATGGCGACTGAAATGATTGCTCTGCATTGTTGTAGTTCTCCGCAGATAGAGAGTCCCGCCAGCATCCTCCACCCGGGAAGGCTTTGCAATGCACCCTCCGGTTACGTGTCGCAAATGGCACAAAGTGTCACCCCCGCGCGTACCGGCGCTGGCACAGCGACCGTGGGCCAGGTACCGATAACCGAGCCAAGTCATTGATTTGCCT
Source organism: Pseudomonas sp. B8(2017) (assembly GCF_002113575.1). Lineage (NCBI taxonomy): Bacteria > Pseudomonadati > Pseudomonadota > Gammaproteobacteria > Pseudomonadales > Pseudomonadaceae > Pseudomonas > Pseudomonas sp. B8(2017). The sequence goes on along the minus strand of NZ_NEIO01000013.1, from coordinate 113,373 downwards.
GGTGCTCGAAACGCTGGCCCAACCTTTGCTCTACGCTTTCCAACTCCCTAACAAACACAATAGCCAGGAGACACACCATGCGTTACGCACATCCCGGTACCGAAGGCGCGAAGGTTTCCTTCAAGAGCCGCTACGGCAACTACATCGGTGGTGAGTTCGTTCCTCCGGTAAAGGGGCAGTACTTCGAAAATACCTCCCCGGTGAATGGCAAGCTGATCGCTGAATTCCCCCGCTCCACTGCCGAAGACATCGATAAAGCCCTGGATGCCGCCCACGCTGCGGCCGACGCCTGGGGCCGTACTTCAGTGCAGGACCGCTCCAACGTTCTGCTGAAGATCGCCGACCGTATCGAGCAGAACCTCGAACTGCTGGCCATTACCGAAACCTGGGACAACGGCAAGCCGATCCGCGAAACCCTCAATGCCGACATTCCGCTGGCGGTCGACCACTTCCGCTACTTCGCTGGCTGCATCCGCGCCCAGGAAGGCGGCGCCGCGGAAATCAACGAAGGCACCGTGGCCTACCACATCCATGAGCCACTGGGCGTGGTCGGGCAGATCATCCCGTGGAACTTCCCGATCCTGATGGCCGCCTGGAAGCTTGCCCCGGCACTGGCCGCCGGTAACTGCGTGGTGCTCAAGCCGGCCGAACAGACCCCGCTGGGCATCACCGTGCTGCTGGAAGTGATCGGTGACCTGCTGCCAAAAGGCGTGCTCAACGTGGTGCAAGGCTTTGGCCGCGAAGCCGGTGAAGCACTGGCCACCAGCAAGCGCATCGCCAAGATCGCCTTCACCGGCTCGACCCCGGTCGGCTCGCACATCATGAAATGCGCCGCCGAGAACATCATCCCGTCCACCGTCGAACTGGGCGGCAAGTCGCCGAACGTGTATTTCGAAGACATCATGCAAGCCGAGCCAAGCTTCATCGAGAAGGCGGCCGAAGGCATGGTGCTGGCGTTCTTCAACCAGGGTGAGGTATGCACCTGCCCGTCACGGGCACTGGTACAGGAGTCGATCTACCCGCAGTTCATGGAAGTGGTGATGAAGAAGGTGCTGCAGATCAAGCGCGGCGACCCGCTGGACACCGACACCATGGTCGGCGCCCAGGCCTCGCAACAGCAGTTCGAGAAGATCCTGTCGTACCTCGACATCGCCCAGAAGGAAGGCGCCGAGTTGCTGACTGGCGGCAAGGTGGAAAAACTGGAAGGTTCGCTGGCCACCGGCTACTACATCCAGCCGACCCTGCTCAAGGGCAACAACAAGATGCGCGTGTTCCAGGAAGAAATCTTCGGCCCGGTGGTCAGCGTCACCACCTTCAAGGACGAAGCCGAAGCCCTGGCGATCGCCAACGACACCGAGTTCGGCCTGGGTGCCGGCGTGTGGACCCGCGACATCAACCGTGCCTACCGCATGGGCCGTGGGATCAAGGCTGGCCGCGTGTGGACCAACTGCTACCACCTGTACCCGGCGCATGCCGCGTTCGGTGGCTACAAGAAGTCGGGGGTCGGGCGTGAGACCCACAAGATGATGCTCGACCACTATCAGCAGACCAAGAACCTGCTGGTGAGCTACGACATCAATCCGTTGGGCTTCTTCTAAACCGCGTCGCGGCCTTCGCGGGCTCGCCCGCTCCCACAGGGATCGCAGGGGATTCCAGACCTGTGCAGTACCTGTGGGAGCCGGCTTGCCGGCGATGAGGCCGGACCTGCAAACACAATATCCAGAGCACCAACCGCTCTGGCTCGCTTCCTGCAGTACCCATCACCATCGGCCCGGAACCCGTCCGGCCACCAAGAAAAACAACAGGTGAATCTATGCCAAGCGATCATTCCGCCGGCTCGCCGGCAGGCTCTTCCGTCGACTTCGAAAAAGTCGGCTCGGACTACTTCCAGCAACGTGAACTGAAAAAAGGCGCCGCCGGCTGGGTCCTGCTGGTCGGCCTGGGCGTGGCCTACGTCATCTCCGGCGACTATGCCGGCTGGAACTTCGGCCTGGCCCAGGGCGGCTGGGGCGGCATGTTCCTCGCCACCCTGCTGATGGCCACCATGTACCTGTGCATGTGCTTCTCGCTGGCCGAACTGTCGTCGATGATCCCCACCGCAGGCGGCGGCTACGGCTTTGCCCGCAGCGCATTCGGCCCCTGGGGCGGCTTCCTCACCGGGACGGCGATCCTCATCGAGTACGCCATCGCCCCCGCCGCCATCGCGGTGTTCATCGGCGCCTACTGCCAGTCACTGTTCGGCATCGGCGGCTGGATGATCTACCTGGCGTTCTACATCGTGTTCATCGGCATCCACATCTTTGGCGTGGGTGAGGCGTTGAAGCTGATGTTCATCATCACCGCCATCGCCGCCATCGCCCTGGCCGTGTTCCTGGTGAGCATGGTGCCCCATTTTGATGCAGCCAACCTGTTCGACATCGCCAAAACGGACGCCGTGGGCGCCAGCAGTTTCCTGCCGTTCGGCTATGTCGGCGTGTGGGCGGCCATCCCCTATGCCATCTGGTTCTTCCTCGCCGTAGAGGGCGTGCCGCTGGCTGCCGAAGAAACCAAGAACCCCAAGCGTGACCTGCCACGCGGCCTGATCGGCGCCATGCTGGTGCTGCTGGCCTTCGCCCTGCTGATCCTGGTGGTCGGCCCCGGCGGCGCAGGCTCCGAAGCACTGAAAGCGTCCGGCAACCCGCTGGTAGAAGCCTTGTCCAAAGCCTACGGCGGTAGCACCTGGATGGGCGGCTTCGTCAACCTGGTCGGCCTGGCCGGGCTGATCGCCAGTTTCTTCTCGATCATCTACGCCTACTCCCGGCAGATCTTCGCCCTGTCCCGCGCCGGCTACCTGCCGCGCAAGCTGTCGGAAACCAACAAGAGCAAGGCCCCGGTACTGGCCTTGATCATCCCCGGGATCATCGGCTTTGCCCTGTCGCTGACCGGCCAGGGTGACCTGCTGATCCTGGTGGCGGTGTTCGGCGCTACCCTGTCGTACGTGCTGATGATGGCCGCGCACATCACCCTGCGCATCCGCCGGCCGAAGATGGAGCGCCCATACCGCACCCCCGGTGGCATCTTCACCTCGGGCCTGGCACTGGTACTGGCCTGCATCGCCGTGGTCGCCGGTTTCCTGGTCGACCCACGGGTGGTGATTGGCGCCGCAGTGATCTATGCGGTATTAATTGCCTACTTTGCTTTCTACAGCCGCCACCACCTGGTCGCGGGTACACCGGAAGAGGAATTCGCCGCGATCCAGAAGGCCGAAGAGGCCTTGCACTGATCGCCGCCACCCGCCGCGGGGCAACCCGCGGCTCTGGAGAGTCTGTATGGCAAGTTTCGTACACACGGTCGGCCATCTGGTCTACCGCTTCGACAGCCTCAAGGAAGTGATGGCCAAGGCCAGCCCCGCCCGCTCGGGGGACTACCTGGCGGGCGTCGCGGCCAGCAACGACGGCGAACGGGTCGCCGCGCAGATGGCCCTGGCCAATATCCCGCTGACGCATTTCCTCAACGAAGCGCTGATCCCTTACGAAGATGATGAAGTCACGCGCCTGATCATCGACACCCACGATGCCCAGGCCTTCGCCCCGGTCAGCCACCTGACCGTGGGTGGCCTGCGCGACTGGCTGCTGAGCGAAGAAGCCAACGAGGACAGCCTGCGCAACCTGGCACCCGGGCTGACGCCGGAAATGGCCGCCGCGGTGTCGAAGATCATGCGCGTGCAGGACCTGGTGCTGGTGGCACAGAAGATCCGCGTGGTCACCCGGTTCCGTGGCACCATGGGCCTGCGCGGTCGCCTGTCGACCCGGCTGCAGCCCAACCACCCGACCGACGAGCCGGCCGGCATCGCCGCCAGCATTCTCGACGGCCTGCTTTACGGCAACGGCGACGCCATGATCGGCATCAACCCGGCCACCGACAGCATCGCCTCGATCTGCGCCCTGCTGGAAATGCTCGACGCCATCATCCAGCGCTACGACATCCCCACCCAGGCCTGCGTGCTGACCCACGTCACCACCTCGATCGAGGCGATCAACCGTGGCGTGCCACTGGACCTGGTGTTCCAGTCCATCGCCGGCACCGAGGCGGCCAACGCCGGGTTCGGCATCAACCTGAACGTGCTGCAGGAAGGCTACGAAGCGGGCCTTTCGCTGAAACGCGGCACCCTCGGGCAGAACCTGATGTACTTCGAAACCGGCCAGGGCAGCGCGCTGTCGGCCAACGCCCACCACGGCGTCGACCAGCAGACCTGTGAAACCCGCGCCTATGCCGTGGCCCGCCACTTCAAGCCGTTCCTGGTCAATACCGTGGTCGGTTTCATCGGCCCGGAGTACCTGTACAACGGCAAGCAGATCATCCGCGCCGGCCTCGAAGACCACTTCTGCGGCAAGCTGCTGGGAGTGCCAATGGGTTGCGACATCTGCTACACCAACCACGCCGAAGCTGACCAGGACGACATGGACACCCTGCTGACCCTGCTGGGCGTGGCCGGGATCAACTTCATCATGGGCATCCCCGGCTCCGACGACATCATGCTCAACTACCAGACCACCTCGTTCCACGACGCGCTGTACGCGCGCCAGACCCTGGGCCTGAAGCCCGGGCCGGAATTCGAGGCATGGCTGGCCCGCACCGGCATCTTCACCCAGGCCGATGGCCGGGTGCGCTTTGGTGACAACCTGCCGCCGGCCTTCCGCCAGGCCTTGGCACAGCTTGCATAGGGATGACCATGGACCACCGCACGCCTACCCCCGACAACCCTTGGCTGGCCCTGCGCAACCTGACCCCGGCGCGCATAGCCCTGGGCCGCACCGGCACCAGCCTGCCGACCGGTGCGCAGCTGGACTTCCAGTTTGCCCACGCCCAGGCCCGCGACGCCGTGCACCTGGCCTTCGACCATGCCGGCCTGGCTACCCAGCTGAGTGACCGCGGGCGCGAAAGCCTGGTGCTGCACAGCGCCGCCAGCGACCGCAACCAGTACCTGCAACGCCCGGACCTGGGACGACGGCTGAACGAAGATTCGGTTGCCGCGCTGCGCCAGCACGCCCAGGCCAACCCCGGCGGGGTCGACCTGGCCATCGTCGTCGCTGACGGCCTGTCGGCACTGGCCGTGCACCGCCACACCCTGCCATTCCTGGCGCGTTTCGAGGAACAGGCCGCCGCCGATGGCTGGACCAGCGCCCCGGTGGTGCTGGTGCAGCAGGGCCGCGTGGCAGTGGCCGACGAGGTTGGTGAGCTGCTGGGCGCCCGGATGACGGTGATGCTGATCGGCGAACGCCCCGGGCTCAGCTCGCCCGACAGCCTTGGCCTGTACTTCACCTATGCACCGAAGGTCGGCCTGACCGATGCCTACCGCAACTGCATTTCCAACATCCGCCTGGAGGGCCTGAGTTATGGCATGGCGGCGCACCGCTTGCTGTACTTGATGCGCGAAGCCTGCCGACGCCAGCTTTCCGGGGTGAATCTGAAGGACGAAGCCGAGGTCCATAGCCTGGAGAGTGAACACAGCACCGGCCAGAAAGGTAACTTCCTGCTCGGCAAAGGGTAAAAAACATGTCACGGAAGGCGGATTGCACTTGCACCGCGCATTGGGCAGCATGCCCTTGAAGGCTGATGGCAATCCGCTGTTTCCCCTAATGGACTCTGAGGGCCGCACATGCGCATCATCAAGGCAACCCTGGAACACCTCGATCTGCTCACGCCGATGTTCGTCAAATACCGTGAGTTCTATGGGCAGCTACCCTACCCTGACAGCTCCCGCAGTTTCCTTGAGAAGCGCCTGAAGCGGGATGAGTCGGTGATCTACCTGGCGCTACCCGATGATGACGACGGCAAACTGCTGGGATTCTGCCAGCTGTACCCAAGCTACTCATCGCTGTCGTTGAAGCGGGTATGGATTCTCAACGATATCTACGTGGCCGAGGACTCGCGGCGCATGCTGGTGGCCGACCACCTGATGCGCGAGGCGAAGAAAATGGCCAAGGAAACCAACGCCGTGCGCATGCGGGTGTCGACCAGTGCGGACAATGAGGTAGCGCACAAGACTTACGAATCCATCGGGTTTCGTGAGGATAACGAGTTCAAGAGTTATATCCTGCCGATCAGCCAAGATTGACCTGCACCGGCCTCTTCGCGGGCTCGCCCGCTCCCACAGGCATAGCGGCGCATCTGAAGTCGGTGCTGTACCTGTGGGAGCGGGCGAGCCCGCGAAGAGGCCGGTACAGGAATACCCCCCTGCCGTAACCCCCCGCTACAAACTCCCCGGGCATGTTCCTGACTTAGCCGTATAATGGCCCACCTGTCATGTGTGAAAATTTACCCATCCCCAGGTAACCGAGCCTACGCCCAAGAACACAGGTGCTGTACATGGATTTCAACCCGCTGGACCTTATCCTGCATCTCGATGCCTACCTCGATCTGCTGGTCACCAACTACGGTCCCTGGATCTACGCCATCCTCTTCACCGTGATCTTCTGTGAAACCGGGCTGGTGGTCATGCCCTTCCTGCCCGGTGATTCGCTGCTGTTCATTGCCGGCGCCGTAGCCGCCGGTGGCGGCATGGACCCGTTGCTGCTGGCCGGCCTGCTGATGGCCGCCGCAATCCTCGGCGACAGCACCAACTACGTGATCGGCCGCACGGCCGGCGAGCGGTTGTTCAACAACCCCAACTCGAAGATCTTCCGGCGCGACTACCTGCAGCGTACCCACGACTTCTATGAACGCCACGGCGGCAAGACCGTGACCATGGCGCGCTTCCTGCCCATCCTGCGCACCTTTGCACCGTTCGTCGCCGGCATCGCCCACATGCACTACCCGCGCTTCCTCGGTTTCAGCGTCGCCGGTTCGCTGCTGTGGGTCGGCGGCCTGGTGACCCTGGGCTACTTCTTCGGCAACGTGCCATTCATCAAGCAGCACCTGTCGCTGATGGTGGTGGGTATCATCATCCTGTCGCTGGTGCCGATGATCCTCGGCCTGCTGCGTGGCCGCCTGGGCCGCACGGCCAAGGCCCACTGAAACCTGCAGATGTGGTCGTTCAGCGCCTGGCGGCGCAAGCGCACCCTGGCGCGCTACCCCATCACCTCCCAGCAATGGCAGGCCGTGCGCGAGCGCCTGCCGATGCTGGACGGCATCACGGACGAAGAAGATCGCTGGCTGCGTGAAGCCTGCATCCTGTTCCTGCTCGACAAGCACCTCACCTGCCTGCCCGGCGTCGAGCCGGATGACGAGCAGCGCCTGTTGCTGGCGGCCCAGGCGCAGTTGCCGCTGCTGCACCTGGGCGAGCTGAACTGGTACCAGGGTTTCCACGAAATCATCCTCTACCCCGACGACTTCAAGAGCCCCCAGCGCCACCGCGATGCCAGTGGCGTGGAGCACGTATGGGACGGCGAGCACAGCGGCGAGGCCTGGCAGCAGGGCCCGATCATCCTCGCCTGGAACGGCGTGCTGGCAAGCGGTGGCTGGGAGGCCTACAACCTGGTCATCCATGAACTGGCGCACAAGCTCGACATGCTCAATGGCGATGCCAACGGCCTGCCGCCGCTGCACAGCGGCATGCCCGTGGATGAATGGGCAACCGCCATGCAACAGGCCTATGACGACCTCAACCGCCAGCTGGACGCCAACCCCGACGCCGAAACCGCCATCGACCCGTATGCCGCGGAGAACCCCGCGGAGTTCTTTGCCGTCACCAGCGAGTACTTCTTTAGTGCCCCCGACCTGCTGCAACAGGCTTATCCACAGGTCTACCGCCAGTTGTCGCTGTTCTACCGCCAGGACCCGCTGGCGCGCCTGTGCCGGCTGCAGGCCGAACACCCGGAATACCGCGAAAGCCACGCCTGACGGGGCCGCACATCAGGCCAGGCGTGGCATGCCCATGCAGAATGTGCCTATAATCGCCGCCACTTTTTTGGTCAAACACGGGGGCACTGCCCAATGAGCTACAGCAAGATTCCGGCGGGCAAAGACCTGCCGAACGACATCTACGTCGCCATCGAGATCCCGGCCAACCACGCGCCGATCAAATACGAGATCGACAAGGACAGCGATACCCTGTTCGTCGACCGTTTCATGGCTACCCCGATGTTCTACCCAGCCAACTACGGCTTCATCCCGAACACCCTGGCCGATGACGGTGATCCGCTGGACGTGCTGGTCGTTACCCCTTACCCGGTAGCCCCAGGTTCGGTTATCCGCGCCCGTCCGGTCGGCGTGCTGAACATGACCGACGACGGCGGCGGCGACGCCAAGGTCATCGCTGTTCCTCACGACAAGCTGTCGCAGCTGTACGTCGATGTGAAGGAATACACCGACCTGCCAGCCCTGCTGATCCAGCAGATCGAGCACTTCTTTGCCAACTACAAAGATCTCGAGAAGGGCAAGTGGGTCAAGATCGAAGGCTGGGAAGGCGCTGACGCCGCCCGCGCCGCGATCACCAAATCGGTTGCTGCCTACAAGGGCTGATGCCGGTTGCATGAAGAACCCCGCCCAGGCGGGGTTTTTTTATGCCTGATGGATGGCTGGTCGCCCTGGAACTAATTGACCTGCCTGCGCAGAAGCAACTGCCTTGCTCAAATTCTAATTGCTGGCGCGATCCCTGTGGGAGCGGGCGTGCCCGCGAACACCGGCGCAGCCGGTGCCAGCCACCGCGTTGGCCTCTTCGCGGGCACGCCCGCTCCCACAGGAACCGTGCACTTGCTTGGGAGAGTAAAAAATCCTACGCAGTCCTACTCCAACGCCCTACAAACAGGCGCTTTTCACACAACCCCCATCAACATCCGGTTCATATCCTTGCGGGCACCCCGCCGCTACACTCGCCGCCATGAACACATCCGGCGACCGACTCAAAGCCCTCCTCCACGAATGTGGCCTGACCTCTTCCGATTTCGCCGCCCAGCGCAGCGTCACCCCCCAGCACGTCAACAACTGGCTCAAGCGCGGCGTGCCTTTGGCCCGGCTGGACGAAATGGCCGACCTTTTCTGCGTGCATCGTCGCTGGTTGCGCACGGGCGAAGGCCCCAAACACCACAACCCGATCCTGCGCAGCTGCCCGCCAGGGCCGGCGCCCGCCAACCCGCGCACGCCGCTGTCGGCGCAAGGCGGCCGGGCACTGAAGGTGCCCTTTTACGAACTGCACAACGGCCTGCTGTCGCCCGTGGCGGGCAAGCACATGTGCCTGCCCGCAAAAGCCCTGAAAGGGTTGGGAGTGCATGCCGACAACGCCATCTGCCTGGCGATGCCCGCCAGCAACATGACCCCGCTGATTCCGCTGCAGGCCACCCTGGCCATCGACCTGGGCATGACTCAGGTGTTCGAGGGCGAAACCTATGCCCTGCTGCACAACGGCGTGCTCAGGGTGAACAACCTCAGCCTCGGCCAGCACGGCACGCTGTACCTGCACAGCCATGATCGGCGCAACTATGCGGTCGAACGCTACACCACCGCCCAGCGCCAGACACAAGGGCTGGAGATTCTGGGCTGGGTGTTCCACTGGTCGCATTTCCGCCAGCAACGGCCCGACTGAAACAACCTGTGCCATTTTTTGCTGGGCATCCTGCGCGCGCCCTTGTATGCTACGCCGCACATTCAGCCCCCGACCGGCGCGAGCCGCGGTCCAGAGGGCTCGGCGATATCCCACACGGGCATCTGCCATCTCTTTCAGGCCCTTGATGGCCACACAGTTAAGGCGATTGCGGCTTACCATAAATTAGTCGGAAGCGTCCCCGAGAAGCCGGCCACAAGCCGGCTTTTTAATGCCCGCCATTCTCATCCTCTGAAACTTTCTGCAGCCTTCCCATGGCCGGGGAATCGCCGCTTCATGAGCGAAAAAAATCTCATTCGCCATTTATCTGACACTATACTAACGCTCATCCGAATATCGTCGGATAAATGACGTTTCGTGTGGAGCTTTCACCCTCCTGATCTAGGCTCAAGCCATATGGGAGGAGGTGTAGTCCATGCGCAAATTATTGATTGGCTCGTCGATCCTGGCTTGTCTCGTGGTGTTGGGCGGCTGGTTGAGTCGACCGCAGCCGGTGCCGGTCAGGCTGCTGGAAGTTGAGCGGGGGCCGGTGGAGACGGTGGTGGCCAACACGCGCGCGGGTACGCTGAAGTCCTGTCGACGCTCGCACCTGTCCTTCAATGTCGGCGGCCAGGTTGCCGAGTTGCTGGTCAGCGAAGGCCAACGGGTCCAGCCGGGTCAGGTGCTCATGCGCCTGCGGCAGGACGAGCAACAGGCCAGGCTGCAGGAAGCCGAGGCGCGGCTGGAGGCCCAGCGCAACACCCGCGAACAGCGCTGCCAGCAAGCTCTGCTGGACCGACGCGACCTTGATCGCCTGGGCCAGTTGGCCGACCGCAAGTTGATTGCCGCCGATCGCCTCGATCAGGCGGCGACCAAGGCCAACCTGGCGAAGCTGATGTGCAGTGCCAGTGCCGTGCTGATCCGCGAGGCCGACGCCAGCCTGCAGCTGCAGCGTTCACTGCTGGAACAGACAACCCTGCGTGCACCATTCGCCGGCATCGTCGCAGAAATCAACGGCGAACTCGGCGAGTTCGTCACCCCTTCGCCGCCAGGTATTCCCACGCCGCCGGCAGTCGACCTGATCGACGACAGCTGCCTGTATGTAGAAGCACCGATCGATGAGGTGGACGCTGCCCGGGTTCACCCGGGAACCGCCGTACGGATCAGCCTGGATGCCTTCCGTGGTCAGCATTTCACCGGCCTCGTCAGCCGCATCGCGCCCTATGTGCGCGAACTGGAGAAGCAGGCGCGCACCGTCGATGTCGAGGTGCGCTTCGACCAGCCGCCGGCAGACCTGGCCCTGCTCACCGGCTATAGCGCCGATGTCGAGATCCTCCTGGAGCAGCACGCGGGTGCCTTGCGCATCCCCACCGAGACCCTGCTGGAGGGGCAGCGTGTGCTGCGATATGACCCGAGCGCCCGGGTGTTGCGCGAGGTGCAGGTGCAAACCGGGCTGAGCAACTGGCGCTGGACCGAGGTGCTTGCAGGGCTGGACGAGGACGCACGCATAGTCGCCAGCCACGAGCAGGAAGGGCTCAAGGATACGGTGGCGGTAATCCCGGTGGATGCCGCGGAGACCGAGAAATGATCCGCCTGCGCGGCGGCAGCCGCAGCTTCCAGTTGGGCGAGCAGCAGGTGATGGGGCTGGATGGCCTGGACCTGGACATCGCCGCCGGTGACTACATGGCGGTGATGGGCCCGTCAGGCTCGGGCAAGTCGACCTTGCTGAACATCCTCGGCCTGCTCGATGCGCCGAGCGCCGGCGAATACTGGCTGCAGGGCGAGGCCACGGCGGCCCTGAGCGAGGCGCGCCGCGCCCAGTTGCGCAGCCGACTGATAGGTTTCGTGTTCCAGTCCTACCACCTGATCGCACGGCTGACGGTGCTGGAGAATATCGAGCTGCCGATGGTCCTTGCCGGCATTGGTGCGGCACAACGGCGCAAGCGCAGCAGCCAATTGGTGGCACGGCTGGGGCTGGGCGAGCGCATTGCCCACCGCCCGGCCGAGCTTTCCGGTGGCCAGCGCCAGCGCGTCGCGATCGCCCGGGCGATGGTCATGCAACCGGCGCTGCTGTTGGCCGACGAACCCACCGGCAATCTCGATAGCCAGGCCGGCGCAGAGGTCTTCAGCCTGCTGGAAGAGCTCAACGGCGAGGGGCTGACCCTGATAGTGGTGACCCACGATGCCAACCTGGGCGCCCGCGCACAGCGCCAGCTACACATGCGTGACGGGCGGATCCACAGTATTGCGCCGCAGTGGGCGCTGGCCTGATGCGCGCTGCCGATGCCCTGGGCTTCTGGCTAGGTGCCTTGCGTGGGCATCGCTCACGCAGCCTGATGCTGCTGCTGGCCATCGCTATCGGGGTGGTCGCGGTCAATCTGCTCACCGGTCTTGGCGCGGGGGCGCGGGCTTTCGTCCTGAACGAATTCTCGCTGCTCGGGCGCGACATCCTCATCGTTTTCCCGGGGCGCAAGGAAACCACCGGGCGAATGCCGCCGCTCACCGGCCTGACGCCACACGAGTTGACCTTGCAGGATGTCCAGGCCATCACCCGGTTGCCGGGCATCCGCCGGGTCGCGCCGCAGCAGGCCGGGCAGATGGAGGTGATAGTCGGCAACCGCAATCGTGAAGTGCTGACGCTGGGCACCACCCGGGACTTCTTCGCCATTCGCCAACTGGCGGTCGTACAAGGCCAGCCGCTGCCGACGCTGGACCCTGAGCAGGCCGAAGCCGTCTGCGTGATCGGCGGCAAACTCCGGCGCGAGCTGTTCGGAGCTCGCCCGGCCCTGGGTGAATGGTTGCGCGCTGGCGACCGGCGCTTCCGGGTGGTCGGCATTCTCGGTGAGCGGGGCGAATCGCTGGGGATGGATTTCGCCGAGATGTTGATCATCCCGGTGGCCAGCGCCCAGGCCTTGTTCAATAGCGAGGGGTTGTCGCGGGTGTTTGTCGAGGTGCATGGTCCGAGCTTTCTCGACCGTAGCAAGCAGCTGATACTCGCCGCGCTCAAGGAGCGCCACGAGGGTGAGGAGGACGTCACCCTGGTCAGCCAGGACAGCCTGCTCAGCGCCTTCGACCAGATACTCGCGGTGCTGACCCTGGCGGTGGCTGGCATTGCCGCGATCAGCCTGCTGGTGGCAGGCATCCTGATCATGAACGTGACCTGGATTGCAGTGAGCCAGCGCAGCGCCGAGATCGGCCTGCTCAAAGCCATAGGCGTTACGGCGGCGCAGCTGCGCCTGCTGTTCCTCGGCGAGGCGGCGCTGTTGGCCCTGACAGGGGCACTGGCAGGGCTGCTGCTGGCCGAAACCTTGCTCTGGCTGGGGCGCCTGGCGTTCCATCTGCCGCTCTATGCCCCCTGGTGGGCGCGGGCTGGCGCCGTGCTGCTGGCACTCGGCACGGCGCTGCTGTTCGCCTGGCTGCCGGCCGCTCGGGCCTCGGCGCTGGAGCCGGTGGCGGCGCTACGCCCGCCGGGGGCGCACTGATGCGCTGGCAAGATGGTTTCCGGCTGACCAGCTCGGCGCTGACCTGCCGCCCGCTGCGCAGCCTGCTGACCCTGCTCGGGGTAGCGATCGGCATAGCCGCCGTGGCGCTGCTCACGGCCATAGGCGAAGGCGTGCGCGGCTATGTGCTGGAGAACTTCTCGCAGTTTGGTACGCGGATCATCACCGTGCGCCCGGGCAAGACCCAGACCAGCGGCCTCGGCGGCCTGCTTGGCAGCGTGCGGCCACTGACCATCAGTGACACCGACGCCCTGCGGCGCTTGCCGCATGTCGAGGCGGCGGTGCCGATCATTCAGGGCAGCGGGAATATCCAGTTCGGTCAACTGAGCCGGCGCAGCGACATTCTCGGTGGCGGCCATCAGATGGCGCAGGCCTGGCGCATGCAGCTGAGCCTGGGCGAGTTCCTGCCCCCGGCCCGTGACGGCCGTTCGCCGCCCTATGTGGTGCTCGGCCATCAGCTGCGTACCGAGCTGTTCGGGGCGCGCAACCCGCTGGGTGAGCTGATCCGCGTCGGCGGCGTGCGTTTCCGGGTGATCGGCGTGATGGCGGAGAAAGGCCAGTTGCTCGGTTTCAACCTCGACGATATCGCCTACATCCCGGTGGACTGGGCGGAAAGCCTGTTCAACCGCACCGGGGTGGTCAAAGCCCATGTGGTGTTCGGCGCAGGTACCACTTCACGAGCATTGAGCCGGCAGATTCGCGAGGTGCTCGGCGAACGACACGGTGCGGAGGATTTCAGCCTGACCACCCAGGACGACATGCTGCGCAGCTTCAACCGCGTTCTCGGCACCCTGAGCCTGGCCATTGGTGCCTTGGGGGGCATTTCGCTGCTGGTCGGCGCCGTCGGCATTCTCACCATCATGACGACCACTGTGGGCGAGCGCACGGCAGAAATCGGCCTGTTGCGGGCGATAGGCGCCAGTCCGCGGCAGGTACTTGGGCTGTTTCTCGCTGAAGCGACGCTGCTGTCCCTGGCCGGTGGCCTGCTTGGCCTGCTGTTGATGGGCCTGCTGCTGGGGCTACTGCACCTGGCCATGCCGAGCCTGCCCTTGGCGCTGCAACCGCTGTTTCTGCTGCTGGCGCTGCTGCTGGCGGCGATGCTCGGCATTCTCGCCGGCCTGGCTCCGGCCGTGCGGGCGGCCCGCTTGCATCCGGTGGCGGCGCTGCGCATCGAGTAGCGGCCAGGCCAAAGAGCCGCTTGATGGGGCTGCTTTGCAGCCCTTCGCGGGCACGCCCGCTCCCACAGGTCCCGCGCATGTCCTGGCTACAGCGCCATCCCTGTGGGAGCGGGCGTGCCCGCGAAGGGCCGCAAGGCGGCCCCAGATTCTGCCTGCCATGCGCTTCATCAGTCATACCCACCACAAGCTGACAGAAAAGTAATCTGAAGCTCAGCCAGCTGACAGCGCAGGTCCGCTAGCGTTAAGGAAGATTGTGGGGCTTCTCGCCCCACGGGCTGGGGCGTTCAACCGCCTGAATACCAGCAACTTTTCGACTGACTGGACGCAACGGCATGCAAAGCAAAACCACCAGACGCTCCTTCGTCAAAGGCCTGGCCGCTACCGGACTGCTTGGCGGGCTGGGCATGTGGCGCGCGCCGGTCTGGGCCGTGACCAGCCCCGGCCAACCGAATGTGCTGAGCGGCACCGACTTCGACCTCTACATCGGTGAGCTGCCGGTCAACATTACCGGCACTGCACGTACAGCGATGGCAATCAACGGCTCCATTCCCGGGCCCATCCTGCGCTGGCGCGAAGGCGATACCGTCACGCTGCGTGTGCGCAACCGCTTGCAGCAGGACACCTCCATCCACTGGCACGGCATCATCCTGCCGGCGAACATGGACGGCGTGCCGGGCCTGAGCTTCCATGGCATCGCCCCAGACGGCATGTATGAGTACAAGTTCAAGGTCCAGCAGAACGGCACCTACTGGTACCACAGCCACTCCGGTTTCCAGGAGCAGGTCGGGGTGTATGGTGCCCTGGTCATCGACGCGAAAGAGCCTGAGCCGTTCACCTATGACCGGGACTATGTGGTCATGCTCAGCGACTGGACGGATGAAGACCCTGCACAGGTGCTGTCCAAGCTCAAGAAGCAGTCTGACTACTACAACTACCACAAGCGCACGGTGGGCGATTTCGTCAACGATGTGAGCGAAATGGGATGGTCCGCGGCAGTAGCCGACCGCAAGATGTGGGCCGAGATGAAAATGAGCCCCACCGATCTCGCTGATGTGAGCGGCTACACCTACACCTACCTGATGAACGGCCAGGCCCCGGACGGTAACTGGACGGGCGTGTTCAAGCCGGGCGAGAAAATCCGCCTGCGCTTCATCAACGGCTCGGCCATGACGTATTTCGATGTGCGAATTCCCGGCCTGAAGATGACGGTTGTCGCGGCGGATGGGCAGCATGTCAAACCCGTTGCGGTCGACGAGTTCCGCATCGCCGTTGCCGAAACCTACGACGTCATCGTCGAGCCCGAAAGCGAGCAGGCTTACACCCTCTTCGCTCAATCCATGGACCGTACCGGGTATGCCAGGGGCACCCTGGCTGTTCGCGAAGGCTTGCAAGCCCCTGTTCCAGCTGTCGATCCACGGCCGATCATTTCCATGAGCGATATGGGCATGGACCATGGCGGCATGAACCACGACAGCATGGCCGGTATGGATCACGGCGACATGGCAGGCATGGATCACGGCAGCATGGCTGGCATGGACCATGGCGACATGGCTGGTACCAGCGCGCCCATGCAGAGCCACCCAGACTCCGAGAGCAACAACCCGCTGGTCGACATGCAGACCATGACCCCGACACCAAAACTGGGCGATCCGGGCATCGGCCTGCGTGACAACGGCCGCCGTGTGCTGACCTATGCGGACCTGCGCAGTACCTTCCCGGACCCGGACGGCCGCGCGCCTGGTCGCACAATCGAGCTGCACCTCACCGGCCATATGGAAAAGTTCGCCTGGTCCTTCGACGGCATCAAGTTTTCCGATGCCGAGCCACTGCGCCTCAAGTATGGCGAGCGCCTGCGCATCACCCTGGTCAACGACACCATGATGACCCACCCCATCCACCTGCATGGCATGTGGAGCGACCTGGAGGATGAGAACGGCAACTTCATGGTGCGCAAACACACGATCGACATGCCGCCTGGCTCAAAACGAAGCTATCGCGTCACGGCAGATGCCCTGGGGCGTTGGGCCTATCACTGTCACCTGCTGTTCCACATGGAAATGGGCATGTTCCGCGAAGTCCGTGTGGACGAATGAACTGGAGATCCGAGATGAGCAAACCAATGAAACGAAGCGCGTTTTTCCTCTCTGCTGCAATGGCCGGCCTGTTTGCCGTTTATGCCCCGTCGTCGTGGTCCGGCGGCAACAATCAGCAGCCTGCCGATGCCGCAAAAGCCAAGGGCGCCCAAGGCATGGACCATGGTTCGATGAAGGGCATGGATCATGGCGCCATGAAGGGCATGGACCACGGTTCGATGAAGGGTATGGACCATGGCTCGATGCAAGGCATGGACCACGGCAAGATGATGGAATCCCATGGCAGCGACAAAGCCAAGGCAGGGAAAGATGCTCAATAGCCTGGCACGACCATCGCTGCTGGCATTGACCGTTTCGCTCGGCGTGCTGGGCGCTGCGCCCAGCTTCGCCGCTGAAGAAATGGACCATTCGATGATGGACCACGGCAAGATGGATCATGGCAGCATGCCGGGCATGGACCACGGCGCCATGGATCATGGAGCCATGAACCATGAAGCGATGGACCATTCGAAAATGAACCACGGCTCGACGGATACGCCGACGACCAGCCGTACCCCGATCCCGGTGCTGACCGATGCCGACCGCCAGGCAGCCTTCCCCCCATTGGGCGGGCATCAGATGCACGACAGTGCTATCAACAGTTTCTTCCTGCTGGACCAGCTCGAGTACCAGGATGCCGATGAAGGCAGCACGCTGGCCTGGGATGCTTCCGGCTGGGTAGGCGGCGATATCAACCGGCTGTGGATCCGCTCCGAAGGTGAACGTACCAACGGTGTCACCGAGGATGCCGAATTGCAGCTGCTGTACGGCCGCTCGATCAGCCCATGGTGGGATGTGGTTGCCGGGGTGCGCCAGGACTTCAAGCCTGAATCCCCCCAGACCTGGGCGGCGTTCGGTATCCAGGGCATGGCGCTTTACGACTTCGAAGCCGAAGCCACCGCGTTCATTGGCGAGAACGGCCAGACTGCCGCGCGCCTGGAAGGCGACTATGACATTCTGCTGACCAACCGCCTGATCCTGCAGCCGACCGCTGAAGCCAATTTCTATGGCAAGAACGACCCTGTGCGCGGCGTCGGTTCCGGCCTGGCAAATACTGAAGTCGGGCTGCGCCTGCGCTATGAAATAGTCCGCCAGTTCGCCCCTTACATCGGCATCACCTGGAACCGCTCCTACGGCAAGACCGCCGATTTCATCCGCGACGAGGGTGGTGATGTGGATGAAGCGCGTTTCGTGGCCGGTATCCGCATGTGGTTTTGAGAACCAGACATGAAAAGAACAATAACAACGCTTGTTGCAGCAGGCGCGGTGGCCAGCGTGGCCGTACTGGGTGCTGCGTACTCCGGCCTGGTCAACGTCGGGGCCGATGATCCCCATTTCCCCGCCGTGCATGCCTTTCTGGCCATGGCACGGGACCGATCGATCGCCGTACGGGCCAGGGACATCGAGGTGCCGGACCTGAAAGATGAAACGCTGATTGGTACCGGCGCCGGTAATTACAACGCCATGTGCATCGGTTGTCACCTTGCACCTGGCGTCGAGAAGACCGAGCTCAGCCAGGCTCTGTATCCATCGCCCCCCAACCTGGCCAAAAGCGGGATTGGTGGCGACCCCGCTGCGGCGTTCTGGATCATCAAGCACGGCATCAAGGCCTCCGGCATGCCGGCCTGGGGCAAGAGCATGGGCGATGAATACATCTGGGGCATCGTCGCCTTCCTGGACCAGTTACCCCAGTTGAACGCCGAACAATACAAAACGATGGTCGCGGCCAGTGGCGGCCACCAGCATGGTGGTGGCGAAAGTGAAATGCACAATCATGAAGGCCAGCACCGCGGCAACGTGCCTGGCCACCACGGTGAGCAGGCCTCGGGCGCAGGCCAGCATGATGAGGGGCATTCAAAGGCCCATACTCATCGCGATGGCAAGCAGCACATGCATAAAGACTGAAGGCAGCTTCGCACTGCCTTCAGTTGTCACGCAGGGCATGCAGCACGCGATCCGCCAATGCCAGGCAACTGGTCAACCCCGGTGACTCGATGCCAAACAGGTTCACCAGCCCCGGCACACCATGCTCGGCGGGCGTACTGATGACAAAGTCCGCCGCCGGGTCCTGCGGGCCGCTGATTTTCGGGCGGATACCGCTGTAGGCCGGTTGCAGGCTGGCGTCGGGCAGGTCGGGCCAATAGCGCCGTACGGCGGCATAGAAGCTGTCGCCGCGCCGGGGGTCTACCGGGTAGTCGATATGTTCCACCCACTCCACATCCGGGCCGAAGCGCGCCTGGCCGCCCAGGTCGAGGGTCATGTGCACGCCCAGGCCGGCGTGTTCCGGTGCGGGGTACACCAGGTGCCGAAATGGCGCACGACCGCTCAGGCTGAAATAGCTGCCTTTGCATAGATAGGCTTTGGGCACATGGGCCGGGTCGAGGCCGGTGATGTGCCCAGCGACTTCAACTGCCGATAACCCAGCGCAGTTGACCAGCCGCTGGCAGGTCAGGCTCATCGGCTCGGCACCGCCCATGTCCAGGCTGAAACCGGCCTCGATCACCCGCGCGGCAAGCAGCGGGGTATGCAGTACCAAGGTGGCGCCCGCAGCCTCGGCGTCACCCAGCAGGGCGAGCATCAAACCGTGGGAGTCGATGATGCCGGTGGACGGCGACCACAGCGCGGCGACACATGACAGCGCCGGCTCCAACTCACGCGCCTGGTCGGCGTCGAGCCATTGCAGGTCATCGACACCATTGCGCCGGCCCTGCTCCAGCAGGCGCTGCAAGCCTTCGACCTGGGCCGCATCGGTGGCGACGATCAGTTTGCCGAGGCGTTGGCATTCAACGCCCCGACTGTCGCAATAGGCATACAGGCGTTGCTTGCCCTCGACACACAGCTGCGCCTTGAGGCTGCCATCGGGGTAATACAGGCCGGCGTGGATCACCTCGGAGTTGCGCGAGCTGACCCCGACGCCAATGCCCTCGCCCGCCTCCACCACCAGCACTTCATGGCCAGCCTGGGCCAAGGCACGCGCCACCGCCAGGCCGACCACACCGGCCCCGACCACCACACACTCGATATCAACGCTCACCTGTACCTCGCTTGTCGAAAGGCTTGACTGGCCTGTATCACCCCAGGCGCCACTCTAATCAAGCACTTGGCCAGTGAATAATGAAGGGTTCTGATCGGGAGATCACCCCACGTTATCTCTCACCAGCCTCCAGACAGCGGGTTTCGCCGCGGCTCCCCGATAACGAATAGTCATCCCCGGATCAGCTCTTTTCATTATCGACGCACCGCACCGCCTGATTACTGTGGCTTGGTCTGCACTCAAACCAAGGACAGCCCATGTGCGATCACAAGTTCAACAACAATCACGCACCCAACGTCAAAGCCCTGCTCGAAGGCCTACCCAGCAATTGGGGCAAATGGGGGCCGGACGATGAAGTCGGCGCCCTCAACTACCTGCAAAGCGCGCAGATCCTGCGCGGCATCGCCAGCGTGCGCCAAGGCAAGACCTTCACCCTGCAAGTGCAGATCGGCCACCCCAAGGGCGAACCCCTGTGGCCCGGTCGGCGCCCGTCGGTGAGGGCCAACGTGCTGGACAAGGGCCACTTCCTGGCTGGGAAAGCACACTTCGACGGCCATGTGGAGTACGCCGACGATGTGATCTTCATGCACCTGCAGGGTTCTACCCAGTACGACGCCCTCGGCCATGTATGGCACGACGACAAACTGTGGAACGGCTATGACGCCATGAGCACCATCGGCGGCATGGACAAGGCCAGTATCCTGCCGATCGCCGAGCGTGGCGTAGTCGGGCGCGCGGTACTGATCGACATGGCCCGCCACCGTGGCAAAAGCGTGCTGGACAAGGGCGAGACCTTCAACCATCTGACTTGATGGCAGCTGCCGAGGCCCAGGGTGTTGCAATTGAAAAGCGCGACATCCTGATCATCCGTACCGGCTGGATCGGCTCGTTCTACGAGCGCGAGCCGGAGGAGTTCTACCAGGACTTCGCCGAGCCGGGCCTGACCTTCAGCCGGGCGCTGGTGGAATGGTTCCACGAGATGGAAATCCCCAACCTGATCACCGACACCATGGCCAACGAGGTCGCCGTGGACCCGCAGTCCGGGGTGTTGATCCCGCTGCACAACGCCCTGATGCGCAACCTCGGCGTGGCCTTTACCGAAGTGGTGATTCTTGATGAGTTGGCCAGGGATTGCGCGGAAGATGGGCAGTGGCAATTCCTGTACACCGCAGCGCCGTTGAAGATCGTCGGCGGCAGCGGTGCACCGGTGAATCCGATCGTGATCAAGTGACTGTGCGGGGTCGCCTCAATGCCCCATGCCCAGCTCGGCATCATCCATCAGCGCCTTGGCCATCGCACTCAGGTAGTGCGCAGCCCAGATCATCATCGGCTTCTCATCCATCAGGCCGGTGATGGTCAGTTCGCGGACATAGCCCATCAACTCTGAGGACTGCTCGCGGGCATCGCGGCAGGGGATGCCGGGCTCGATGCGGAACAGTGGGTGGGTGCCATGTTCGCCTTGGTAGAACGTGGTCTTGCCGACAGTGAATTGGGTGTCTTCTGTGGTCATTTTTGAATCCCCTGAAAGTTCTCGACTGCCTGGACGGGCCCTTTCGCGGGTGAACCCGCTCCCACAGGTACTGTGCAAGTCTTGAAGACTGTGGTGATCCTGTGGGAGCGGGTTTACCCGCGAAAGGGCCCGCCCAGACAACACATCACTCAAGCCTCAGTGCAAAGTTCTGGGCCCAGTGGGCATCTGCACCTGAATCAATGCCGACTCCAGCAAAGCCCGCAGCGTCTCCAGTTCATGCATCGACGTCATCATCAAAACCGACGCCGGCAACTTGGGCTGCAGCAGCATGGCCTGATGCACAACGGTCGCAGCGCAGAGCGCATAGTCCGTGGCCTGGATCAGGGTGTCTTCAAGGGAATGAATATCGTGGGGTGGATCGGGGACAATCTTAAGCATGGTGAGGTTCTCAATTGATTGGCTAGAACCGCCACTCATTACTTGCAGTGTGATGGGGGGCGGCCACGTACAGGTCTGCAAGACCGGCAGAGAACGAAACCGGCAGGTTCGAAAACCTCCCGTACGCAGCCACCATCAAGCGCGCGCAATAGCATGCCATTGGCTATTGGTGATCGGTAATCGTTCTCTGAGCGGGCTTGCAGGCCCGGTCGCTGATTTGGCAACGACTGGGCCACACTAGTCCGCCAGGAACACCACCGCAATGGCTCAAGGGCGCTAGGAAGCTATTTCAGAAATGGCCTACGCGCAACGGGAAAAATCTGATTATCAGAAGTCATACCGCGCCCCAACCATCATGCTCCGCGACGGCCCGTAGAAGTTGAACGTCGAGGTCGACCCCACCCGCGACAGGTAGTCCCGGTCGAACAGGTTGTTGATGTTGAAGGTGGCCGTCAGCTTCGAGGTAACCGGATAAGACAGCATTGCATCCACCGTCGCATAGCCTGGCGCGTCGATGCGCACACCGCCGTTCTCGGAATAGAAGTTGCTCATCGCCGAAATACCGCCACCAATGGCCAGGCCGTTCAGCGGCCCTTGGCTGATGGTGTACTTGCTCCACAGCGATGCCTGGTTGCGCGGCATGATGAAGAAGGTGGTTTCGGCATCGCCCTTGAGGGTTTCGGTTTCCATCCAGGTGTAGCCGGCCAGCACTTCCCAGTTCGGCGTCAGCTTGCCGCTCACTTCCACTTCGGCGCCTTTCACACGGGTCTTGCCGGATGCAACAGAGTCAGTGGTAGCGACACCGTCGGCGTCATGCACGGTGGTCGCGCGGTTCTTGTCCGTCAGGCGGAACACCGAGAAGCGAGTATTCAGGTCGCCGCCGAAGTAGCTGCTCTTGAGACCGAACTCGTACTGCTCGCCCTCACGCGGCTTGAGCACCCGGCCATTGCTGTCAGTGTCGGACTGGGGCTTGAAAACCTGCGAATAGCTGGCGTACAGCGCATGGTTCTCGGTCAGGTCGTAGACCAGGCCGCCATACGGGGTGAAGTGGCCATCCACGCGCTTGCTGTCGTTGGTGGTGGCGCCGCTGCTGAGGGTAGTGGTGTAGAAATCACCGCGATACCAGCTGAAGCGGCCCCCGGCGATCAGCGCCAGACGCTCGACCGGGCGGAAGGTGACCTTGGAGTACAGGCCGTATTCCTCTTCCTGCATACCGGTCTCGGTGCTGTAGTTGGGCGATGGCTTGGCGAACTGCTTGGGCGAGTATGTATTGACGTTGATGGCGCCCAGGTTGGTTGTGCCGTTGAGGTACTCGGTGTCGTAGTTCTTGTAGTCGCTGCCGACCACGAATTCGCTGACCTGGCCGAAGGTTTCGAACGGCTGGCTGTAGCTGGCGTCCAGCGAGTAGGTGTCCTGGGTGAAATCGCGGGCGCTGGCGCGCTCGGAGTTCGCGCCAGTGGTGGCGTTGGTCGCGGTGAAGGCGTACAGGTAATTGGTGTCGCGATGCGAGCCACGGGCTGCGACACGGCCATAGCCGCCGTTGTCGAAGCGGTGGGTCAGCTCGGCGACCAGGTCGGTGGTCTTGCCGTCGAAGTAATTCCAGTCGGCCCCCAGGAACTTCGAATGGCTGAAGTCGGGCACTTCGCCGGACAGCGTTGCCGGATAGCCATTGTGCGGGGTGATGTTCTTCACTTCATGAATCAGGCCGAACGACAGGGTGGTGGCGTCGTCCAGGTCGACGTCCAGCGCACCGTAGTAGCTGTTGCTGGTGTTGGCGTTGTAGTCGACCTCGCCATTGGTGTCGTCACGCGAGGCGATGAAGCGCCCGCGCACGCGGCCGGCATCATCCAGCGGCCCGCTCAGGTCGATTTCTTCGTGGTTGGTGTCCCAGGTGCCATAGCTGCCTTCGACGTGCCCCTGGAACTCGGCGGTCGGGCGCTTGCGCACCATGTTGACGATGCCGCCCAGTTCGCTGGTGCTGCTGAACAGCCCGGCCGGGCCACGCATGATCTCGACACGGTCGAATGCCGCCAGTGACGGTACTGTACCGAAGATGCTGGCCATGGGCGCCGGCAGGCCGTCGATATTGAACTCGCTGTACTCGTAGCCACGGGCGTAGATCGACGAACGGCCACTGTCGTTGGTCAGGGTTCGCAGGCCGGCGGTGTACTTGGCCAGGTCATCGAGGTGCACGAACTGGCGGTCCTTGACGTAGTCCTGGGTGTAGACGGTGATCGATTGCGGGATGTCCTTGAGCGCTGCGGGGGTCTTGGTGCCCACGGTGGCGGCATCCACGCTGTAGCCGCCAGTTTCTTCCGACGGCAGCATGTCATACAGGCGGTTGCCTTCGATGGTCAATGCCGGCAGGTCAAGCGCGCTGTCCTCGGCAGACGCCTGAGTCGCTACCGTCTCGGCCAGTGCCGACAACGAGAACGGCGCCAACAGCCCCAGCACCAGCCAGCCCCGACCCCGTCGCGAGTCCCCCAAACTTTTGAAACTGCTCATGACACACCCTTTCCCCAAATGGTAGTAATTCGCAAACGAAACAAGTTGCTTTTTGCGAACGATACCGAAGGGAAATCGGGGGTGCAGCAGGATTAACCTTCTTAACACATCCAGGCGTTGCCCTCGCCCTGCCGGCAATGGGATGATTCGTAACTGATACGAATTCTCATTCAAGGCTCGCCGTGCCCACCTCACTCCTCCTAGCCGAAGACGACGCAAGCCTGCGTCAGGACCTGGAACGCCATTTCCTCAACCGGGGTTTCCGAGTGCACGCATGCGCCACCGGCGTCCAGGCCCTGAATGCCATACAGCAATCACAGTTCGAGCTGGTGCTGCTGGATATCATGCTGCCAGGCATCGACGGCCTCAGCCTGCTCGACGAGTTGCGCCAGCAGCAGGCGGTGCCGGTCATGCTGATGTCGGCGCTGGGGGCCGAGCAGGATCGCATCAGTGGCTTTACCCGGGGCGCGGACGATTACCTGCCCAAGCCCTTCAGCCTGGCCGAGCTGGACGCCCGGGTCGATGCATTGCTGCGGCGTGTGGCGTTCGATCGTGGTACGGCGCTGCGTGCCGACGTCGGCGAGGTGATGCTCGACCAGGACCGCCAGGACGTTATCCACAACGGCAAGGCTGCCGGCCTCACCGCGTCCGAATTCCGCTTGCTGGCCACCCTGCGGGCCCACCCTTCCGAAGCCTTGAGCAAACCATTTCTCTACCAGACCGTGCTGCACCGGGCCTACACCCGCCTGGATCGCGGCCTGGATGTGCATGTGTGCAACCTGCGCCGCAAGCTGGCCGACATCGATGCCCAGCACCTGCAGATCCAGGCCGTACGCGGCCAGGGGTACATCCTGGTCGACACGGAAAAAGCCTGATGCGCCGTCATCCCCTGCTATGGAAACTGGCCGTACTGCAGGTTGGCTTCTGCCTGTTGCTGACCTGGCTGATCTGGACCTGGGGCCTGTCGGTGGAGCGCAGTACCTACTTCCTGTCCCAAGCCGACCAGGACTACCTGGCGCGCTTTGCACAGCAAGCCGAACAGGCATGGGAGCAAGGCGGCGCAGAGGGTGCCGAGGCCTGGCGCAGGCAACTGGAACAGGCCGAGGGCACTTGGGTGGCGCTGGTCGGGCCGCACCTGCAGAGCCTTGGCAGCACCCCACTCAGCGCTGAGGAAGCTAGCCACCTGACCTTCATGCGCAAGCTCGACTGGCCGATGAGCCGGCGCCTGCAGGATGAACTGCCCTACGTCAGCATCGAGTTCCCGCAACACCCCGAGCACGGTCGCCTGGTAATGCAACTGCCCGAACACCTGTTGCCTACCGGCCTGACCCCATGGACCCATGTAATCACCCATGGCGTTGCCCCCACGCTACTCGCCCTGCTGCTGGTTCTGGCGCTGTACCGCCACCTTGTGGTGCCACTGAACCGCCTGCGCGACCGCGCCGACGCCCTGCGTGCCGACGACCTCGACAGCCCGGCCCTGCCCCTGCAGGAGCGGCGCGATGAGCTTGGCGAACTGGCGCAGGCCTTCGAGCACATGGCCGGGCGCCTGCGCCAGAGCCTGGAGCAGCAGCGCCTGTTGCTGCGCACGCTGTCTCACGAACTGCGCACGCCGCTGGCGCGGCTGCGCATCGCCCATGACAGCGGCTTGCCGCCGGCCCAGTTGCGCGAGCGCCTGGACCGCGAGGTCGCCGACATGCAGAAGCTTCTGGAGGACACGCTGGACCTCGCCTGGATGGACACCGAACAGCCCAGCTTGCCGACCGAACCGGTATTGATGGTTTCAGTGTGGGAAGCCTTGTGCCAGGACATCTGCTTCGAAAGCGGCTGGAACCGCGCCCGCCTGCCCTGCTCGCTCGGCCCCGACTGCGTGGTGCAAGCCCACCTGGACAGCCTGGCCCAAGCCCTGGAAAACCTGATGCGCAATGCCATCCGCCACTCGCCGGCCGAGGGCCGGGTCAGCCTGGATGGCTGGTTGGAGGGCGACTGCTGGCACCTGCGCCTGAGTGACCAGGGGCCCGGGGTGCCGCACGCCGAGCTCGAACGCATCTTCAAGCCCTACCAGCGGCTGGCCGACAGCGGCGCGGGCTTCGGCCTGGGCCTGGCCATCGCCCGCCGCGCCATCGAACTGCAAGGCGGTCGCTTGTGGGCCAGCAACGGTCACCCAGGCCTGTGCCTGCACATGACTTTGCCGATGGCCCGGGACTGTTTAGAAAGTTAATGCGCTTTACGCTCAATCAGGACTGATTATCATCTTGGCGTTTCTGCCTTGCGCTCCTTGCAAAGCCCTGATGAGACACCTGATGAGCAAGATGACCCTGACGCTGGCTTTGGCACTGGCCCTTGCGGCCCCTGCTGCCCTGGCGCAGCCCGAGCATCAACAGAGGATGGATACCTCGCTGCTGCAGCGCCAGGACCTGGCCTACCGCTTCAGCCAACTCGACCTGGACTCGGCCGATGGCCAGCGTCATTACCGCTTGTGGGTAGGCAAACCAGACCGCCCGGCGCCAGCGGCGGGTTACCCGGTGCTGTGGATGCTCGATGGCAACGCCGCGCTGGGGGCGCTGGACAGCCTGCTGCTGGGCAAGCTTGCCGCCGGCCAGGCGCCATTGCTGGTGGCCGTGGGGTACCAGACCGATCAGCGGATCGAGCGGGTCGGGCGTACCTATGATTACACCCCGGCGTTGCCTGGGCCGGCTGAGCAACTGGACCCGTTGACCGGGCAACCGAGCGGTGGCGTGGACGAGTTCCTCGATCTGCTGAGCGAGCGCATGCGGCCGCTGGTAGCGGGTGTGGCACCGATCGACCTGCAGCGGCAGACGTTGTGGGGGCATTCCTACGGTGGGTTGGCCGTGCTGCATGCGCTGTTCACCCGGCCTGGGGCTTTCAGTGACTATGTGGCAGCCAGCCCTTCGCTGTGGTGGCATGACGGTGCGATCGTGCGTGAGGCGCAGGGGCTTGACCAGCGCTTGGGTAGCAGCCGGCCTCGATTGTTGCTGATGCGCGGGAGTGAGGAGCCGGCTAACCCGCGCATGCCGGTGCAAGGGGATGGAGAACGGGCGGCGCGGGAGCTGGTGGTAGACCTGGCCAAGGTGCCGGGGTTGCAGGCACGGTTCGAGCGGATTGACGGGCTGGGGCATGGGCCGATGTTACCGGCTTCGCTGAAGCGGGTAATTGAAGGGATGTCCCGATAACCTGCACTGGCCTCTTCGCGGGTAAACCCGCTCCCACAGAGCCCCCACAGGCTTCACCTTCAGTTGCAACCTGCGCCATCACAGGCTTCATCTTTTCATGGCAACCTGTGCCCCATAGGTTCACTCGATCCCTGTGGGAGCGGGTTTACCCGCGAAGAGGCCGGCACAGGCAGCACCCCGTCAGCCCTTCACACACACCACCTGCCGCAAGGTGTGCACCACCTCCACCAATTCCTGCTGCGCGCGCATCACCGCATCGATGTCCTTGTAGGCCATGGGGATCTCGTCGATCACCTCCTTGTCCTTGCGGCATTCCACATGCGCCGTGGCCCGCCGCTGGTCTTCCACGGTAAAACGGCTCTTGGCCTTGGTCCGGCTCATCACCCGGCCGGCACCATGGCTGCAGGAACAGAAAGATTCCTCGTTGCCCAGCCCTCGCACGATGAAGCTCTTGGCCCCCATCGAGCCGGGAATGATGCCCAACTGCCCTTTCTGCGCCGACACCGCCCCCTTGCGCGTCACCAGCACCTCTCGGCCAAAATGCTGCTCGCGCTGCACATAGTTATGGTGGCAGTTCACCGCTTCCAGGCTGGCCTCGAACGGTTTGCCCAGCGCCTTGCGAGCCGCACCGACCACCGCCAGCATCATCAGTTCGCGGTTCTGCCTGGCGTAATCCTGCGCCCACTCCACCGCTTCGACGTAGTCGGCGAAATGGCGGCTGCCTTCCTCGAAATACGCCAGGTCCTTGTCCGGCAGGTTGGCCAGGTGCTGGCGCATGTCGGCCTGGGCCAGTTCGATGAACAGGTTGCCGATGGCATTGCCCACGCCCCGGGAGCCGCTGTGCAGCATGAACCAGACGCGGTCGGCCTCGTCCAGGCACACCTCGATGAAGTGGTTGCCGCCGCCCAGCGTCCCCAGGTGATGGCGGTTATTGGTCTTCTCCAAGCGCGGGTACTTGTCGGTGATGGCCTTGAAGCGCCCGGCCAACTGCCCCCAGGCCTTGTCCGCCTTGGCTGGCACATCGGCCCAGGCGCCCTGGTCATGCTTGCCGAAGGTCTTGCCATGCGGCACGGCGTGCTCGATGGCATTGCGCAGGCCATGCAGGTTGTCCGGCAGGTCGCGGGCGTGCAGCGACGTGCGCGCGGCGATCATGCCGCAGCCGATATCCACCCCCACCGCGGCGGGGATGATCGCGCCAACCGTGGGAATGACGCTGCCGATGGTCGAGCCCTTGCCCAGGTGCACGTCCGGCATCACTGCCAGGTGCTTGAAGATGAACGGCATCCTGGCCGTGTTGAGCAGTTGCTTGCGGGCGTCGTCTTCCACCGGTACGCCGTCGGTCCACAACTTGACCGGCTTGCCGCCGGCGACCTGGAGAATGTCCATGGGGCTGTTCCTCGAATGCATAGCCGAATGATACCGCCAAAGGTCGTAGAGCCGTGGGTTGCCAGCGGGGTGGCAATGTGCTGTATGCTTGGCGGGTCTTCAGGGCGGGGTGAAAGTCCCCACCGGCGGTAAATCGAAAGATGAGCCCGCGAGCGCCCCGGCCATGCCGGGGGTCAGCAGATCTGGTGAGACTCCAGAGCCGACGGTCATAGTCCGGATGAAAGAAGGCGTCAGGCAGGGGCCATCCGGGCGCCCCTGCGCGCGCATTTTGTTCGCCCCGAGACGTTCATCGATCATTCACGAGGAGCGTTTCATGTCCACCAGGCACCACCCGCAATTCCCCAATGTCAGCGCCGCCATCGCCGCCTTCCAGGCCGGGCGCCCTGTGCTGCTGCTCGACGACGACGACCGCGAGGACGAAGCGGACATCATCGCCGCCGCCGAGAACATCTCGCTGCAGACCATGGCCATGATGATTCGCGATTGCAGCGGCATCGTCTGCCTGTGCCTGGACGAGGCCACCGTCGACGAACTGCAACTGGCACCGATGGTGCAGAACAACCAGGCCCGCCATGGCACCGGCTTCACCGTCACCATCGAGGCGGCGGAAGGCATTACCACCGGGGTGTCCGCCCAGGACCGCATCACCACCATTGGCGCGGCACTGCGCTCCACTGCGGACCAGCGCCATATCGTCAGCCCGGGGCATGTGTTCCCGCTGCGCGCCCGCAATGGCGGGGTGCTGACCCGCCGTGGCCACACCGAAGGCTCCGTAGACCTGGCACGCCTGGCCGGATTGCGACCGGCGGCAGTACTGTGCGAACTGATGAACCCCGATGGCACGATGGCCCGTGGCGAACAGGTGGCGGTGTATGCGCGGCAATACAATCTGCCGGTGCTGACCATCGAGGAACTGGCGCGGTACCGTGAGGCCATGCTGGAGCTGGAAGCAGAGCCAGCCTGACAGGCCACCTTGGGGCCATTCGCGGGCTTGCCCGCTCCCACAGGTACATCACAGTCTTCAAGACCTGTGGTGCACCTGTGGGAGCGGGCAAGCCCGCGAAAGGGCCCTTGAAACCAACAGCGTTGCCCCTGAAGTTTGCTCCCCCCGCCCCGCTCTGCTAGTGTCGCGCCGTTCTGAATGCCACCGAGACAGTCGCCATGGCCCGCAAAAAAGCCTCCCTCGATTTCGAGCAATCCCTCGCAGACCTGCAAGCACTGGTCGAGCGCCTGGAGAACGGCGAGTTGTCGCTGGAAGAGTCGCTGGCCGCCTTCGAGCAAGGCATCGCCCTGACCCGCGATTGCCAGGGCGCCCTGGCCCAGGCCGAACAGAAGGTGCAGATCCTGCTGGAACGCGATGGCGAACTGGCAGCACAGCCCTTCGACGCGGAGCCGGAAGCATGATCGGCACCTACCAGGCCAGCTGCCAGGCGCGGGTCGACGCCGCCCTCGAACCGTTGTTCGTCGCCCCGACCAAGGAACTCGAACGCCTTTACGCCGCCATGCGCTACAGCGTGATGAACGGCGGCAAACGCGTTCGTCCGCTGCTGGCCTACGCGGCCTGCGAAGCCTTGGGCGCCCCGGCCGAACAGGCCAACGGCGCAGCCTGTGCGGTGGAACTGATCCACGCGTACTCGCTGGTGCATGACGACCTGCCGGCCATGGATGACGACGACCTGCGCCGCGGCCAGCCGACCACCCACAAAGCCTTCGATGAAGCCTGCGCGATCCTCGCCGGCGACGGTTTGCAGAGCCTGGCCTTCAGCGCCCTGCTCGACCCGCGCCTGAGCCCGCAGGCCGACAGCATTCGCCTGGCCATGGTCCAGGCCCTGGCCAAGGCTGCCGGCCCGGCAGGCATGGTCGGTGGCCAGGCCATCGACCTGGGCGCGGTTGGCCTGAAGCTGGACCAGCAGGCCCTGGAGTTCATGCACCGGCACAAGACCGGTGCGCTGATCGAAGCCAGCGTGCGCCTCGGCGCCCTGGCCAGCGCCCGCGCCGAACAGGCGCAACTGGATGCCCTGCAGACCTATGCACAGGCCATCGGCCTGGCGTTCCAGGTGCAGGACGACATCCTCGACGTGGAAAGCGACACCGCCACCCTGGGCAAACGCCAGGGGGCCGATATCGCCCGTGACAAACCGACCTACCCGGCACTGCTGGGCCTGGAAGCGGCCAAGGCCTATGCGATCGAACTGCGCGACCAGGCGCTGGTCGCACTGAGTGGGTTCGACGACAAGGCCGAGCCGCTGCGAGCGCTGGCACGCTACATCGTCGAACGTCGCAACTGATTTGATTGGGGCCGCTGTGCGGCCCATCGCCGGCAAGCCAGCTCCCACAGAGCCCCCACAGGCCTTGAGCATTGTGAACAACCTGTGGGAGCTGGCTTGCCGGCGATAGGCTGCAAAGCAGCCCCGATGCTACACCCGTCTGAATGGGCAGTATTTCCTACAATGGGGTAAACTGCCGCGTCTTCACACACCTATAACGACTCGCCTGATGCCCACGACGTTTCAAGAGATCCCCCGCGAACGCCCGGTCACGCCGTTGCTCGACCGCGCTGACACGCCTGCCGGCCTGCGCCGGCTGGCCGAAGCCGACCTGGAGACCCTGGCCGACGAACTGCGCCAGGAACTGCTCTACACCGTGGGTCAGACCGGTGGGCATTTTGGTGCCGGCCTGGGTGTCATCGAGCTGACCATCGCCCTGCACTACGTCTTCGACACCCCCGACGACCGGCTGGTGTGGGACGTGGGCCACCAGGCCTACCCGCACAAGATCCTCACCGGGCGCCGTAACCGCATGCTCAGCCTGCGCCAGAAGGACGGCATCGCCGCCTTCCCGCGCCGCAGCGAGAGCGAGTACGACACCTTCGGCGTCGGCCACTCCAGCACCTCGATCAGCGCCGCACTGGGCATGGCCATTGCCGCCCGCCTGCAGAACAGCAACCGCAAGTCGATCGCGGTGATCGGCGACGGCGCGCTGACCGCCGGCATGGCCTTCGAGGCGTTGAACCACGCCCAGGAAGTCAACGCCGACATGCTGGTGATCCTCAACGACAACGACATGTCGATTTCGCGCAATGTCGGCGGCCTGTCCAACTACCTGGCCAAGATCCTCTCCAGCCGCACCTACGCGAGCATGCGCGAAGGCAGCAAGAAAGTGCTGTCGCGCCTGCCGGGCGCCTGGGAAATCGCCCGCCGCACCGAGGAGTACGCCAAAGGCATGCTGGTGCCGGGCACGCTGTTCGAAGAACTGGGCTGGAACTACATCGGCCCGATCGACGGGCACGACCTGCCGACCATGATCGCCACCCTGCGCAACATGCGTGACCTCAAGGGCCCGCAGTTCCTGCACGTGGTGACCAAGAAGGGCAAGGGCTTCGCCCCGGCCGAGATCGACCCGATCGGCTACCACGCCATCACCAAGCTGGAGCCGGCCGACAAACCCGCCGCACCGAAGAAAGCCAGCGGCCCGAAATATTCCGCGGTGTTCGGCCAGTGGCTGTGCGACATGGCTGCCGCCGACAACCGCCTGGTGGGCATTACCCCGGCGATGAAGGAAGGCTCCGACCTGGTCGAGTTCAGCGAGCGCTACCCGGAGCGTTACTTCGACGTGGCGATCGCCGAGCAGCATGCCGTGACCCTGGCGGCCGGCATGGCTTGCGAGGGCAGCAAGCCGGTGGTGGCGATCTACTCTACCTTCCTGCAGCGCGCCTACGACCAGCTGATCCACGACGTGGCGGTACAGAACCTCGACGTGCTGTTCGCCATCGACCGCGCCGGCCTGGTCGGCGAAGACGGCCCGACCCATGCGGGCAGCTACGATCTGTCGTACCTGCGCTGCATCCCGGGCATGCTGGTGATGACCCCAAGCGACGAGAACGAGCTGCGCAAGATGCTCAGCACCGGCCACCTGTACAACGGCCCGGCGGCTGTGCGCTACCCGCGTGGCACCGGCCCGAACGCGCCGATCAGTGGTGACCTGGAACCGCTGGAAATCGGCAAGGGCGTGGTCCGTCGCCAGGGCGAAAAAGTCGCCTTGCTGGTGTTCGGCGTGCAACTGGCCGAGGCCATGCAAGTGGCTGAGCAGATCAACGCTACCGTGGTCGACATGCGCTTCGTCAAACCGCTGGACGAGGCACTGGTGCTGGAACTGGCCGAAAACCATGAACTGCTGGTGACCATCGAAGAAAACGCCATCATGGGCGGTGCCGGTGCGGCTGTGGGTGAGTTCCTGGCCAGCCAGGCGATCGTGAAACCGCTGCTGCACCTGGGGTTGCCGGACATCTATGTCGAGCATGCCAAGCCTGCGCAGATGCTGGCTGAGTGTGGGCTTGATGCGGCCGGGATCGGGGCTTCGGTGAAGGCCCGCATGGCCAGGCTCGGGCTTTGATTTTTTGGGGCCGCTTTGCGGCCCATCGCGACACAAGGCCGCTCCTACACGGACCGCGCAGTTCTTTGTAGGAGCGGCCTTGCGTCGCGATCGAGGGCGCAGCCCTCGCAAAAGCTCACTTGGGCGTTGGCGCGTTAGCCTCGAGCAGCGCACACAAGCGCGCCGTAGCTTCGATCATCTGCCCACTAGGCCGCTCCAGGCCTTTGTCTGGCACCACCAGTAAACGATCATCGGCAACCGCACGCAGTTGCGGCCAGGCCTTCCAACTCTCCAGCTGCGCCTCATCACCCGCCAGAATGACCTGCGGGTTGCGCAGCAGCACAGACTCCACATTTACCTGCGGCGCCGGCTGGGTGAGATCGGCGAAGACATTACGCGCGCCGCAAACGGCCAGGGCATCGCTGACCACCTGCCGGCCACCGAGCGTATACAGCGGTCGGTCCCAGACCTGGTAGAACACCTGCAGGGGCTCGTCCCGTCGATACTGCTGGCGCAGCTGCCGCAGCCGGTCACGCAGGGCCTGGGCATACCGATGGCCCTGTTCGGCACGGCCGATACGTTCGGCGATGGCTTCGATCTGCTCGATCAGCTGGTCGATGTCATGGGGTTCTGCGCTGTACGTTGCGATGCCCAGGCGCTTGAGCTGGCCACGTTGGGCCGGCGACACGCTGCCCGGCCACAGCAGCAACAGGTCGGGGCGAAGGCTGAGCAAGCGTTCGAGGTCCAGCTGCCCCTGGCGCCCCACCGAGGGCAGCGCGCGCAGCGCCGCCGGCCGTTCGCCACCGTCGAGCACACCTACCAGCAGGTCATCGGCCTGCAGTTCGAGCATGATCTCGCTCATCGACGGGGCCAGGCTGACCACCCGCAGGGGTTCGGCGGCCAGTGCGGAACAGACGAACAGCGCCAGCAGGCCGGGCAGCAGGCGCATCAGCCGAGCTGGCGTGGAATGCGATAGAGGTACAGCACCACTGCGGTGGACAACGCCAGCAGGATCTGCGGCACCGCCTCGAGGCCGACCAGCACCGACAAGGCGGCGACCCAGGCCGGGAAGCAGGCATACAGCATGGCCAGGCGCCGCACCCGCGCCAGCTCGATCCAAGCGGCAGGCTCTTCGCCAGTGCCGAGCACCTTGGACGTGGCGATGAGGGCGCGCTTGTAGGCACCGAAGCGCGGCAGGCTGAGGAACATGGTCGCCGCGCCGGCAATGAACAGTGGCATGGCCAGCACCGAGGCCAGCGCATCACCACCACCGAAGGCCCAGGCCATCACTGGCAGCGGCACCAGGCCCACCGCCAGGTACTGCCACCAGGCCAGCGCCAGGCGCCGCTTGACCTCGGCGCGGGTCACGCCTGAGGCACCTCGCCCTGGTGCTCGTTACCCAGCATGTGGCCCAGCTTGCCGGCCTTGGTTGCCAGGTAGTAGCGGTTGTGCGGATTGTGCCCGGTGTGCAGCGGTACGCGCTCGGCGACGACGATGTTCATGTCGGTCAGGGCTTTGACCTTGCGCGGGTTGTTGGTCATCAGGCGCAGCGACTTCACGCCCAGGTGCTCCAGCATCGGCAGGCACATGGCGTAGTCGCGCTGGTCGGCGGCAAAGCCCAGGCGCTCGTTGGCCTCGACGGTATCGGCGCCACCATCCTGCAGCTCGTAGGCTCGAATCTTGTTCAGCAGGCCGATGCCACGGCCTTCCTGACGCAGGTACAGCAGCACGCCACGGCCTTCACGGGCGATGGCCTGCAGCGCGGCTTCCAGCTGCGAGCCGCAGTCGCAGCGCTGGCTGAACAGGGCATCGCCGGTCAGGCACTCGGAGTGCAGGCGCCCCAGCACCGGCTGGCCGTCCGCGATGTCACCCAGGCTGAGCACCACGTGCTCACGGCCAGTGGCTTCGTCGAGGAAGCCATGCATGGTGAAGGTCGCGAAGGGAGTCGGGAGTTTAGAGGCGGCAACAAAGACGACGGGCACGTTGTGCTCCTGGAATAAGTTGAAAATTTCTCGTGGGCCGATTGTATCAGCAGGTTGGGGGATGTGGGCTGGCTGAATACCGTGGCTTAAGATCGAAAAGTTCGATGCTTATTAGGCCATCGATCAACCCTGCCCCCTACGCGGGCTTCTGTGGGAGCGGGTTTACCCGCGAAGAAGGTAACGCGGCGCCTGGCACCGGCTTCGCCGGTGTTCGCGGGTAAACCCGCTCCCACAGGGACCGCACAGGCCTTGGTGCTCTGCGCCTCAATGCGGTTTGCTATTCGGGCTGAACGGATACGGCTGTTGCCAGTGCTCGAAGATCGGCTTCAGCTCGCCACTGCGCACCAGCTCGGCCATGCGCTTGTCGAACAGGTCGCGCAGGGCCTTGGCCTGGTCGTTGCGGGCAAAGGCCAGGTACAGCGGCAGCTCGGCCACATGGGTGCGGCGGAAGCGCTCGGGGTAGGAGGTCTGGCCGAGCACGTAGTCGATCTCGGTCAGCGCATCGATGTAGTAGTCCACGCGGTCATGCTCGAGCATCGGCAAAATGCCTTCGCGGCGCTGGACTTCGCGAAAGTCATGCACATTGGGCAGGTAGCTGCCGAAGTCGTAGCCTCGCACCCAGGCCAGGCGGTAATGGCCTATGGTCTGCTGGGTAGGCACAGGCTTGCTGACCAGCCCCAGGGCGTAGATGTGGTCCATGTCGAAGTGCCAGCGCGGGTACAGGTTGTCGTCGTTCTCGTCCTTGTACGAGCCTACCCAGGCGTCAGCCTCGCCACGCTTGACCAGCCCGATCGCACGGCTGTAAGGCGCACTCTGGGTCACCACCTTGACCCCGGCCGGCTCGAACACCTTGCGCAGCACGTCCCAGGCCACCCCGGTGCCGTCGGCGTTGGTGTAGTCGAGCCACTCTTCGCTGACCAGGTGGATCTGCTTCGGCATACCTTCGGCAGCCGCCGCCCACGGGGCAAGGCTCAGCAGCATTGCCAGCAGCACCGTCCTCATGGCCATTCACACGCTCCCTGTATCAGGCAACCGCCCACACCAGAACCTGCATCCCCAGCCAGGCAAACACGCCGGCCAGGATATCGTCGAGCATGATCCCGACACCCCCATGTACATGACGGTCGACCCAGCGGATCGGCCACGGCTTGAGGATGTCGAAGAAGCGGAACATCAGGAACCCCGCCAGCAGCCACTGCCAGCCTTCCGGCACCAGCCAGAGGGTTATCCACATGCCGACGATCTCGTCCCAGACAATGCCTTCATGGTCGTGCACGCGCAAGTCATTGGCGACCTTGCCGCAGAGCCAGAAGCCGAACAGCATGCTCACGCCCAGCAACAGCCAATAGCCCCAGTCGGGCAGCATCTGCCACAGCGGGATGAACGGTATGGCCACCAGCGAGCCCCAGGTGCCCGGCGCCTTGGGCAAGGTGCCGGAACCGAAACCGAAGGCGATGAAGTGCCACGGGTTGCGCCAGACCGAAGGCGGAACGAACTCCGCAGGCACCTGGTTGGGGTGATCGGTCACGGTGTCTCCCTAAAATGTTGATAGCCGCGTTGCCGCGGGGTGATGTCCTGGCCCTGCTGGTCGCGCAGGCTGACACCCTGCCCTTCGAGCACCCGCCCGATGACATGGAACGCAGCCAGGCCTTGTGCCTGCAGGGATGAAAGCTCGGCTGGCGGCAAGGTGAACGCCAGCACATAGTCGTCGCCACCGGCCAGCGCCGCCTGCACGGCCGCCTCGGCGCCGAGGAACCCCTGCAGAGCGGCTGACACCGGTACCTGCTCCAGGTTCACCTCGAGCGCCACACGGGAGGCCTTGGCGATATGCCCGCAGTCGGCCAGCAAGCCGTCGGAAATATCCAGCGCCGAGGTGGCACGCCCGCGCAGCAGTTGGCCCAGGGCGAACTGTGGCGATGGCGACCAGTAATGGTCGAGCAACGGCTGCGCCAGCGCGGCATCGGCCTGGCGCTGGCCCAGCACCAGCGGCAAGGCACCCGCCGCATTGCCCAGCTCACCGCCCACGCACAGCAAGTCGCCCGGGCGAGCCCCGCCACGGCGCAACGCCTGCCCCGACGGAACCCGGCCGAACACGGTCATGGTGATACTCAGGGGGCCACGGGTGGTATCGCCACCGATCAGGCTCAGCTGGCAGTGGCCGGCCATGCGGTTGAGGCCGCTGGCATAGGCTTGCAGCCAGTCGGTGCTGACCTCGGGCAAGGTCAGGGCAAGGGTGAAACCGATGGGGGTGGCGCCCATGGCAGCCAGGTCGCTGGCCGCCACGGCCAGCGAGCGCTGGCCGAGCAACCAGGGGTCGCACACAGCCGGAAAATGCACCCCGGCAACCAGGGTGTCGGTGGACACCGCCAGTTGCTCGCCGGCGGGAAGGCTCAGCAGGGCGCAGTCGTCACCGATGCCCAGGGCCACGCCTTCACCGCCTTGCGCACAGGGCGCGGCGGCGAAGTAATGGCTGATCAGCTCGAACTCACCCATGGTCCGCAAGCGCCAGGATCAGCGCTTGTTCGCCTTGACTTCTGCTTCGCGCAGGGCCGGGGCGAGCTTGTCCAGCACGCCGTTGACGAACTTGTGGCCGTCGGTGGCGCCGAAGACCTTGGCCAGTTCCACGCCTTCGTTGATCACTACGCGGTACGGCACGTCAACGCGCTTGATCAGTTCCCAGGTGGACAGGCGCAGCACGGCCAGCTCGACCGGGTCGAGCTCTTCCAGTGCGATGGTCATGCACGGCACCAACGCTTTGTCGATTTCGCCCTTGATTGCCGGGACCCCATGCAGGATCTCGCGGAAATAGGCACCGTCGACATCGGTGAAATCGTTATCGACCCGGAACTGCGCTTCGATCTCGTTCAGCGAATGCTGCGCCATGTGCCACTGGTACAGTGCCTGGGTCGCGAGCTTGCGGGCTTCGCGGCGCTTGGCGCTCTTCGATGGCTTGCCGGCATCCGCAGGTTTTGGATCGCGCGGGTTGAAACGATCGCTTTCGTCGCTAATCACTTGGCCTCCAACTGCGCCAGCAGGCTGACCATTTCCAGAGCGGACAGGGCAGCTTCAGCACCTTTGTTGCCGGCCTTGGTGCCGGAACGCTCGATGGCCTGTTCGATGGAGTCGACGGTCAGTACGCCGAAGGCCACCGGAACACCGAACTCCATGGACACCTGGGCCAGGCCCTTGGTGCATTCGCCCGCCACGTATTCGAAGTGCGGGGTACCACCACGGATCACGGCGCCCAGGGCGATGATCGCGTCGTAGGCGCCTTGCTGGGCGACCTTCTGTGCCACCAGCGGGATTTCGAATGCACCCGGGGCACGGATGATGGTGATGTCGCTTTCGCTGACACCGTGGCGTACCAGGGCGTCAACGGCACCGCTTACCAGGCTTTCGACGACGAAGCTGTTGAAGCGGCCAACCACCAAAGCATAGCGACCTTTGGGGGCGATGAAGGTACCTTCGATGGTCTTCAGGGTCATTCCGATATTCTCATCTTCAAGAGCGAGGCCGCATGCTGGCGGCCTCGACAGGGGTATGGACTCGAGCTGGAGGGCGTCACTGCCGCCTCAAGTCACTCGGAGGGCACGTATTCTACAACTTCCAGATCGAATCCGGATATCGCGTTGAACTTCATCGGCGAACTCATCAGGCGCATCTTGCGCACACCAAGGTCACGCAGGATCTGCGAACCGGCACCCACGGTGCTGTAGGTGGTCGGTGCCTTGGCGGGTGCATCGCCCGCGCTTTCGCGGATGTGCGCCAGCAGCACGTCGCCGTCCAGCGGGTGGCCCAGCAGCAATACCACGCCGCTGCCGGCCTCGGCCACGGCGGCCATGGCGGCGCGCAGGCTCCAGCGGCCCGGTTGCTTGACCAGCAGCAGGTCGCGCAGCGGGTCCATGTTGTGCACGCGCACCAGGGTCGGCTCTTCGGCGCAGATCTTGCCCAAGGTAAGGGCCATGTGCACGTCGCCTTCCACCGCGTCGCGGTAGGTGACCAGGTTGAACTCGCCCAGCTCGCTCTCCACCGGTTGCTCGGAGACGCGCTGCACGGTGCGCTCGTGGATCATGCGGTAGTGGATCAGGTCGGCGATGGTGCCGATCTTCAGGCCGTGCTCGGCGGCGAACACTTCCAGCTCGGCGCGGCGCGACATGGTGCCGTCGTCGTTCATCACTTCGCAGATCACGCCGCTCGGCTCGAAACCGGCCATGCGCGCCAGGTCGCACGCGGCCTCGGTGTGGCCGGCACGGGCCAGGGTACCGCCAGGCTGGGCCATCAGCGGGAAGATGTGGCCTGGGCTGACGATGTCTTCGGCCTTGGCGTCCTTGGCAGCGGCTGCCTGCACGGTGCGTGCGCGGTCAGCGGCGGAGATGCCGGTGGTGACACCTTCGGCGGCTTCGATCGACACGGTGAACTTGGTGCCGAAGCCCGAGCCGTTGCGCGGTGCCATCAGCGGCAGCTTCAGCGTTTCGCAACGCTCGCGGGTCATCGGCATGCAGATCAGGCCACGGGCGTGCTTGGCCATGAAGTTGATGTGCTCGGGCAGGCAGCACTCGGCTGCCATGATGATGTCGCCCTCGTTTTCGCGGTCTTCGTCATCCATGAGGATGACCATTTTGCCCTGGCGGATGTCTTCGACCAGTTCTTCGATGCTGTTGAGCGCCACGCGGCACCCCCTTCTCAATCAGGATTTCAAGAAGCCGTTGGCGGCCAGGAAGCTTTCGGTAATGCCACTGCCCTTGCTCGGTTCGGCAGCCTTGTCACCCAGCAGCAGACGCTCCAGGTAGCGGGCCAGCAGGTCGACCTCAAGGTTTACCCGACGCCCTGCACGGTAGTCGGCCATGATGGTTTCGGACAGGGTGTGCGGGACAATGGTCAGCTCGAACTCGGCGCCATTGACCTCGTTGACCGTCAGGCTGGTGCCGTCGACGGTGATCGAACCCTTGTGGGCGATGTACTTGGCCAGTTCCTTCGGTGCACGCATGCGGAACTGGATGGCGCGGGCGTTATCGCTGCGCGAGATGATTTCGCCGACCCCGTCGACGTGGCCGCTGACCAGGTGCCCGCCCAGCCGGGTGGTGGGGGTCAGGGCTTTTTCCAGGTTGACCTTGCTGCCGCTCTTGAGGTCGATGAAGGCGGTACGCTTGAGGGTTTCGACGCTGACGTCGGCCCAGAAGCCGTCACCCGGCAGTTCGACGGCGGTCAGGCACACGCCGTTGACGGCGATGCTGTCGCCGAGCTTGACGTCACCCAGGTCGAGCTTGCCGGTTTCGACGTAGACGCGCACGTCGCCACCCTTGGGGGTCAGGCTGCGGATGGTGCCGATGGATTCGATGATGCCGGTGAACATGGGGTCTTCCTCAAAAACGGTTTGCGCGGGGCAAGCCTGGCATTATACGCCGGGCGCCGGCAGGGGGATGGCCGTGACCCGCCAGTCATCGCCCACTGCGCGCATTTCGGTAATTTTCAGCCGCGGCGCTTCGCTCATCTTGTCCAGTGGCCAGTCCAGCAGCGGGCGGGCCTGGGAACCGAGGAAAGTGCCAGCGACGAACAACTGGTACTCGTCGATCAGGCCTTGCCGGGCGAAGGCGCCGACCAGGCCGGCACCGGCTTCCAGCAGGATTTCGTTGACGCCACGGGTTGCCAGGGCCTGCAGCAGCGCCGGCAGGTCTACCTGGCCATTGTCACCCGGCAGGCTGAGCAGTTCGTGGCCGGCAGCGGCATAGCGCGGGTCATCTGCGACAGCGGTCACCACCAACGCCGGGCCAGCCTGGTAGAACGGTGCATCCAGCGGCAGGCGCAGGCGGCCATCGACCAGCACGCGCAGCGGTGTGCGGCTGAGTGCCAGGGCGGTGGTTTCGGCATCCAGGCCCAGCTCGGTGCCGCGCACGGTCATCCGCGCGTTATCGGCCAACACGCTGGCGGCGCTGGTCAGTACCACGCTGGAGCGGGCGCGCAGGCGCTGCACCGCCGAGCGGGCGGCCGGGCCGGTGATCCACTGGCTTTCGCCACTGGCCATGGCGGTGCGGCCATCCAGGCTCATGGCCAGTTTGGCGCGAACGAACGGCAGGCCGTGCTCCATGCGTTTGAGGAAACCGGGGTTGAGTGCGCGGGCCTCGGCCTCGAGCACGCCGCTGGCCACTTCGATACCGGCCTCGGCCAGGCGCCGCAGGCCCTGCCCCGCCACTTGCGGGTTGGGGTCCTGCATGGCGGCTACCACCCGCGCTACCCCGGCCTTGACCAGCGCTTCGGCGCACGGCGGCGTGCGGCCATGGTGGCTGCACGGCTCGAGGGTGACATAGGCACAGGCACCACGGGCACGCTCACCAGCCTGTCGCAGGGCATGCACTTCGGCATGCGGCTCGCCGGCGCGCACATGCCAGCCTTCGCCTACCACCTCGCCATCGCGCACGATCACGCAGCCCACGCGCGGGTTCGGGTGAGTGGTGTACAGGCCCTTGCGCGCCAGCTCCAGCGCGCGGGCCATGTAGTGGGCGTCGAGGATGGCAGCTTGGCTGGGCATGGTCACTCTTTAGCCGGCTCGCGAGCCAGGCGGTCGATTTCTTCGCGGAACTCGTCGAGGTCCTGGAAGCGGCGGTAAACCGAGGCAAAACGGATATAGGCCACTTCGTCGAGTTTGCGCAGCTCGGCCATGACCATCTCACCCACCACCAGCGATTTGACTTCACGCTCGCCGGTGGCACGCAGGCGGCTCTTGATATGCGCCAGCGCAGCTTCAAGGCGCTCGACGCTGACCGGGCGTTTTTCCAGTGCCCGCTGCATGCCGGCGCGCAGTTTTTCTTCGTCGAAGGGTTGGCGCGTGCCGTCCTGCTTGATCAGCCGGGGCAGCACCAGCTCGGCGGTTTCGAAGGTGGTGAAGCGCTCGCCGCAGGCGACGCATTCGCGGCGGCGGCGCACCTGCTCGCCCTCGGCGACGAGGCGAGAGTCGATGACCTTGGTGTCGTTGGCACCGCAAAAGGGACAGTGCATGGTGGCAGGCAACAAAAAAAGGGAGGGCCATGGTAGCGCATCCCACTGGCAAGACAAGCCAAAGGGGTTAACATCCATGGGAAATCTGCCCGTGAAGGACTACCCCATGCACTACCGAGCGCTCGTCGTGCTGTGCTGCGCCGCCCTGCTCGCCGCCTGCGGCAGCGACAGGCCGAAGCCCGACACCCCTCCGGCACCCACGCCAGCCCGCACGGCCAGGCCGGCCGCAGTGCTGGGCCCGCTGCCGGCCTACCAGCGCGAGCTGAGCGGCACCTTGCTGGCAATCCCGGCCGGTGCCGACGTGGAGCTGGCCTTGCTGGTCATCGACGAACGTGACCGCCCACAACGCCTGCTGGCCAGCAGCAACCTGACCGGCACCGGCCAGGCCCTGCCTTACCAGCTGCGCTTCAACCCCGAGGCCTTCCCCGCCGGTGCCCGGGTCGAGCTGCGCGGCCGCGCCAGCAGCTCTGGCCAGCTGATCATGCACCTGCCGCCGGTGCGCATTACCCAGGCCCAGACCCAGGCCATCGGCCCGCTGCGTTTCGAGAAGGCGCCGTAAGTGGCGCCAGTCTCCCTACAACAGCCCCTGCAACAGGCCCTCAGCGGCCTGATCGGCGAAGCGCGTCTTGTGGTCAGCGCGCTGCCCGGCTGCGACCTCAAGCTGTGGCTGATCGACGACCAGAACATGGACCGCGCCTTCAGCAGCGAAGAGACCCGGCGCATTCTTGAAGAACCGCCCTACTGGAGCTTCTGCTGGGCCAGCGGCCTGGCCATGGCCCGTTACCTGGCCGAGCACCCGGAATGGGTAGCCGGCAAGCGCGTGCTGGACTTTGGCGCCGGCTCCGGTATCGCCGGTATTGCCGCCGCCC
This sequence comes from Pseudomonas sp. B8(2017), assembly GCF_002113575.1. NCBI lineage: Bacteria > Pseudomonadati > Pseudomonadota > Gammaproteobacteria > Pseudomonadales > Pseudomonadaceae > Pseudomonas > Pseudomonas sp. B8(2017). The sequence continues at coordinate 70,821 of NZ_NEIO01000013.1, read as the reverse complement.
GCGCCGGTGCGCTGGAAGTGGTGGCCTGCGACCTCGACCCGCTGGCACTCGATGCCTGCCGCGCGAATGCCGCGCTGAACGGGGTGGAACTGGGTTACAGCAGCGATTTCTTCGCCGAAGACGACCGCTTCGATCTGATCCTGGTTGCCGATGTGCTGTACGACCGCGCCAACCTGCCGCTGCTGGATGCCTTCCTCGGCTGCGGGCGCCAGGCGCTGGTGGCCGACTCGCGGGTACGCGACTTCAGCCACCCGCTGTACCAGCAGCTGGGCGTGCTGGAAGCGCTGACCCTGCCGGACCTGGCCGAGCCGCACGAATTCCGCCGGGTCAGCCTGTACCACGCCAGCCGCGACACCTTATAGTGGTGTTATCCACGAGTTTGCGAGAGTCGCGATGACCCAAGACACGCCTTACATTTTCGACGCTACCGATGCCACCTTCCAGCAACTGGTTATCGAGAACTCCTTCCACAAACCGGTGCTGGTGGACTTCTGGGCCGAGTGGTGCGCGCCGTGCAAGGCACTGATGCCACTGCTGGCGAAGATCGCCGAGGGTTACCAGGGCGAGCTGCTGCTGGCCAAGATCAACTGTGACGTGGAGCAACAGGTGGTTGCCCAGTTCGGCATCCGCAGCCTGCCGACCGTGGTGCTGTTCAAGGACGGCCAGCCGGTGGACGGCTTCGCCGGTGCGCAGCCAGAATCGGCGATCCGCGCCATGCTTGAGCCGCACGTGCAACTGCCTGCCGCGCCTACCGCCTCGCCGCTGGAGCAGGCCAAGGGGCTGTTTGCCGAAAGCCGTTTTGCCGAGGCCGAAGCACTGTTGCAAGCACTGCTAGGTGAGGACAACAGCAATGCCGAGGCGCTGATCCTGTATGCCCGTTGCCTGGCCGAGCGCGGGGAGCTGGGTGAAGCCCAGGTGGTGCTGGATGCGGTCAAGACCGACGAGCACAAGGCCGCGCTGGCCGGCGCCAAGGCCCAGCTGACCTTCCTGCGCCAGGCTGCCAGCCTGCCGGAAGTGGCCGACCTGAAAAGCCGCCTGGCACAGAACCCTCAGGATGACGAGGCGGCCTATCAGCTGAGCATCCAGCAGCTGGCGCGCCAGCAGTATGAAGCGGCGCTGGAAGGGTTGCTGAAGCTGTTCCAGCGTAACCGTGGTTATGAGAACGGGCTGCCGCAGAAAGCGTTGCTGCAGGTGTTCGAGCTGCTGGGCGGTGATCACCCGCTGGTCGGCGTGTATCGTCGCAAGTTGTCGGCGGCGATGTTCTGACCTGAGGCCTATTGCGAGGGCTTTGCCCTCGTTCGCGGGCACGCCCGCTCCCACAGGGTACGCACTGAACTCAATACTGGTGGTATACCTGTGGGAGCGGGCAAGCCCGCGAACGAGGCCAGCACAGGCAATACAGATTTATCCCACCCAGTGATACACCGGCGCGTCCACGCCACTTTCCACCTTGACTTCACTGCTATGCCGCAAGCGCACCAGCAGCCGTTTACCCGCCGCCGTACTCCCGGCCAGCCCTTCCAGCCGATCCAGCAATTCCGGCCCGCTCATCTGCCCCGCCAAGCGCAACACCTCACGTGCCGCAGTCCATTGCCCGTCGTCCTGACGAGTTGTCGCCACGGTTTCCGTTGTTGCGGTCTGTGCCACCGCGGGCAATTCGATCTGCCGCCCCAGTTGCGCCCACTCTTCAGGCGCCAGCTCGATGGTCAGATCCACAGGCCAGTCACCAATCTGTCCACGAATTCTCATGCTGCATTCCCTGAACCCAAGTCAATGCCACCATCCTACCCCAACATGAAACCTGCGCCACGCAGGCTGGCAGCACGCCGAAAAGTTGTTATAACATAACCCAATCTTCCCGCCCGCTCCGGAGTCGTCCATGCGTCGCCTGTTGCTCGCCCTGCCCTTCGCCCTGCTGCCCCTGGCCGTGGCCCATGCCCACGATGATGACCATGATCACGACCACGCCCACGGCACCCTCGGCGCCCACGAGCATGGCGTGGCCAAGCTCAACGCCGTGCTCGATGGCAACACCCTGGAGCTGGAGCTGGACAGCCCGGCAATGAACCTGGTCGGCTTCGAACACGCCGCCAACAGCGACGCCGACAAGGCCAAGGTCGCGGCGGTGCGCCAGCAGCTGGAGCAGCCACTGAAGCTGTTCGGCCTGCCCGCTGCCGCAGGCTGCAAGGAAGACCAGCAGGAACTCGAAAGCCCGCTGTTCGGTGATGCCCCGAAAGCAGACGACGATGGGGACGAGCACGACCACCAGCACAGCGACATCGGCGCCCATTACCAACTGACCTGCGCCAACCCCGACAAACTGATGCAGGTGGACCTCGCTCCGCTGTTCAAGGCCTTCCCGGCCACCCAGAAGATCAACGTTCAACTGATCGGCCCCAATGGCCAGAAAGGCGTGGAAACCACACCGGCCAAGGCCGCGGTCGCGTTCTGAATGCGCCAGCCGTTGATCGAACTGCATGACTTGGTGTTCGCCTGGCCCGGCCAGCCAGCGCTGCTGGATATTCCGGCATTCCGCCTGGAGGCTGGCGAAGCCCTGTTTCTCAAGGGCCCCAGCGGCAGTGGCAAGACCACATTGCTGGGCCTGCTGGGCGGGGTGAACGTACCGGGCCAGGGCCGCATCCAGTTGCTCGGCCAGGACCTCGGCCGCCTGGGCCAAGGCGCCCGTGACCGCTTCCGGGTCGACCACACCGGTTATATCTTCCAGCAGTTCAACCTGCTGCCGTTCCTCTCGGTACGCGAAAACGTCGAGCTGCCCTGCCGCTTCTCGCGCAACCGCAAGGCCCGCGCCGAGCAACGCCATGGCAGTGTCGACCAGGCAGCCAGCACGCTGCTGGCCCACCTGGGCCTGGACGACCCCGCCCTGCTCGCCCGCCGCGCCGACAGCCTGTCGATCGGCCAGCAGCAACGGGTCGCTGCCGCCCGCGCACTGATCGGCCAACCCGAACTGGTGATCGCCGACGAACCGACCTCGGCGCTGGATGCCGACACCCGTGAAGCGTTCATCCGCCTGCTGTTCGATGAATGCCGCGCCGCCGGTGCCAGCCTGCTGTTCGTCAGCCACGACCAGAGCCTGGCGCCGCTGTTCGACCGCCACCTGTCGCTGGCCGAACTCAACCGTGCCGCCAAGCCCCGGGAGGCCTGATGTACCTGCTCCGCCTTGCCCTGGCCAGCCTGGCCAACCGCCGCTTCACCGCATTCCTCACCGCCTTCGCCATCGCCCTGTCGGTGTGCCTGCTGCTGGCCGTTGAACGGGTCCGTACCGAAGCCCGGGCCAGTTTCGCCAGCACCATCAGCGGTACCGACCTGATCGTCGGCGCCCGCTCCGGCTCGGTGAACCTGCTGCTGTACTCGGTGTTCCGCATCGGCAACGCCACCAACAACATCCGTTGGGACAGCTATGAGCACTACGCCAAGGACCCGCGGGTGAAATGGGTCATCCCCATCTCGCTGGGCGACTCGCACCGTGGTTATCGAGTGATGGGCACTACCGGCGACTACTTCAGCCATTACCAGTACGGCCGCCGCCAGCACCTGGAATTGAGCCAGGGCCGCGCGTTAGCCGATGATCCGTTCGAGGTGGTGCTGGGTGCCGAAGTGGCCGAGGCATTGCACTACAAACTGGGCGACAAGCTGGTGCTTGCCCACGGCGTGGCCGCGATCAGCCTGGTCAAGCACGACGACAAGCCATTCACCGTGGTCGGTGTGCTCAAGCGCACCGGTACGCCGGTCGACCGCACGCTGCATATCAGCCTGGGCGGCATGGAAGCCATCCACATCGACTGGCACAACGGTGTACCGGCCCGTGGCGCCGGGCGTATCAGCGCCGAGCAGGCACGGACCATGGACCTGCAGCCTGCCGCCATCACTGCGTTCATGCTCGGCCTGAACAGCAAGATCGCGACATTCAGCCTGCAGCGGGAGATCAATGAATACCGCAGCGAGCCGTTGCTGGCGATCCTGCCCGGGGTAGCCCTGCAGGAGCTGTGGAGCCTGATGGGCACCGCGGAGCAGGCGTTGTTCGTGGTGTCGCTGTTCGTGGTGCTGACTGGCCTGATCGGCATGCTTACGGCGATTCTCACCAGCCTCAATGAACGCCGCAGGGAGATGGCGATATTGCGCTCGGTTGGCGCCAGGCCGTGGCATATCGCAGGGCTTCTGGTGCTGGAGGCACTGTCGCTGGCGGCGGTCGGGATCGCTGCCGGGCTTGGCTTCCTGTATGCGGGAATCGCCCTGGCGCAGGGGTATGTGCAAGCCAACTATGGTTTGTATTTGCCGCTGGCCATGCCGAGCGCTCATGAATGGACGTTGCTGGCTATCATCCTGGGAGCTGCACTGTTGATGGGCAGCGTGCCGGCGTGGCGGGCCTATCGGCAGTCGTTGGCCGATGGCTTGTCCATTCACCTCTGAGGGCGTGCAATGATCCAATACCTCACTGCCTTCTTCGCGGGCGCGCCCGCTCCCACAGGGCTTTCACAAGGTTCGAAGCCTGTGGTGAACCCTGTGGGAGCGGGCATGCCCGCGAAGAGGCCAGCACTGCATACGCTGCTGATCCTGCTGCTGACAGTAGCGATGCCTCTGTGGGCCTCGGAACCCCGCGAACTTGACTGGCCCGCCCTCATCCCCGAAGGCGCCCCGGTCATCCCGCCCCAACTCGCGCCGCTGCACGACATGTCGCAGCTCAGCAACGCCCTGTCCGCCGAGTCCGCCCCACCGGCGCGCCAGCAGGCACCCGACGCCCCGGTGGTAAAAAACCTCGACGGCCAGCAGATCAAACTGCCCGGCTACATCGTGCCGCTGGAGGTGAGCGAAGAAGGCCGCACCACCGAATTCCTGCTGGTCCCCTACTACGGCGCGTGCATTCACGTGCCACCACCACCCTCGAACCAGATCGTGCACATCTTCAGCGAAATGGGCGTGCGCGTAGAAGACCTCTACCAGCCCTACTGGATCGAGGGAAAGCTGCAGGTTAGAGCCTCCAGCAGCGAACTGGCCGATGCCGGCTACCAGATGGAAGCCGAGAAAATATACGCTTATGAGCTGAGATGAGAACTGTTTCGAATTCGTGACGACGCTTCTTTGAGCTGGGTCAAACTTTCTGTTTAACGGCATCCGTACCATTGGACTACTCGATTACTCACGTCCTCTGGGAGCTTCCATGAACAAGTCCTTGCTCAGCGCCGCCCTCGCGGCCCTGGCGCTCGCTGCCCCTGTCGCCCACGCCCACCAGGCAGGCGATATCATCGTCCGCGCAGGTGCCATCACCACAGCTCCCAACGAGAGCAGCGGCGACCTGAAATTCGACGGCAACAAAGTCTCGGGCACCAAGGCGACTCTGGACAGCGACACCCAACTGGGCCTGACCTTCGCCTATATGCTCACCGACCATATCGGCCTCGAGCTGCTGGCTGCCACCCCGTTCAAGCACACCGTCGGCGTCAAAGGCCTGGGCGGCGGCCTGGACGGCAAGCTCGCCGACATCAAGCAGCTGCCACCGACCCTGTCGCTGCAGTACTACCCGATGGAACCGACTTCCAAGTTCCAGCCGTATGCCGGCGTCGGCATCAACTACACCCTGTTCTTCGACGAAGACCTCAGTAGCGCACGCAAGCAGCAGGGCTTCAGCAACCTGAAGCTGCAAGACTCGGTCGGCATCGCCGGCCAGCTGGGCATGGACTACATGATCACCGACAACTTGCTGGTCAACGCATCGGTCTGGTACGTCGACATCGACACCAAGGCCAGCGTCAACGGCCCGAGCGCACTGGGCTACAGCAAGACCAAGGTCGACGTCGATGTCGACCCGTGGGTGTACATGGTCGGCCTTGGCTACAAGTTCTGACCTGAACACTGCAGGGCGGCTTCGGCCGCCCTCGCGCGTTGCAGCCATAGCCAGTACCCCAGCGCCACCGCGCTGATGCCCATCCCAAGCCCACACACCGCTGCCCAACCCCAATGGGCATACACCCAGCTCGCCAGCACTGCCCCCACTCCACTGCCAAGCGAATAGCAGCACATGTAGGCGCCGATCAACCGGCTGGCCATTGCGCCACGCCCGGCCAGCAGCAGGCTCTGGTTGGTGACATGCACCGCCTGCACGGCAAAGTCCAGCATCAGCACACCCAACCCGAAGGCCATCAGTGAATGCCCGACGAAGGCCGTGGGCAGCCATGACAGCACCAGCAAAACCAGCGCTACTCCGGTGGTGCGCTCCCCCAGCCCCTGGTCGGCCAGGCGACCGGCGCGCGCTGCCGCCAATGTGCCGGCAACACCCGCCAGGCCGAACAGACCGATCGCGGTATGGCTCAGCGCCAGTGGCTCGGCACTCAGGGGCATGACCATGGCACTCCAGAGCACGCTGAACGCAGCGAAGATCAACACGCCGAACAGCCCGCGCTGACGCAGCAGCCGGTCGTGCCGGTACAGCCTGAACTGGGCAACGATCAGCGCCCGGTAGCCAGACCGCAGCGACACCGGTTGCCCCGCGGGCAGTCTGCGCCACAGCACCAGGGCCAGCAGCATCAACAGCCCTGCGGCAATCAGGTACACGCTGCGCCAGCCAGCCAGGTCGGCAAGCCCGCCCGAGACCAGCCGCGCCAGCAGAATGCCCAGCACTATGCCGCTGGTGACGGTGCCCACGGCCTGCCCTTGCTGGCCGGGGGCGGCAAGGCTCGCTGCATGCGCCACCATCACCTGCACCATGACCGCCATCAGCCCGGTGATGGCCAGGGCCAGAAGCAATAGCGCCCAGTTGGGCGCCATGCCTACCCCAACCAGCGCCAGGGCCGAGAACAGCAACTGCCCGAGCAACAGGCGCTTGCGGTCGATCAGGTCACCCAGCGGCACGATCAGCAACAACCCCAGGGCATAGCCCGCCTGGGTCGCGCCTACTACCCAACCGATCTGCTGCTGCGCCACGCCCAGGTCAGCGGCCATCGACTCGAGCAGAGGCTGGGCGAAATACACAGTCGCCACGGCCATGGCGCTGGTGATGGCCAGCAGCAGGGTTATCCAGCGTGTCAGTGCAGGGTTCATCGGGCTGGCCTCGTCAATCTGGTTTCGAATTGAAACCACATGCTGGCTATTTAGCAAATGTGGTTTTAATCTGCAACCAGATGATCACGAAAGGCCCTGTCCATGCTCGATGAAAACAATGCGCAATGCCCCGTCGCCCGGGCCCTGGAGGTGCTGGGAGACCGTTGGGCGCTGATGATCCTGCGCGACGCCTTCGATGGCCTGCGGCGCTTCAGTGAATTCCAGAAGAACCTGGGGCTGGCGAAGAACATCCTCGCCTCACGGCTGAAGTGGCTGGTGGAGAGCGGGCTGCTGACGCTGCAGCCGGCGTCGGATGGCAGTGCCTACAAGGAGTATGTGCTGACCGAGAAAGGGCGATCGGTGTTCCCGGTGGTGGTTGGCTTGAGGCAGTGGGGGGAGCGGTTTCTGTTCGAGGCGGGCGAGGTGCGTTCGGAGTTGGTGGATGGTGATACGGGGCAGGCGCTGGAAACGCTGCAGGTGCGGGCCCGGGACGGGCGGGTGCTGGCGGCAGGGGATTGCCTGCGAAAAGTGGTGCGGCATGAGTGATTCTGGGGCTGCTGCGCAGCCCATCGCGACACAAGGCCGCTCCTACAGCGACCGCGCAACCTCGGCCTGGCGCGATCGCTGTAGGAGCGGCCTTGTGTCGCGATAGGGGCGCAAAGCGCCCCCAAGAATTTCAGCCCTTGCCCAGAAGCCGCGACAAGCCCTCGACCATCGGCGTCGCCTGCGGAAACTCGAACCGCGCCAACAAGCGCTGGTTATCCGCCCGCGAATGGCGAATGTCACCCGAACGTGCCGCCACATAGCTGACCGCCGGCAAGCTACCCACCACCTTCTCAAGCGCTGCCAGCAACTGGTTGAGCGATGTGGCCTGGTTGAGGCCGATATTCACCGCCCCCTCCTCGACCTGCGGCTGCTCCAGCGCCTGCACCATCACCTGCACCAGGTCGCCCACGTAGAGAAAGTCCCGGGTCTGCTCGCCATCACCGAACACCGTAATCGGCAAACCCTTCACAGCGCGCTCGGAGAAGATGCTGATCACCCCGGAATACGGCGAGGACGGGTCCTGGCGCGGCCCGAAGATATTGAAGAAGCGGAACACCACTGGCTCCAGGCCATGCTGGCGACGGTAGAAGTCCAGGTACTGCTCACTGGCCAGCTTGTCCACGGCATACGGGGTCAGCGGCGCCTTGGGGGTGTCTTCGGCAATCGACTCACCTTCACCATTGTTGCCATACACCGCCGCACTGGAGGCGAACAGCACCCGGCGCAGCCCATGCACGCGCATGGCTTCGCACACGTTGAGGGTGCCGATGAAATTGCTCTGGTGGGTCCGCACCGGGTCCTCGACCGAGGCCTGCACCGAGGCCACCGCTGCCAGGTGCACCACGGCACTGCAGCCAGCCGCAACCTGCGTGACCAGCCCGGCATCGGCGACATCGCCTTCAATCAGTTCCAGCCGTGGGTGGCCGACCTGCAGGTTGCCCCGCTGGCCTGTGGAAAAGTCGTCGAGAATGCGTACGGCGTAGCCTTTGTCCAACAACGCATCGCACAGGTGGGAGCCAATGAAGCCGGCACCGCCGGTGATCAGGATGGGGGCGTCAGCCATGGCGGTAGAACCGGTCCAGTAGAGGCGGCAGGCCGGCGCGCCAGGCGCGCGGCTTGATGCCGAAGGTATGAAGGATTTTCTTGCAGGCCAGTACCGCGTGCTGCGGCTCTTCGCTGGCATCCGGCCGTGCGGCATGGGCCTGCGGCGTCGGCGCCTGCACGGCCAGCTGGCGGTACTGGCCTGCTTCGGTAAGGATCGCCTGGCCAAGCGCCAGCGGCGTGGTCGCCTCGTTGCCGGCGTAATGGTAGGTGCCCCACAGCGGCGCACTGCAATCGAGTTGCTTGAGCACCGACAGGATCACCCGGGCGGCGTCGTCGACCGGCGTCGGGTTGCCACGCCGGTCATCGGCCAGCAGCAGTTCCTGTGGTTGCTCGGCGCGGGTCAGGAAACGGCCCAGCGCCCCGTCGATGCTTTCGTCGAGCAGCCAACCAAAGCGCAACAGCACGTGCTGCGGGCAAGCCGCGCGCACGCTCTGCTCGATGCGCCACAGGGCCTGACCACGCAGGCCCAGCGGTACCGGCTCGTCCTTTTCGCTATAGGCCGTGGCCCGCGAACCATCGAACACGCGGTAGCTGGAAGGCTGCACCAGGGTGATCTGGTGGTGCTGGCACAGTTCCGCCAACCGCTCCACAGCTCGCTCCTGCTGGGCCAGGCGCTGTTCACTGACCGACTCGGCCTGGAACCAGTCGAAGTAATAGGCCAGGTTGACCAGGGCATCGGGACGATGATCGTCGAGCAGCTGGGTGAGGCTGGCCGGCGTCCAGCCGTTCTCGGGCGGGCGCGGCGCCAGGAATGCGATGTCCTCCTCGGCCCCAAGACGAATCAGCGCTTGCCCGAGGGCATTGCCACCACCCAACAGCATTAGGCGCATACGCATAGAGTCAGCAGATCCGGAGAGGTTGATTGAAGGAAAGGGGTCATTTTGCGGTTTCCTGCCCGGGAAGTCCAACACCGGACCCGTTCGATGCCACAGGCGGTATTGATTCCAAAGTTCCACAGTTCAATACCACCATAGGCAGAATTCTCCTACGACATACCAGGAACGAGCTGACTTCCATGCCGCAGCACAACCGCATTGAATAGTTGACTCCCCCACTTGCCAACCGGGGAGCTTCACAAAAACAAGTACAGGGAACGTTCAATGCCTCGTTCGGAAGTTGCATACCTGGATTTCAGCCCGGAGCAAAGCAAGGCCATAACCTTTGCAAGCCAGACCATTGCTGACTTGGGTGGCCCGGAGACCAAAGGAGTAGCACTTCAGGCTCGTATATTCGCCGGTCAACTCGAGCAAGCCTTGAGTGAGGAACAGCGTGCACTGTTACAACGCTTCAGTGAAGGCCAGCTATCTGCCTTGATGTACAGGCAGATGCCTTGTGCCAACGAGCCAATACCAGAGTACCTGCCCGACATTTCCGCCCTGGCGCAAAACCCTCGCTGCCAATACCTTGCCTCCCGCAATCAACTGCTGCTGGAGCTCGTGCGCTACCGCAGTTTCGCCTTCGATATAGACAACGATGGTAAACAGGTTCGCCTGGTCGGCAACTTCAAGGGCGGTGGCCGCATCCCGCGGCTCGACGAAAATCCCTGCCTGGAAGTTGAAACCAGCTCCCATGCGGGCTTGCGCTTGGGGCCGCACACTGAAGCGCCCTACAACTGCTCGACAATTTCCACCAATGCCAACTCCCCTGCCCCCTCTGCACTGATTCTGACTGCGCGCTGGAACCCCGCCAATGAACCTACGAATGTCTTCCCGCTCCGGGAAATCATCGAACGCCTGGGTAGCCTGGACACACTTGCGCTGACTTCAACGTCCTTCGACTTCACCCGCAGTGACTGCTTCGCTCACGGACAAGGCAATGCAGGCAAAGCAGTTTCAATGCTGCAATTCGAGCCCAATGGTGGTTTCTCTGTTCGTTACAACAGCTATCGCTTCAGCCTGAATGAACGCGCCTGCAGCGCAGCGGCGCGCGCTTTCGACGCCTTTCAGAAAGCACTGGATAACGCACGACCACTGGCGTTTGTCCTGCAGCCTGACAGCGCACTGTTGATCAACAACAGCCGAGCCTTGCACGGCCGCGACATGGTCCAGGACAACCGGCGGCTGCTCATCCGTCAATTCGGATACTCCCCCTTCGCAGTACCGTTGGTGCTCGCTGAAGACCCACTGCTCGTGCGTGGCTGATCACAGGAAAACACCCCATGATCGAATTCGACGTAACGCTTGTTCTGACACTCGCACTGGTGGCACTGATGGCCGGCTTTTTCGATGCCATCGCCGGTGGTGGCGGCCTGATCACGCTCCCGGTGTTGTTCATTGCCGGTATCGAACCCTTGGCGGCAATTGCCACCAACAAGTTCCAGGCGGCTTCGGCTACGGTTTCGGCTACATGCGCCTTCGCCCGCAAAGGCATGATCGACTGGAGACGAGGCAGTCCAATGGCTGTCATGTCTTTTATAGGAGGGGCGTTGGGTGCCTTGTCGATAACTTACGTGCCCAAAAGCGTTCTGCAGGCGTGCGTCCCACCACTGCTGATTCTGATAGCCGCTTACTTTGCCTTCAGCCCAAAGCCGAATGAACAAGCGCGCAAGGCAAAGGTATCGACCAGCCTGTTCTGCCTGACGGTTGCACCGATCATTGGCTTTTATGACGGTATCTTCGGCCCTGGTGTCGGCTCGTTTTTCATGCTGGCCTGCGTGATCCTCCTGGGCCAGCACTTGATACAAGCCGTGTGCACCAGCAAGCTTTTGAACGCAGCCTGTAACCTGGGCGCATTGTCAGTCTTTTCACTCAGCGGGGCGATCATCTGGCCACTGGCGCTGGCAATGGCGTTCGCGGCTTTTGTGGGGGCTCAATTGGGCGCACGCTGCGCAGTGCACTTTGGCCCACGGCTGATCAAGCCATTGCTGGTCTGTGTTTGCTGCATCATGGCAATCAAGTTGCTGCTCGACCCAGGCAACCCTGTTGGCGAGTGGTTACATCAACTTGTTCTCTGAAAAAAGCATCACTCGATTTCGAACAGACTGTTACGCAGCGGCCCCACGCTGAGGCGCTCACGCACATCGTCATCTATGCGGGGATCATCCGGCTGGTACAGTTTTACCTGCCGATAGACATTGATGCGATTGATCTCCTCTCCCAGGTAGTCCCACACAACCCGAGTGCAGGCCGGGTTGCGCCGGTCTCCGCTGGATACGCCGGCCTTCAGGCCGTTGAGGCGGGTAATGCGGCTTTTGAAACTGGGGATGAGGATAGTCTGGCTCATCTCGTTGAACGTCAGCGACTCGTAATCGACCAGGAACATCCGGTCCTGCAACTGGAACGCCGCTCCCAGATAGCGACAACGCACCTCGGCATGGGGGTTGGTGGCGCTGGAACGCTCCTGGCGTTCCTGGCGTTCGAAAAGGAACTGCCCGCGCTCCTCCCACAGGTGAACCAATGACACCAGGACCGTGCCCGGAACCGACATGCAGTTGGAATATTCCAGGTAATAACCGCAATAGCGCGACAGGTTCCCCGCATGGGCGTGCAACGGACGGAACAGATCACTGATCGGGTCGCCAGGCTGCTCGGCCGGGGTCGACACGCGAGCACCGATCAGGCGGCTGAACTGCTCGGGTGGCAAATGCAATTCGTAATCTTCGACTCCGAAGAAATCGCCGATGCGCTTGAGGTTGTAGGCCGTCGGGCGGCTCTGCCCGCTCAGGTACTTGTTGAACTGCGCGCGGTTGATCGACAGCTGGCGGCAAACTTCGGAGATAGAGCGGTAGTGGCTGCAGGCCAGTTTGAGGTTGGTAGCGAAATGATCGCTCATGACTCGGGACTCAGGTGACGCGAATGGCGCAATTGTAGCATCAAGTTGCACCAAATCAGAGCAACCCGCGAAATTGTAACCGCTCTTGTCATAGCCAACCATGCGCCCCACGAAGCGGTGCGCCTGCCGTCCGCTGATCTTTCCACACGAACAATAAGAATCGAGGTCATTTTCCAATGCTCGAAGTACTCAACGATTTCCTCTCGGGGAAACTTCTCATTGTGCTGATCGTAGGGCTGGGTAGCTACTTCACCATCCGTTCCCGGTTCGTCCAGTTCCGCCATTTTGGCCACATGTTCGGTGTGTTCAAAGAATCGCTGCGTGGCCAGGCAGGCCAGCTGAGCTCGTTCCAGGCCCTGATGCTGAGCCTGGCCGGCCGCGTGGGCGCCGGTAACATCGCCGGTGTCGGTATCGCCGTGACCCTGGGCGGCCCAGGCGCGGTGTTCTGGATGTGGGTCACCGCACTGGTGGGCATGTCCAGCAGCTTCTTCGAATGCACCCTGGCCCAGGTCTACAAGCGCGCCGATGGCGACGGCCTGTACCGTGGTGGCCCGGCCTACTACATCCAGCACGGTCTCAAGCTGAAAAGCATGGCCATCGTGTTCTCGATCCTGCTGCTGGTCACCTACGGCTTCGCCTTCATCGGCCTGCAGTCGTACACCGTGACCCACTCGCTGCAGAACGCCTTTGCCTTCGACCCCAAGCACACCGGCATCGTCCTCGCCGTGCTGCTGGCCATCACCTTCATTGGCGGCATCAAGCGCATCGCTGCGGTGTCCGACCTGCTGGTACCGGTCAAGACCCTGGCCTACATCGGCGTGACCCTGTACGTGATCGGTACCCAGATCGAGCACGTGCCAGCCATGCTGGAAACCATCTTCAAGAGCGCCTTCGGCCTCGACCCGGCATTCGGCGGCCTGCTCGGCAGCGCCATCGTCATGGGCGTGAAGCGTGGTGTGTTCGCCAACGAAGCGGGCCTGGGCAGTGCGCCGAACGTCGCCGCCGTGGCCGCCGTGAAACACCCGGGTGCGCAGGGCGTTGTCCAGGCATTCAGCGTGTTCCTCGACACCTTCGTGATCTGCACCTGCACCGCGTTGCTGATCCTGTTGTCGGGCTTCTACACCCCGGGCTTCGAAGGTGACGGCATCGTCCTGACCCAGAACTCGCTGGCCGCCGTGGTCGGTGACTGGGGCCGCGTGTTCGTCAGCGTGGCGCTGTCGCTGTTCGTCTTCACCTGCATCCTCTACAACTACTACCTGGGCGAAAACAGCCTGCAGTTCCTCAGCCGCAACCGCGTGGTACTGATGGTGTTCCGTGGTCTGGTGCTGGCGCTGGTGGTATGGGGTTCGATGCAGGACCTGTCGACCGTGTTCGCCTTCGCCGACATCACCATGACCTGCCTGGCCTTCGTCAACCTGGTGGCCCTGGCCCTGCTGTTCAAGGTCGGCCTGCGGGTGATGCGCGACTATGACGACCAGCGCAAGGCGGGCGTCAACCAGCCAGTGTTCGACTCGGCCAAGTTCACCGACCTGGACCTGGACCGCAATGCCTGGCCTGCCAATCCGCAGGCGGAAACAGCCACTGACAAAGCAGTCGGCCAAGCTCAGACGCAGCGCTGATATCCTCTCCTGCCCAGCCGCCCCGTCCGCGGGCGGCTTTTCTTTCTCCGCTCATCGCTACGGATGATTTCCATGCGTGCAGTAAAGAATCTTCTCGTTCTCTATACCGGTGGCACCATCGGCATGCTCGAAACACCGGAAGGCCTGGCGCCGGCCGGTGGTTTCGAAGCGCGGATGCGTGAACACTTCGCCCAGTTGGCCGATGCGCCCCAGGTGCATTGGACCCTGCAGGAACTGAACCCGCTGCTCGACAGCGCCAACATGCAACAGCACAACTGGCTGGCGATGCGCGATGCCATCGTCGCAGCGGTAGAGCTGGCTGGCCATGATGGCGTGTTGGTGCTGCATGGCACCGACAGCCTGGCCTACAGCGCTGCGGCATTGTCGTTCCTGCTGCTGGGCCTGCCGGTGCCGGTGCTGCTGACCGGCTCGATGCTGCCGGCGGGTAGCGCGGACAGCGACGCCTGGGACAACCTGTGCGGCGCACTGCGCCAGTTCGAACAGGGGCTGGAAGATGGCGTGCAGCTGTACTTCCATGGGCAGCTGCTGCATGGCTGCCGGGCGTCGAAGCTGCGCAGCGAGGCGTTCGATGCCTTTGCCGCGCTGCCGCGTCATCGTGACAGTGAGCGCGCCACGGCGATCCCAGCCGAACTTGGCTACAAGCACCCGCGCCAGCCGGTCAACCTGGCGGTAGTGCCGGTGTTCCCGGGCCTGCAGGCCGGGCACTTGCAGGCACTGCTGGGCAGCGGCGTGCAGGGGTTGCTGCTGGAGTGCTACGGCAGCGGTACCGGGCCGTCGGATGACCAGGCGTTGCTGGATGTGCTGAGCGCGGCACGCCAGCGGGGCGTGATGCTGGCGGCTATCAGCCAGTGCCCAGAGGGGTCGGTGGTGTTCGACACCTATGCGGCGGGTAACCGCTTGCGCGGGGCCGGGCTGGTCAGTGGCGGTGGCATGACCCGGGAGGCGGCGCTGGCCAAGATGGTTGCGTTGCTGGGGGCCGGGCTGGATGTCGACACGGCGGAGCGGTGGTTTGCCCTGGATCTGTGTGGGGAACGGGCCTGAGTGTTGCCTGGTCTGGCCCTATCGCCGGCAAGCCAGCTCCCACAGGGATAACACAAGGCCTGAGGCCTGTGGAGTACCTGTGGGAGCTGGCTTGCCGGCGATAGGGCCCTGACAGGCAAAAGAAAATGGCGGAAGGCAGCGGGAGTCGAACCTGCCCGGGAACGGCTGCCGTCCCCAACCGGGTTTGAAGCCCGGCCGCGCCACCGGGCGCGATTGCCTTCCTTGAACTCAGTGCCTGGCCTGCTGCTGGGCCAGGGCGCTGTCGGCGCGAATGTGACGCTGATCGGCCACCCTCCGGGTCAGGCCGATGCGGTCGAAGTACTCCAGAATCTGCACACTGCGCTTGCGACCGATGCCCAACATATCGCGAAACGCGGCAACCTGCACTATCGGCGTTTCACTGGCCTGCCCCAGCAGCAGCTCTGCCATGCGCTGTAGCGTCGCCTCGGGGTAGAACAGGTCGCGCACCACCTGGTGCACCATGCCCAACCGGGCCAGCTTGCGCAGCAACAGGCGCACATCGGCTTCGGCACAATTTTCCTCGCTCGCCAGCGTCCTGACCCAGGGCGGATCGTATTGCCCCGCCAGCAACTTCGGTTGCAGACTCGCCCATAACGCACTGTCGGCTTCACTCAGCTGCACCTTGTGATCGGGCAGATGCAACCAAGGCCCGCTGCTGGCGATGGCGCCGTCCTCGAGCAACTCATCCAGCAGGCTGACAAAAGCGGGCCGCTCCAGCGGCAAGGCAGCAAAGCGGCGCAGGCGGTCGCGGTCCGGGCCGAGCTGGTCGGGCTCCTGTTCATGGAACCGCGCCAGCTGCTCCAGCACCTGGCGCTTGAGCGCCTGCCACCGGGCACTGGCAAACAGCAGTTGGCCCTGCCGCGTGGCCACCACCAGCACGTCTTCCGGCACCTGCCAGGTTTCGCGCAGGCGATTGAACTGCCGCTCCAGACGCTGTGGGTCGATACCCCCTGGTGCGCTGGCAAGCAGTGCCGGCAAGGCCTGCTCCAGGTCCTGGGCATCACGCAGCACCTGCAATTGGCGCAGGCGCTCATCGCTGCGACGCTGACGGCTTGGCGCGAACGGGTCGAGCACCTTGCCGCCCCCCAGGGTGCGCTGGGCACGCTGGTCGCGCAGTACCAGACGGTCGCCGTGTACCGCCTGCAGCGGCGCGTTGAGCAGCAACTGGGCGAACATGCGCTGGCCCGCCGCCAGGGTTTCACCTTCGAGCAAGGCCACCCGGGCGGTTACGTCCTGGGTGCCGAGGTGCACGTGCACAGCGCTGAAATGTTCGAAGGTACGGGTCTCGCCCGGCAACAGGTTCAGCTCGATATCCACCCGCACGCTGGGGGCGTGCAGCCACTCTGGCACCAGCCAGTCACCTCGGCGCACCTGCTCCACCGCCAGCCGTTCGGCAGCGATGTTCAGTGCCACCCGCTGGCCCGCCTCGGCCACCAGCGCGGCCTGGTTCTGCGCATGCAGGCCACGCACCCGCACCGGTTTGCCGGCCTTGCCCAGCAACAAGGTGTCGCCGGCACTGACCCGCCCAGCCAGCGCCGTGCCCGTGACCACCACACCCGCACCGGTAACGGCGAAGGCGCGGTCGACAGCCAGACGGAAACCACCACGCACGCTGCGCTGGCGCACGCGCTGTTGCGCGGCAAGCACGGCCTGGCGCAGGGCATCGATACCTTCGCCGGTCACACTCGACAACGGAAACTGCCGTGCACCAGCATATGGGCCCGGCGCCAGAAGCTCGCTGACCTGTGCCTGCACTTCGACCAGACGGGCCGGCTCTACCCGGTCACATTTGCTGATCGCCACCAGGGCCTGAGGGATGCCCAGCAGCTCGATGATCGCCAGGTGCTCTCGGGTTTGTGGCATCACCCCGTCGTCGGCCGCCACCACCAACAGCACCAGGTCGATGCCGTGGGCGCCGGCCAGCATGTTATGGATAAAGCGCTCATGGCCCGGTACATCGATGAAGCCGGTCAGCGCTGCCCCCTCGGTCAACGCCGCATAGCGGTAGCCAAGGTCGATGGTCATGCCACGGGCGCGCTCCTCCTGGCGATGGTCACCGGCCTGGCCGGTCAGGGCCTGGAGCAGTGCGGTCTTGCCATGGTCGATGTGGCCGGCGGTACCAACGATCACTGTACCGGCCCCAATTGCAGGGCGGGCAACTGCGCCAGCCACTGGGCTTCGTCATCCAGCTGGCGCAGGTCCAGCCACAATGCGTCATCAGCGATACGGCCGAGCACCGGCACCGGCAAGTCACGCAAGGCCCGCTCCAGCACATGCAGGCTGCGCCCGCGCAGCTTCTTCGATACCTGCGGGCGCAGGCACAACGCCGCGCTCGGCAGGCGGGCCACCGGTTGGCTGCCACTGCCGATCATACCCAGCGCCGGTTCCACGCTGACCGCCCATTGTTCGCCGAGGCGGGCCTTGAGCTCTGGCGCCAGGCGCTCGGCCTGGGACTGGATTTCTACCTGGCTGCGGGTCAGCAGGCGCAGACTGGGCAGGCGCTCGGCCAGGCGGTCGGGGTTGCGGTACAGCGCCAGCACCGCTTCGAGTGCGGCCAGGGTGATCTTGTCGACCCGCAGCGCGCGCTTGAGCGGGTTCTTCTTGATCCTGGCGATCAGCTCCTTGCGCCCGACGATGATTCCGGCTTGCGGCCCGCCCAGCAGTTTGTCGCCGCTGAAGGTGACGATATCGGCGCCATCTGCCAGAGCCTGGCGCACGGTCGGCTCGGCGGGCAGGCCCCAGCGGGTAAGGTCAAGCAGGCTGCCGCTGCCAAGGTCTTCAAGTAGAGGCAATTCATGTTGGTGGGCGATGCGCGCCAGCTCGCCGGTGGGCACCTGGGTAGTGAAGCCCTGGATGCTGTAGTTGCTGCAATGCACCCGCATCAGCAGGCCGGTACGTGGGCTGATGGCGGCCTCGTAGTCACGGGCGTGGGTGCGGTTGGTGGTGCCGACTTCGTGCAGCTTCACGCCGGCGCGAGCCATGATGTCGGGGATGCGGAAGGCACCGCCGATCTCGATCAGTTCACCGCGGGAGATGATCCCCTCCTTGCGCGCGCCCAGGCTGTTGAGCGCCAGCAGCACGGCGGCGGCGTTGTTGTTGACCACGGTGACGGCTTCGGCGCCGGTCAGCTCGCGGATCAGGCCTTCGACCAGGTCGTCACGGTCGCCGCGCTTGCCGGTGGCCAGGTCGAATTCCAGGTTGAGCGGGTAGCGGGCGGCGGTCTGCATGGCCTCGATGGCCTCCTCTGGCAACAAGGCGCGGCCGAGGTTGGTGTGCAACACGGTGCCGGTGAGGTTGAACACACGGCGGACCTGGCTGCGTTGCTGGGTGGCCAAACGTTCGCCAGTGCGGCCCAGCAGGACTTCAGCGACCAGTTCGGCAGCGCTGAGCTGGCCGGTGCGGGCGGGGTCGCGCAGGTCGTCGAGCAGTTGCCGCAGGGTGGCGAGGACCGCGTCGCGACCGTGGCGGTCGATCAGCGGGAAGCAGGCTGAGTGGCGCAAAAGGGTGTCGATGGAGGGCAGGCGTGGGGTGTCGCTGGCTAGGCTGGAGGACATGCGGTACTACCTTGGACTGATCCGTTGTCTGTACTGGCCTCTTCGCGGGTAAACCCGCTCCTACAAGGGCCGCGCAAGCCTCAAAAGCTGCCCGGGCCCTGTGGGAGCGGGTTTACCCGCGAAGAAGGCGACTCGGTCTTACAGTGTAGACACTCTCCATTACCCGGGTGCGAGCATCAGGTTCGGTGCCAACCGATGGAAGCCCTCCTCGTCCAGGCGAATGTCCAGTGCCAGGCTGGCCAGGTCATCGGCCAGCGGCTCGGCCGCCGCATCGTTTTCCAGGTAGTTCTGCTTCAGGTAGCTCTCGCACTCCGGGCAGCACTCTGCCCGTAGCGGCGCCTTGCCCGGCGCATGGCGGTCATCGTCAAGGCTGGTATAGCGCAGGTCCTTGCTCGACTCGCAGTACACGCATTTGACCCGCACCACATGCCATTCGCAGGCACACAGCGAACAAGCCAGGTAGCGCAGGCCATTGTGCTTGCCGCGGTTGCGCACCACCCCGGCCATCGCCGGCGAACCGCAGGCCGGGCACTGGGCCAGGCTGCCGGCGGGCTTGAGCTCTGGCGCGGGCAGCGCCAGCAACCAGCTGGACCAGGCCCCCTGCAAGGCCGCCCCAATGAACGGCACCAGTGCTGCGGGCACTGCGTCGTACTGGCCGGCGAGCAAGGCGATGCCCCAACCCTTGCGTTGAGGGTCGTCACTGCTGCGCAGGGCTTGCAGCGCCTCCCCCAACGGACCGCTGGTGTCCGCGTCGAGGTGCTCAAGCAAGGCCTGCAACCAGACCAGCCACGGCCCTTCACGCACCAGGCTGTCCGCCGCCAGTGGCGGCAAACCATGACTTATGCACAGGCGCTGACGCTCCTCGGCCACCGGCATGCCAGCGGGCGGGTTATCCACAAGCTGCTGCTGGATACGGCACAAACGAGCCACCAGCTTCAGGTATTCGCCAAGGGCATTGCCCTCGGCCAGCTGCTCCAGGCGCGCGGCGCGCAGTTCGAACAGGTTGGCGGGGGGCAGGTGCAGAAACGGCGGCATCACTGCCGACGCTTCGATCTGCCCGGGTTCGAGTATCGTGCTCAAGCGCTCATCCTTCTTTTCGTCCGTGATTGCCCGGCGTCTTGTCACCGGTCACTTCGCGGTACCACAATTCATGGTGCTTGCGCGCCCAGGCGCGGCTGACCCAGCCATGCAGCATGGCGCCGATCGAGCCCTTGATCCAGATGCCGGCGTAGATGTGCACGATGATGCTGAGGATCAGCACGAACGCCGCCAGGGCGTGGAGCAGCGCGGACAGGCGAATGACCTCGATGCCGAACAAATGGCTGAAGTATGCGCGCCAGATCACCACGCCGCTGACCAGCAGCACCAGCATGCACACCAGCAGAGTCCAGAACAACAGCTTCTGCCCGGCGTTGTACTTGCCGATCGGTGGCACACCCTCCTCCTTGTTGAGCATCACCCGGTCCACGCGGCGCAGCCACAGGCGGTCGTTGGCAGTGATGAAGTTGGCCCGCCAGAAACGCAGCACCAGGCCGAGGAAGAACACGAACATCGCCACCCCGATGAAGGGGTGCAGGATGCGTGTCCACGGCCCACCGCCGAACAGGTTGCTGAGCCAGAACAGCGCCGGATGGAACAGCGCCAGCCCCGACAGGCCAGCCAGGACGAACAGGATCGCGACGACCCAGTGGTTGCTGCGCTCGTTGGCGTTGTAGCGCAGGATGGGTTTGTTGTCGTTCATGGTCGCTGCTCCCCTTGCCCGCCGGGCTTGGTCGGATCATAGACATGGACCGACGGGTCCACCTGGTGCACGCTTTCATCCGCAGGTGCCGGGTGTTCGTCCTCCTCCACCCGCTGTGGCCCGACCCGCACATAGTGGAAGAACCCGGCCAGCACCGCCGCGCCCATGGCCAGCAGCGCCAGCGGCTTGGTGAAGCCCTTCCACAACCCCACCAGCGGGCTGATCACCGGCTGGTCCGGCAGGCCGGCGTACAGCTTCGGCGTGTCGGCATGGTGCAGCACATACATCACGTGAGTGCCGCCGACGCCGTCCGGGTCGTACAGCCCGGCCTTGTCGTAACCCCGCGACTGGAGGTCGACGATGCGCTCGGCGGCATGCACCTTCATCTCGTCCTTGGTGCCGAACACGATGGCCCCGGTCGGGCAGGTTTTCACGCAGGCCGGCTCCAGGCCCACGGTCACGCGGTCGGAACACAGGGTGCACTTGTACGCCTTGTGGTCCTTCTGCGAGATGCGCGGGATGTTGAACGGGCAACCGGTGATGCAGTAGCCGCAACCGATGCAGTGGTCCTGGTTGAAGTCGACGATGCCGTTGGCGTGCTTGATGATCGCCCCCGGGCTCGGGCAGGCCTTCAGGCAACCTGGCTCGGCGCAGTGCATGCAGCCGTCCTTGCGAATCAGCCACTCCAGGTTGCCATCGTCGCGCTCGTGCTCGGTGAAGCGCATCAGGGTCCAGGTCTCGGCGGTGAGGTCCTGGGGGTTGTCGTAGGTGCCGTGGTTGTGGCCGACCTCGTCACGCAGTTCGTTCCACTCCGAACACGCCACCTGGCAGGCCTTGCAGCCGATGCACTTGGTGGTGTCGATCAGCTTGGCTACTTCCTGCTGCTGGCGTACCGAAGGCGGTACGGTGGTGGTGGCCGAGCGGGCGATGATGTCTTGGCTGGCCATCAGAGTTTCTCCACTTTGACGAGGAACGACTTGGACTCTGGCGTCTGGGTATTGCCGTCACCCAGGAAAGGCACCAGGGTGTTGGTCAGGTAGCCATGCCGCGTAGCCCCGGTGAAGCCCCAGTGCAGCGGGATGCCGATCTGGTGCACGGTCTGGTTGTTGACCTTGAGCGGGCGAATCCGCTTGGTCACCACTGCCACCGCCTCGATGTGCCCGCGCTTGCTCGACACCCGCACCCGGTCACCGGCCTTGATACCTTTCTCGCTGGCCAGCACCTCGCCGATTTCGACGAACTGCTCGGGCTGGGCAATGGCGTTGAGCCGGCAATGCTTGCTCCAGAAGTGGAAGTGCTCGGTCAGCCGGTACGTGGTCGCCGCGTACGGGAACTCGTCGTGCTTGCCGAGGCTGTCCCACACCGAGTCGAAGACCCGCCCGGCCGGGTTGCTGGTGGCCTTCTTGTTCTGCGGGTGCAGCGGGTTGATGCCAATCGGCGTTTCGAACGGTTCGTAGTGCTCGGGGAACGGGCCTTCGGCCATCTTGTCGATGGCGAAGAACCGCGCCACGCCTTCGGGGTTCATGATGAACGGGTTCATCCCCGCCTCGGGCGGCGAGTCGACCTTGAAGTCGGGCACGTCGGTGCCGGTCCAGGCCTTGCCGTTCCACCACACCAGGCGCTTCTTCTCCGGGTCCCACGGCTTGCCTTGCGGGTCGCTGGAGGCACGGTTGTAGAGGATGCGGCGGTTGGCCGGCCAGGCCCAGGCCCAGTTCTGCACCTGGTGCATGCCGTACGGGTCGCTGTTGTCACGGCGAGCCATCTGGTTACCCTGCTCGGTCCAGCTGCCGGCAAAGATCCAGCAGCCGGACGCGGTGCTGCCGTCGTCCTTGAGCTGGCCAAAGCCCGCCAGTTGCTGGCCGGCCTTGAGCACTGCGCCAGTCGGGTCAGTGACGTCGGCCACCGCCCAGCCGTTCATTTCCTTGGCCAGTTCCTCCGGGGATGGCTCTTCAGGGACCTTGTATGGCCAGTTGATGTTCATCAGCGCATCAGGGTAGGCGCCGCCCTCGGCCTGGTAGCGTTGACGCAGGCGCAGGAACAGCTCGCTCATGATGTGAACGTCGGTGCGGGTCTCGCCCGGGCCGTCGGCGCCCTTCCAGTGCCACTGCAGCCAGCGGCTGCTGTTGACCAGCGAGCCGTCTTCCTCGGCGAAGCAGGTGGTGGGCAGGCGGATCACTTCGGTCTGGATGTTGGCCGTGTCTACATCATTGAACGGCCCGGCGTTGCGCCAGAACTCCGAGGTCTCGGTGGCCAGCGGGTCCATGATCACCAGCCACTTGAGCTTGCCCAAGGCCGCGGTGACGCGGTTCTTGTCCGGCAGCGCGGCAATCGGGTTGAAGCCCTGGCACATGTAGCCGTTGACCTTGCCCTGGCCCATCATCTCGAACATGCGCAGCACGTCGTAGGCCGGCACGTCGAGCTTGGGCAGCCAGTCGTAGCCCCAGTTGTTTTGCGCGGTGGCGTTGGCGCCGTACCAGGCCTTCATCAGGCTGACATGGAACTTGCCGTAGTTCTGCCAGTACGACAGTTGGCCAGGGCGCAGTGGCTTGGAGGCGCGCTTGTCGATATAGGCGGCATAGTCCTGCTCGGCATCGCCGGCCAGGGTCAGGTAACCCGGCAACGAGTTGGACAGCAGGCCGAGGTCGGTCAGGCCCTGGATGTTGGAGTGCCCGCGCAAGGCGTTGACCCCGCCACCCGGCATGCCGACGTTACCCAGCAGCAACTGCACCATGGCCGCACTGCGGATGATCTGTGCGCCGATCGAGTGCTGCGTCCAGCCAAGCGCATAGAGGATCGTCATGGTCTTGCCCGGTACCGAGCAGGTAGCGATCTCTTCCCAGATCTTCAACATGGCGTCCTGCGGCATGCCACAGGTCATGCTCGCCAGTTCCGGGGTATAGCGGCTGTAGTGCTGCTTCATCAGCTGGAACACGCAGCGCGGGTGCTGCAGTGTCGGGTCGACCTTGGCAAAACCGTCCTCACCCAGCTCGTAACCCCAGCCGGACTTGTCGGCATACACGCGCTTGGCCTCGTCGTAGCCGCTGAACAGGCCATCCTCGAAGCCATAGTTCTCTTTGACGATGAACGACACGTCGGTGTAGTTGCGCACGTACTCGTGCTGGATCTTGTCGTTGCTCAGCAGGTAATTGATCAGCCCGCCCATGAAGGCGATGTCGGTACCGGTACGGATCGGTGCGTAGTAGTCCGCCACCGAAGCGGTACGGGTAAACCGCGGGTCGACCACGATCAGCCGCGCCTTGTTGTGCGCCTTGGCTTCGGTCACCCACTTGAAGCCGCACGGATGCGCTTCTGCTGCGTTGCCACCCATCACCAGGACCAGATTCGCGTTGGCGATATCGGACCAGTGGTTGGTCATGGCGCCACGGCCGTACGTCGGGGCAAGACTTGCCACCGTCGGGCCATGTCAGACACGAGCCTGGTTATCGAACCCCAGCATGCCTGTTGCGCGGACGACCTTGTGGGTCAGGTAGCCAGCCTCGCTGGAGGCGGCGGAAGCAGCGAGAAAACCGGTGGTGAGCCAGCGGTTGACCGTTTGCCCCTGGGCGTTCTTTTCGATGAAGTTGGCGTCGCGGTCCTGCTTCATCAGGTCGGCGACGCGATCGAGCGCCTCGTCCCAGCTGACCCGCACCCACTCCTTGCTGCCAGGCTTGCGTACCTCGGGGTACTGCAGGCGGCTCGGGCTGTGGATGAAGTCCAGCAGGCCAGCGCCTTTCGGGCAGAGGGTGCCGCGGTTGACCGGGTGGTCGGCGTCACCTTCGATATGGATGATGTTCTGTTTGACGTTCTTGCCCGCATCGCCCTGGCTGTACATGATCAGGCCGCAGCCGACCGAGCAGTAGGGGCAGGTGTTACGGGTTTCTTTGGTATGCGCCAGCTTGAAGTGACGCACCTGCTCGGCGAATGCTGGTGTCGGGGCCATGCCCAACGCCGCAAGGCTCGAGCCTCCAAGGCCGACGGCGGCGACCTTGAAGAACTGCCGACGGTTCAGGTCCATCGTGCACTCCTGATCAGGTGGTGGACGCACGGAACATGGCCGGCGCCTCTTGGTAGTCACGGTGGCGGCCAATTGATGGCCGCCAACAGTTAAGACTAGCCAAGAATCGAGAAGGTGCGATGACATGGGTCAGCTGAAGGCGCTGTGTTGCCAGATTCGCGGGTAAACCCACAGGTACTGCACATGCCCGAAGCAGGGCGCTATTCCTGTGGGTGCGGGCGTGCCCGCAAACCCGGCAACGCCGGTGCCATCCACCACCGGCCGATCAGCAAGCCGGCAGGTTGCGCACCACGTTCAGCGCCGCACTGCTCTGGGCCACCGGCATGATCTCGATGGTATTGATGTTCACATGCGCCGGCTGCTCGGCAATCCAGGCCACCGTGGCCGCGATGTCCTCGGGCAGGATGGCCTCCACATCCCGATACAGCGCCTGCACGGCATCCAGGTTGCCGTTCAGGCGCACCACCGAGAAATCGGTCCCCGAGCACAGCCCTGGCTCGATGTTGCTTACTCGCACGCGGGTGCCCGCCAGGTCGGCGCGCAGGTTGAGGCTGAACTGGCGGACAAAGGCCTTGCTGGCGCCATACACATTACCGCCCGGGTAGGGGTAGGTGCCGGCGATCGAGCCGATGTTGATGATCATGCCGCTGTCGGCTTCCACCATCTGCGGCAGGATCTTGTGGGTGACCATGGCCAGGCCGGTGATGTTGGTGTCGATCATCCGCTGCCAGTTTTCCGCGCTGCTGGCCTGGGCACGGTCCACGCCCAGCGCCAGCCCGGCATTGTTGACCAGCAAGTCGATCTGCAGCGAAGCATCACGAATCTGCTCGACCGCCGTCTCGAGCGACACCGGGTCGGTGACGTCCAGCGCCAGCGGAATGAAATTGACGCCCAGCTCGGCCTCCAGCGCTTGCAGCTTGTCCATGCGCCGGGCGCCACCGATCACGCGGTAGCCTTTGCCGATCAAGGTACGGCAGATGGCGCGGCCAAAGCCCGAGGAGGCGCCGGTTACGAATGCGGTTTTCATCAGTTGTCTCCTATGGAAGGGTCAGGCCAGGTACTTCACGCCTAGGCTGGTGAACAGGCAGAGCATCGAAAACACCAGCGCCTTGCGCACCACTTCGTTGCCCTTGCGCAGGGCCAGCGCGCTGCCCAGGTGGTTACCGAGGATGTTGCAGGCCACCAGCGGCAACGCCAGCAGGTAGACGACCTTGCCGGCAATGACGAAGGCCACCAGGGCGCCGATGTTGGACGCGAAGTTGAAGGTTTTGGAGTTGGCCGAGCTGGAGACCAGGTCCATGCGCAGCAGGTAATGGAAAGCAATGATGAACATGCTGCCGGTACCGGGGCCGAAGAAGCCGTCATAGAAACCGATGGCCAGGCAGGTCAGCGGGACCACGGTGAACAGCATGCGCGATGACAGTTCGCGTTCCTCGACCGGGCGGTCCTTGGGGGTGAGGAAGATGAGGATGCCGAAGGGGATCAGCGCCAGGATGATCTTGCCTACGGTTTCCTGGGAGATCGACACGATCAGGTGCGCCCCCAGGTAGGCACCGAGCAGCGAGAATGGCACGCCGACCAGCGCCACCTTCCAGACCATCTTGCTGTTGGCCAGGAAGTTGCGGATGGCTGCCAGTGTGCCAAGGGTACTGACCAGTTTTTCCTGGCCGAGGGCAACCTGCGGTGGCATGCCGACCAGCAGAAAGCCCGGCACCAGGAACAACCCGCCGCCACCGGCAATGCTGTCTACGAAGCCGGCAACGAAAGCGATAGCGCCAAGCATGAGCACCGCCAGCAACCAGTGTTCCGCCCAGAAAGCGCCCAGAATTTCCATAGCGAAGTCCATCCAGTGGAGTGTCCTGCCAAGCACAACGCAAGTGTGCATGTCCCAATCAGCTCGATGATTGTAATTACATGAATTGCATCGATGCAATATCAAATTCAATCGACTCAAATACGAGAGTTACCATCATTACCCGCATCTTGGCTTTCATGTTAGGCTGCGCGCAATTGCAGAATCTGGTGCCATTTCCATGTGGGTCCCTCAATACGGCGATCAAACCCAGCCGGTTTACCTGATGATCGCTAATGCTCTTGAACAGGACATCGAAAGTGGTCGGCTTGCAGCTGGCGATCGTTTGCCCACCCTCAAAGACCTTGCCGAGGCACTGAATGTAACCCCCGGCACCGTTGGAAGAGCCTACGACGAAGCGGCCAAGCGCGGCCTGGTGGTTGGAGAGGTGGGCCGTGGCACATTTGTCAGGCAGTTGCGACAGCGGTTATCCGCCCCGTCGGTGCCCACACCAGTTACTGGCGAAAGCAGCCAGATCGATCTCTCGATCATCAAACCCAACGACGCCCACATGAGTGAGTGGCTGGGTGCGGCGATCAGCGAGCTGGCCACCTCTGCGGACCTGGGACAGGTACTCGACTATGTGACAGAAGGTGGTCACACCTCCCACAAACAAGCAGGTGCAGCCTGGATTCGGCGCTGGCTGCCTGATGCGCGCTGGCAACAGGTTGTACTGACCTCTGGCGCCCAGCATGGACTATTGGTGGCCATCAGCAGCCTGTCGAAGAGCGACGATGTGGTGCTGTGCGAGTCGTTCTGCTACCCAGGCATCATCTCCCTGGCCCA
This sequence comes from Pseudomonas sp. B8(2017), assembly GCF_002113575.1. Lineage (NCBI taxonomy): Bacteria > Pseudomonadati > Pseudomonadota > Gammaproteobacteria > Pseudomonadales > Pseudomonadaceae > Pseudomonas > Pseudomonas sp. B8(2017). Next base: position 43,697 of record NZ_NEIO01000013.1, on the reverse strand, counting down.
CAGCATGGGCCGACGCCTGCGTGGCGTGGCCATGGACGAGCATGGCCTGATTCCCGAGGCATTGCGCGCGGCCTGCCTGGAGCATCGCCCTTCCCTGTTGGTGTGTGTCACCACCCACCAGAACCCCACCAACTCGATCATGCCCCACGCACGGCGCCAGGCCATTGCAGAGATCGCCCGCGAGTTCGACCTGTTCATCGTCGATGACGATATCTACGGCTTCCTTGAACCCGCACCGGATTACCAGCCACTGGCGGCGTATGCGCCCGAACGCTCGGTGTACCTCACCAGCCTGTCCAAATGTGTGCTGCCGGCACTGCGCATCGGTTACCTGTATGCCCCACCGCAAACCCTCTCGCGGCTTTCGTCGATGGTACGCAGCAGCGTCTGGATGCCATCACCGTTGATGGCGCAACTGGCCAGCAACCTGATCAACAGCGGCATGGCCGACCAGCTGGTGCGGGAACAACAGGAGGAGGCGGCCGCGCGCCAGCAAATGGCCCGGGAGATCCTTGGCAAGTACAAGATCCGCAGCCAGCCCAACAGCTTCCACATCTGGCTGGAGTTGCCCGAGCCGTGGACCAGCGACGAATTCGCCAACCTGGCGCGTAACAACGGCGTCACGGTAGTCAGTGGCAGCCAGTTCCTGCCAGAACGCAGCCACGCCAACTGCGGCGTGCGCATCGCCCTGATGGCCCCCAGCCGCCAGGAACTGGGCTTTGCCCTGACCAAGCTGGTCAGCTTGCTGGACTCGCCGGAGCCGCGGTTGTTTTATTGAACTGGACTGGTATTGGTGTAGTCGTGCCATTGGCGCACTATGCGCCCGTTTCGCGACGCGAGGCCACTCCAAACGGCACTCGGTGTCACATGGCTTGATTTGTAGCCGTCAACCAAACCGGTACAGTAGAACGGCACCAGCCAAAAGATCTGAGGGCAGACTGTCAAGTAAGAGGCATAACTTGAATCAATGACGAATATGACTCTAACAAGGCTCGAACATACTCGCTCGACTACAAGTCGATGAATACACTGAAATTATCTCCTTCCAGGTATCGGACAGAAACCTGACCACTAACATCTTGCCCATCTTCCGTTACAAACTTGTAATGGGACAGGAGAAAATCCTCCCGATAAACAATGCCGTCATCCCGCCGCTTCCCGCCCCACGCCATTATCAACCCGCCGGCCATTGCAACGAGGCCGGAGTTCGCTTGTATGTGTTGAATCAGAGTGGGGCCTGAAAACCGGTCATAATAAATAACCTCAGGACCAAACAGGAAGATGCCAAGGCCCAGTGCGGAAATTGCGAAACCAATGCCTATTAGTACTCGACCGTAAAACGCAGCGTCCCCAGCAGGCCCCTCAAGATGAGCTGCATACATCTCGGAAAAACCAGAGACATCGTAGTTTCGCGCGTCTGATTTCAGGTTTATTTGACCTAACAGGCATTCCTTCTCAGCACTTTTCATGATCCACTCCTTTAAAAAGTGAATACTAAGCGATCAGGGTAGGAAAAAGTGCGCCCCACTAGAACTTCAGAAGTCTCTGACATTTACGGTCAGCGTTTCCTATAACCATATAAATTTTGCATTATCTTATGGCATTTTTCCTACTCAATGGGCTGCCGAGATTCCCGCGATATCGCGAAGCTGGCGCCCTATTCTCGCCGCTTTCTTTTTATAGGAAAGCCCGCACAGCACTACCACTGTTTGCTCATAAAAAAACCCAAGACATCTGCCTTGGGTTTTTGGTTTTTTGCCAGCTGCTTAACGGCTTTGATCAGAACGGAATATCGTCATCGAAGCTGTCGAAGTCAGCCGCCGGCTGCGGGGCTGGCTGCTGCGGTGCCGGGCGCTGAGGGGCCTGTTGCGGGCGCTGGGCCTGTTGACGTGGCGGGGCCTGGTTGTACTGCTGCTGGCCGCCACCGTAGTTGCCGCCACCCTGGTTGTACGGGTCACCGCCCTGCTGCTGGCCCTGCGGACGACCGCCGAGCAGCTGCATGGTGCCGTTGATGTCGACGATGATCTCGGTGGTGTAGCGCTTGATGCCGTCTTTTTCCCACTCGCGGGTCTGCAGCTTGCCTTCGATGTAGCACTGCGAACCCTTGCGCAGGTATTCGCCGGCGATTTCGGCAACCTTGCCGAACAGCGACACACGGTGCCACTCGGTACGCTCGACCTTCTGGCCCGACTGCTTGTCGGTCCACTGCTCGCTGGTAGCCAGGCTCAGGTTGGTCACGGCGTTACCGTTGGGCAGGTAGCGGACTTCGGGATCCTGGCCACAGGTGCCGACCAGAATGACTTTGTTAACCCCACGGGCCATAACGTTCTCCTAGGCTTCGCACGCCGAAGAGGCCGGGTTCACCAGGCGCTCGAGGGTCGTACGGTCCAAAATTTTCGTATCCAGTTTGATATAGATGGCGGCTTCTTCCGCCACCACGACGGCGTCGGTCACACCTGGCACAGCCATCAGGCGCTCGGTCAGGCCGGCTTCCCGGACTGCCTCTGGCGTCAGCGGCATGCGCAGGCTGGTCACATAGGGCGGCTCGTTCATGCGCAAGGCGACGACCAACCAGATGGCACACAGTACCGCACAACCGAGGAACACCATGTTCAGCCCGCCGTGCTGGAACAACCAGCCACCGAGGATTCCTCCCAGGGCAGCGCCGAGGAACTGGCTGGTGGAGTAGACCCCCATTGCCGTCCCCTTGCCACCTGCAGGCGACACCTTGCTCACCAGCGAAGGCAGCGATGCCTCCAGCAGGTTGAATGCAGTAAAGAATACCACGGTGCCGATCACCAGTCCGCGCAAACCGTCAGCCCACTGCCAGAAGAACACCTCCACCAGCAGCAACACACTGACCGCCCCGGCCAGCACGCGTTTCATCTTGCGCTTTTTTTCGCCATAGATGATGAACGGGACCATTGCAAAAAATGAGATGAACAACGCGGTCAGGTACACCCACCAGTGCTGCTCCTTCGGCAGGCCGCCGCGCTCGACAAAGGCCAGTGGCAATGCGACGAAGCTGGCCATGAGGATGGCGTGGAGAATGAAGATGCCCACATCCAGGCGCAGAAGGTCCGGATGGCGCAGGGTCGGGCCGATGGCCTGGCGCGCCACACCCGACTCACGGTGCTGCAGGATGCTGTGGGTATTGGGCACCACAAAGGCGATCAGCAGGATGCCTACCAAGGCAAGTCCTGCCGTGGCGAGGAACAATCCTGACAAGCCAAAGGCACGAGTCAGCAATGGGCCAACGACCATGGCGACAGCAAACGACAGGCCGATGCTCATGCCGATCATGGCCATGGCCTTGGTCCTGTGCTGCTCGCGCGTGAGGTCGGACAGCAGCGCCATGACCGCAGCGGAAATCGCCCCGGCGCCCTGCAGGATACGCCCGGCGATCACTCCCCAGATGGAGTCGGCCTGGGCCGCCAATACACTACCCAGGGCAAAGATGACCAACCCCAGGTAAATCACCGGCCGGCGGCCGATGCGATCGGAAATCATCCCGAACGGGATCTGCAATACGGCCTGCGTCAGGCCATAGGCACCAATGGCCAGGCCGATCAGCGCAGGCGTGGCACCGGCCAGGTCCATCCCGTAGGTGGCCAGCACCGGCAAGACCATGAACATGCCCAGCATACGAAAGGCAAAGACCAGGGCCAGGCCGCCAGCGGCGCGGGTTTCGCTGCCACTCATGCGCTCGTTGTGGGTGTCGTGCATGGATTAATCTCGTGTGAACCGGCGGCGATTCTATCAGTCCGACAGCTTGACGGCATCTACGCGACGCTTTGCCGCGTACTGGCAGCGCGCCGTATACTTCCTTGTTTATGCCCGCCGAGCGAGGCCGCAGTGGACAAGATCCTGATTCGTGGGGCACGTACCCACAACCTGAAGAACATCGACCTGACCCTGCCCCGGGACAAGCTGATCGTGATCACCGGCCTGTCCGGTTCCGGCAAGTCGTCCCTGGCGTTCGACACCCTGTACGCCGAAGGCCAGCGCCGCTATGTGGAATCGCTGTCGGCCTACGCCCGGCAGTTCCTGTCGATGATGGAAAAGCCCGACGTCGATACCATCGAGGGCCTGTCGCCAGCCATTTCCATCGAGCAGAAGTCGACCTCGCACAACCCCCGCTCCACGGTCGGCACCATCACCGAAATCTACGACTATCTGCGCCTGCTGTACGCCCGCGTCGGCACCCCACGCTGCCCGGATCACGATATCCCGCTGGAGGCGCAAACGATCAGCCAGATGGTCGACCTGGTGCTGGAGCGCCCGGAAGGCAGCAAGCTGATGCTGCTGGCGCCGGTGGTGCGCGAGCGCAAGGGCGAGCACCTGGCAGTGTTCGACGAGCTGCGCGCCCAGGGCTTTGTGCGCGCCCGGGTAAACGGCAAGCTCTACGAACTCGACGAACTGCCCAAGCTGGACAAGCAGAAAAAACACAGCATCGATGTGGTGGTGGACCGTTTCAAGGTCCGCGCCGACCTGCAACAACGCCTGGCCGAGTCGTTCGAGACCGCGCTAAAGCTGGCCGACGGCATCGCCCTGGTGGCACCGATGGATGACGAACAAGGCGAAGAGACGATCTTCTCCGCGCGTTTCGCCTGCCCGGTCTGTGGTCATGCCATCAGCGAGCTGGAGCCGAAGCTGTTCTCCTTCAACAACCCCGCCGGCGCCTGCCCGACCTGCGATGGCCTGGGGGTGAAGCAGTTCTTCGACACCAAGCGCCTGGTCAATGCCGAGCTCACCTTGGCCGAAGGCGCAATCCGCGGCTGGGACCGGCGCAACGTGTACTACTTCCAGATGCTCGGCTCGCTGGCCGCGCATTACGGCTTCAGCCTGGAGGAACCATTCGGCCAGCTTTCGGCCGAGCACCAGAAGGTGATCCTTCAGGGCAGCGGCAAGCAGAGCGTCGACTTCAAGTACCTCAACGACCGTGGCGACATCGTCAAGCGCTCGCACCCGTTCGAAGGCATCGTGCCGAACCTGGAGCGTCGCTACCGCGAGACCGAGTCGGCCACCGTGCGCGAAGAACTGGCCAAGTTCCTCGGCACCCAGCCCTGCCCGGATTGCCGCGGCACCCGCCTGCGCCGTGAGGCACGGCACGTGTGGGTGGGCGAAAAAACCCTGCCGGCGGTGACCAATCTGCCGATCGGTGAAGCCAGCAACTATTTCGGCGAGCTGACCCTGACCGGTCGCCGTGGCGAGATTGCGGCGAAGATCCTCAAGGAAATCTGCGAGCGCCTGCAGTTCCTGGTCAACGTCGGTCTCGACTATCTCACCCTGGACCGCAGCGCCGATACCCTGTCCGGTGGCGAAGCGCAGCGTATCCGCCTGGCCAGCCAGATCGGCGCTGGCCTGGTGGGAGTGATGTACATCCTCGATGAGCCGTCCATCGGCCTTCATCAGCGTGACAATGACCGCCTGCTGGCCACCCTCAACCACCTGCGCGACCTGGGCAACACGGTGATCGTGGTGGAACACGACGAGGACGCCATCCGCCTGGCCGACTACGTGGTGGACATCGGCCCGGGAGCCGGCGTGCACGGTGGGCAGATCGTCGCCGAGGGCTCGCCGCAGGAGGTCATGGCCCACCCCGACTCGCTGACCGGCAAGTACCTGTCCGGGCGCAAGAAGATCGTCGTGCCGGCCAAGCGCACGCCGCGCAACAAGAAGCTGCAACTCAAGCTCAAGGGCGCGCGTGGCAACAACCTGCAAAACGTCGACCTGGAAGTCCCGATCGGCCTGCTGACCTGCGTGACCGGGGTGTCCGGCTCGGGCAAGTCGACGCTGATCAACAACACCCTGTTCCCACTGGCCGCCACCGCCCTGAATGGCGCAAGCAGCCTGGAAGCGGCGCCGCATGCCAGCATGGATGGCCTGCAGCACCTGGACAAGGTGGTGGATATCGACCAGAGCCCGATCGGCCGCACCCCTCGCTCTAACCCGGCGACCTACACCGGCATCTTCACGCCGATCCGCGAGCTGTTCTCCGGTGTGCCGGAATCGCGTTCGCGCGGCTATGGTCCGGGGCGTTTCTCGTTCAACGTCAAGGGGGGCCGTTGCGAGGCCTGCCAGGGCGATGGCCTGATCAAGGTGGAGATGCACTTCCTGCCGGACATCTACGTGCCGTGCGACGTGTGCAAGAGCAAGCGCTACAACCGTGAAACCCTGGAGATCAAGTACAAGGGCAAGAACATCCACGAGGTGCTGGAGATGACCATCGAGGATGCCCGCGAGTTCTTCGACGCAGTGCCGGCGCTGGCGCGCAAGCTGCAGACGTTGATGGATGTGGGGCTGTCGTACATCAAGCTGGGGCAGTCGGCGACAACCCTGTCGGGTGGTGAGGCCCAGCGAGTCAAGCTATCGCGCGAACTGTCCAAGCGTGACACCGGCAAGACCCTGTACATCCTCGATGAGCCAACCACGGGCCTGCACTTTGCCGATATCCAGCAGTTGCTGGACGTGCTGCATCGCCTGCGCGACCACGGCAATACCGTGGTGGTGATCGAGCACAACCTGGATGTGATCAAGACCGCGGACTGGCTGGTGGATCTGGGGCCGGAGGGTGGCTCGAAAGGTGGGCAGATCATTGCCTGCGGTACGCCAGAAGAACTGAGTACGATGAAACAGTCGTATACCGGGCACTACCTGAAACCGTTGCTGGAGCGGGATCGGGCGTAAGGCCCTGGGGGCGCTTTGCGCTCCTTTCGCGACACAAGGCCGCTCCTACAGGCGATCGCGTAATCTCTGGATTGACGCGTTCAAATGTAGGAGCGGCCTTGTGTCGCGATAGGGCTGCAAAGCAGCCCAGGCTTTTACATCTGCGACTGCAGGTAATTCTCCAGGCCAATGGCCTTGATCAGCCCCTGCTGCTTCTCCAGCCAGTAGGTGTGATCTTCTTCGGTATCAGCCAACTGAGCGCGCAGGATGTCGCGGCTGATGTAGTCCTTATGCAGCTCGCACAGCTCGATGCCTTTGCACAGCGCGCCGCGTACCTTGTACTCGAGCTTGAGGTCAGCCTCGATCATTTCCGGCACGGTGCTGCCCACTTCCAGGTCGTCCGCGCGCATGTCAGGGGTGCCTTCGAGCATGAGGATGCGACGCATCAGGGCATCTGCGTGCTGCGTCTCTTCTTCCATTTCGTGGTTGATGCGCTCGTAGAGCTTGGACAGGCCCCAGTCTTCGTACATACGCGAGTGAATGAAGTACTGGTCACGCGCCGCCAGTTCGCCCTTCAGCAGCGTAACGAGGTAGTTGATTACGTCCGGGTGACCTTGCATCGCCCTGCTTCTCCATGTGAAAACGTCTATGCCACATAGTGTGAACCAGCTTTTGCCTGCGGTCACTGAAAACCGCGCAATTAGAAGCAAAAAATCGGTTAAACAGTAGTGATATTCATTGAAAAACCGCCCAAATGAGGGCGGTTCTTCTTATCACTTCGACTTAGGCGAGATTGATGCCCAAGGCCTTGGCAACCCCTTCGCCATAGGCAGGATCGGCCTTGAAGAAGTATTGCAACTGACGCTGGATCACGTCTTCGCTGACGCCTGCCATGGTGCCGGCAATGTTGTTTATCAGCAGGGCTTTCTGCTCATCGTTCATCAGGCGGAACAGCGCGCCGGCGTGGCTGTAGTAGTCGGTGTCTTCGCGGTGGTCGTAACGGTCTGCGGAACCATTCAGGGCCAGTGCAGGCTCGGCGTGGCGTGGCGACTGCTTCGGTGCATCGCTGTAGCTGTTGGGCTCATAGTTCGGCGCGCTGCCGTAACTGCCAGCGGCCATGGAACCATCACGCTGGTAGCTGTTGACCGGGCAGCGTGGTGCATTCACCGGCAGCTGCTGGTGGTTGGTACCCACCCGGTAGCGATGCGCGTCGGCGTAGGCGAATACCCGCCCTTGCAGCATGCGGTCCGGCGACAGGCCAACACCCGGTACCATGTTGCTTGGGCCAAACGCAGCCTGCTCGACCTCGGCAAAGTAGTTGAGCGGGTTACGGTTGAGCTCCAGCACGCCCACTTCAATCAGCGGGTAGTCCTTCTGCGACCAGGTCTTGGTCACGTCGAAGGGGTTTTCGTCGCGGCTGGCAGCATCGGCTTCGCTCATCACCTGGATGCACACGGTCCAGCGTGGGTAATCGCCCCGCTCGATGGCTTCGAACAGGTCGCGCTGGGCGTAGTCCGGGTCAGTACCTGCCAGGCGCGCGGCATCTGCCGGTGCGAGGTTCTTGATGCCTTGCTGGGTCTTGAAGTGCCATTTGACCCAGGTGCGCTCACCCTTGGTATTGATCAGGCTGTAGGTATGGCTACCGAAGCCGTGCATGTGGCGGTAGCCGTCCGGAATGCCACGATCGGAGAACAGAATGGTGACCTGATGCAGTGCCTCGGGAGAGTGCGACCAGAAGTCCCACATCATCTGAGCGTTCTTCAAGTTGGATTGTGGGTGACGCTTCTGGGTGTGGATAAAGTCCGGAAACTTCAGTGGATCGCGGATGAAGAACACCGGCGTGTTGTTGCCGACGATGTCCCAGTTGCCTTCCTCGGTGTAGAACTTGACGGCAAAACCACGGGGATCGCGCTCGGTATCAGCGGAGCCACGCTCACCACCAACGGTGGAGAAGCGCAGGAAGGTTTCGGTCTGCTTGCCAACCTGTTCAAACAACTTGGCACTGGTGTAATCGGTGATATCGCGGGTGACGGTAAAGGTGCCGTAGGCGCCCGAGCCTTTTGCGTGTACGCGGCGCTCAGGAATGTTCTCGCGGTTGAAGTGGGCGAGCTTCTCGATCAGGTGGAAGTCGTCGAGCAGCAGCGGGCCGCGCGGGCCGGCGGAACGGGAATTCTGGTTGTCTGCTACAGGTGCACCGCTGGCGGTGGTGAGAATCTTGCTCATGGGCTCTCCTTATCGGTCTTCAAGCGCCGGCTAATCGGCTCTGGAGAGAGTATTGACGAGCAAGGTTACAAGAACAAATGCATTACATGACTTGCATCAATAGAAATAAACAATACATCTTGAAACAAAAAACCGGGCACTAGGCCCGGTTCTTTGTAGCAGACAGAACGTCTTACTCAGCAGCTTCTACAGCACCGCCGACCGGACGATCAACCAGCTCGACGTACGCCATAGGAGCGTTGTCGCCAGCGCGGAAACCGCACTTCAGGATGCGCAGGTAGCCGCCCTGACGGGTGGCGTAACGCTTGCCCAGGTCGTTGAACAGCTTGCCAACAGCGGACTTCGAACGGGTACGATCGAAGGCCAGACGGCGGTTAGCTACGCTGTCTTCCTTGGCCAGGGTGATCAGCGGCTCGGCAACGCGGCGCAGTTCCTTGGCTTTCGGCAGGGTGGTTTTGATCAGCTCGTGCTCGATCAGCGACACTGCCATGTTCTGGAACATAGCCTTGCGGTGAGAGCTGGTACGGCTCAGGTGACGTCCACTTTTACGATGACGCATGATTCATTCCTTACCAAACACTACGTTCGGTGATTACGACGATCAGGCGGTCGCCTTGTCGTCTTTCTTAAGACTTGCAGGCGGCCAGTTGTCGAGGCGCATGCCGAGAGACAGACCACGAGAGGCCAGGACGTCCTTGATTTCAGTCAGGGACTTCTTGCCCAGGTTAGGAGTCTTCAACAGCTCTACTTCGGTACGCTGAATCAGGTCGCCGATGTAGTAGATGTTCTCCGCCTTGAGGCAGTTGGCCGAACGTACAGTCAGTTCCAGGTCGTCAACCGGACGCAGCAGGATCGGATCGATCTCGTCTTCCTGCTCGACTACGACAGGCTCGCTGTCACCTTTGAGGTCGACGAACGCGGCCAACTGCTGTTGCAGGATGGTCGCAGCGCGGCGGATAGCCTCTTCAGGGTCCAGGGTGCCGTTGGTTTCCAGATCAATGACCAGCTTGTCCAGGTTGGTACGCTGTTCAACACGGGCGTTCTCGACCACATAGGCGATACGACGCACCGGGCTGAACGAAGCGTCCAACTGCAGACGGCCAATGCTACGGCTTTCGTCTTCGTCGGTTTGACGGGAGTCGGCCGGCTCGTAACCACGACCACGAGCTACAGTGAGCTTCATGTTCAGGGCGCCGTTCGACGCCAGGTTCGCGATTACGTGATCGGGGTTGACGATCTCGACATCGTGATCCAGCTGAATATCGGCAGCGGTAACCACCCCCGAACCCTTTTTCGACAAGGTCAGCGTAACTTCGTCACGACCGTGCAGTTTGATAGCCAGGCCTTTCAGGTTCAACAGGATTTCAATGACGTCTTCCTGAACACCTTCGATCGCGGAGTACTCGTGGAGTACGCCGTCGATCTCGGCCTCGACTACTGCACAGCCAGGCATGGAGGACAACAGGATGCGGCGCAGCGCGTTGCCCAGGGTATGGCCGAAACCACGCTCGAGAGGCTCGAGCGTAATCTTGGCGCGGGTCGGACTGACTACCTGCACATCAATGTGGCGGGGAGTCAGGAACTCATTTACCGAAATCTGCATGGATGCACCTATTTTCTAGCCCTTACTTGGAGTAGAGCTCGACAATCAGGTTCTCGTTGATGTCGGCAGACAGGTCGCTGCGAGCAGGAACGTTCTTGAAAACGCCCGACTTTTTAGCAGCATCCACGTCAACCCACTCAACGCGGCCACGCTGGGCGCACAGTTCAAGGGCTTGAACAATGCGCAGCTGGTTCAGCGACTTCTCGCGAACCGCGACCACGTCACCCGGACGAACTTGGTAGGATGGAATGTTTACAGTCTTACCGTTGACGCTGATCGCTTTGTGCGAAACCAGCTGACGGGACTCGGAACGAGTCGAGCCGAAGCCCATACGGTAGACGACGTTATCCAGACGGCACTCGAGCAGTTGCAGCAGGTTCTCACCGGTTGCGCCTTTTTTCGAGGCTGCAGCCTGGTAGTAACCGCGGAACTGACGCTCCAGAACACCGTAGATACGACGAACTTTTTGCTTCTCGCGCAGCTGGGTACCGTAGTCGGACTGACGGCCACGGCGCTGGCCGTGGATACCTGGGGCTGCTTCGATGTTGCACTTCGATTCCAGAGCGCGAACGCCGCTCTTCAGGAACAGGTCAGTGCCTTCACGACGAGACAGTTTGCATTTTGGACCAATGTAACGTGCCATTTATCTGTCTCCTGATTACACGCGACGCTTCTTCGGCGGACGGCACCCGTTGTGCGGGATTGGCGTCACGTCGGTGATGCTGGCGATCTTGTAGCCGCAGCTGTTCAGTGCACGAACGGCGGACTCACGACCTGGACCTGGACCCTTGACGTTTACGTCGAGGTTCTTCAGACCGTATTCCAGCGCAGCTTGACCAGCACGCTCAGCAGCGATCTGGGCTGCGAACGGGGTGGATTTGCGCGAACCACGGAAACCCGAACCACCGGAGGTCGCCCAGGACAAAGCGTTGCCCTGACGGTCGGTGATGGTCACGATGGTGTTGTTGAAAGAGGCATGGATGTGGGCGATGCCATCAACCACTGTCTTTTTGACTTTCTTACGAGGACGAGCAGCAGGTTTTGCCATGTCTATATTCCTGGGCGATTACTTGCGGATCGGCTTACGCGGGCCCTTACGGGTGCGTGCGTTGGTCTTGGTGCGCTGACCGCGAACCGGCAGACCTTTACGATGACGCAGGCCGCGGTAGCAACCCAGGTCCATCAAGCGCTTGATCTTCATGTTGATGTCACGACGCAGGTCACCTTCGGTGGTGAACTTCGCGACTTCGCCACGCAGGGTTTCGATTTGCTCGTCGCTCAGATCCTTGATCTTAGCGGCTGGGTTTACACCAGCGTCTGCACAGATCTTCTGTGCAGTAGTGCGACCGACACCATAGATGTAGGTCAGCGAGATAACAGCATGCTTGTTATCTGGAATGTTGACGCCTGCAATACGGGCCATTCAGTGGGACTCCAATTGACAGCTACCTACGCCCCGGAAGCCAAGAAATAGGGCGCGAGATAATATCGCTGTAGAAACGAATAATCAACCCAGCAGCACACTAGCTGCTGGGTTTGAAGCGCAGATCACACTCAGCCTTGGCGCTGTTTGTGACGCGGTTCCGCGCTGCAGATCACTCGTACGACGCCTTCGCGACGGATGATCTTGCAGTTACGGCACAGCTTTTTCACCGATGCACGAACTTTCATTACCGACTCCTCGAACCTTAGGGGCGTATCAGCGCAGCAGACCGCTGCCACCGTAGCCTTTCAGGTTGGCTTTCTTCATCAGGGATTCGTACTGGTGCGAAACGAGGTGCGATTGTACTTGGGACATGAAGTCCATCACAACCACTACCACAATCAGCAACGAGGTCCCGCCAAGGTAGAACGGCACATTTGCTGCCACCACCAGGAACTGGGGCAGAAGGCAGACGGCCATCATGTAAAGAGCACCGAACATGGTCAGACGGGTCAGAACGCCATCAATGTAGCGTGCCGACTGCTCACCAGGACGGATACCCGGAATAAAGGCACCGGACTTCTTCAGGTTTTCCGCTACGTCTTTCGGGTTGAACATCAGCGCTGTGTAGAAGAAGCAGAAGAAAATGATCCCTGCACTAAACAGCAGAATGTTCAACGGCTGACCAGGAGCGATCGACTGCGAGATGTCCTGCAGCCAGCCCATACCTTCGGACTGACCGAACCAGGCACCCAGCGAAGCCGGGAACAGCAGAATGCTGCTCGCGAAAATGGCCGGGATAACCCCCGCCATGTTCACCTTCAGCGGCAAGTGGCTGGTCTGCGCAGCGAAGACCTTGCGGCCCTGCTGACGCTTGGCGTAGTGAACGGCGATACGACGCTGACCACGCTCAATGAACACCACGAAGCCGATAATCGCTACTGCCAGCAAACCGATAGCGACCAGGGCGAAAATGTTGATATCGCCTGTGCGTGCAGACTCGAAAGACTGCCCGATTGCTCTCGGAAGACCGGCAACGATACCCGCGAAGATCAACATCGAGATACCGTTGCCCACACCGCGCTCGGTGATCTGCTCGCCCAGCCACATCATGAACATCGCGCCCGCCACGAAGGTGGAGACGGCGACGACATGGAAGCCCAGGCCTACAGAAAACGCCACGCCCTGGTTGGCCAGGCCAATGGACATGCCAATGGCTTGAACCAGTGCCAGGATAACGGTGCCGTAGCGGGTGTACTGGCTGATCTTGCGACGGCCAGCTTCACCTTCCTTCTTCAACTGCTCCAGTTGCGGGCTGACCGCCGTCATCAGTTGCATGATGATCGATGCCGAGATGTACGGCATGATCCCCAGTGCAAAGATGCTCATGCGCTCGAGCGCGCCACCGGAAAACATGTTGAACAAGCTAAGAATGGTCCCCTCATTCTGCCGAAACAGATCCGCCAGACGGTCTGGATTGATGCCAGGAACCGGGATATGCGCACCTATCCGATAGACGATGATCGCCATGAACAGAAAGCGCAGACGAGCCCAGAGTTCCGACATCCCGCCCTTACCGAGCGAAGAGAGAGCACCTTGCTTAGCCATTTATTCCTCGAACTTGCCGCCAGCTGCTTCGATAGCCGCACGCGCACCCTTGGTGGCTGCGATACCCTTGATGGTGACTGCGCGAGTGACTTCGCCAGACAGCATGATTTTCACGCGCTGTACGTTCTGGCCGATCACGTTGGCATCCTTCAGGGATTGCACGGAGATCACGTCGCCTTCCACCTTGGCCAGCTCGGACAGACGCACTTCGGCGCGGTCCATGGCTTTCAGGGAAACGAAGCCGAACTTCGGCAGACGACGGTGCAGCGGCTGTTGACCGCCTTCGAAGCCAGGAGCGATCGAACCACCCGAACGGGAAGTCTGACCTTTGTGGCCACGGCCGCCGGTCTTACCCAGACCGCTACCGATACCACGACCTGGACGATGCTTCTCGCGACGGGAACCCGGCGCTGGACTCAGATCATTGAGTTTCATCGATTAACCCTCGACCTTCAGCATGTAGTAAGCCTTGTTGATCATCCCGCGGTTTTCGGGAGTATCCTGGACTTCTACAGTGTGACCGATGCGACGCAGACCCAGGCCCTTAACGCACAGCTTGTGGTTAGGCAGACGGCCCGAGACGCTCTTGATCAGCGTTACTTTTACGGTTGCCATGATCAGAAGATCTCCTCGACGCTCTTGCCGCGCTTGGCAGCAATGGATTCAGGAGATTGCATGGCTTTCAGACCCTTGAAGGTGGCGTAAACCACGTTCACTGGGTTGGTCGAACCGTAGCACTTGGCCAGAACGTTCTGAACACCAGCAACTTCCAGGACAGCACGCATTGCGCCACCGGCGATGATACCGGTACCTTCCGAGGCAGGCTGCATGTAAACCTTCGAGGCGCCGTGGGCAGCCTTGGTGGCGTACTGCAGGGTGGTGCCCTTCAGGTCAACCTGGATCATGTTGCGGCGAGCAGCTTCCATGGCTTTCTGGATCGCGGCAGGTACTTCGCGCGACTTGCCACGGCCGAAGCCAACACGACCTTTACCATCACCTACCACGGTCAGCGCGGTGAAGGTGAAGATACGGCCGCCTTTTACGGTTTTGGCAACGCGGTTAACTTGAACCAGCTTCTCGATGTAGCCTTCGTCGCGCTTTTGATCGTTATTTGCCATAACTTAGAACTCCAGCCCGCCTTCACGAGCAGCATCAGCCAGCGCTTTGACGCGGCCATGGTACTTGAAGCCGGAACGGTCAAAGGCAACTTGAGATACACCGGCGGCTTTCGCACGCTCAGCTACCAGCTTGCCAACCTTAGTGGCCGCGTCGATGTTGCCAGTGGCGCCATCACGCAGTTCTTTGTCCAAGGTCGAGGCGCTTGCCAGAACCTTGCTGCCGTCGGCCGAAATGACCTGGGCGTAGATGTGCTGCGAGGAGCGGAACACGCACAGGCGCACGACTTCGAGTTCGTGCATCTTGAGACGTGCTTTGCGAGCGCGACGCAGTCGAGTAACTTTTTTGTCGGTCATTTGCTAGGCCCTACTTCTTCTTGGCTTCTTTACGACGGACTACTTCGTCCGCGTAACGCACACCCTTGCCTTTGTAAGGCTCTGGCGGACGGAAGTCGCGGATTTCAGCGGCCACCTGACCCACCAGCTGCTTGTCGATACCCTTGATCAGGATGTCGGTCTGGCTTGGGGTTTCAGCGGTGATACCGGCTGGCAGTTCGTAGTCCACTGGGTGCGAGAAGCCCAGGGCCAGGTTCAGGACGGTGCCCTTGGCCTGTGCCTTGTAACCAACACCGACCAGCTGGAGCTTGCGCTCGAAGCCTTGGCTTACGCCCTGGACCATGTTGTTCACCAGAGCGCGGGTGGTACCGGCCATGGCGCGAGCTTGCTGGTCACCGTTGCGAGCGACGAAACGCAGCTCGCCAGACTCTTCGGTAACTTCAACAGACGAGTGAACGTTCAGTTCGAGAGTGCCTTTGGCACCCTTCACCGAAAGCTGCTGGCCGGCGAATTTGACTTCGACGCCTGCTGGCAGCTTAACGGGGTTCTTAGCGACGCGAGACATGCCTATCTCCCCTTAGAACACTGTGCACAGAACTTCGCCGCCGACACCGGCAGCGCGTGCAGCGCGATCAGTCATCACACCTTTGTTGGTGGAGACGATAGACACGCCCAGACCGCCACGTACTTTCGGCAGCTCTGCGACGGACTTGTACTGGCGCAGGCCTGGACGGCTGGAGCGCTTCAGTTCCTCGATGACCGGACGGCCTTCGAAGTACTTCAGTTCGATCGACAGGGAAGGCTTGGCCTCACCAGTTACCTGGTAGCCGGCGATGTAACCTTCGTCTTTCAGAACTTTGGCAACCGCGACCTTCAGGGTGGAGGAAGGCATGCTTACGACGGACTTTTCAGCCATCTGGGCATTACGGATGCGAGTTAGCATGTCCGCTAACGGGTCCTGCATACTCATGGGCTAGATGCTCCTGATACAAGAATTATTAGCCTTGCGGCTATCACAACCACCCGAGCGGACAGGGCAAAAAACCCAGGCTCAGGTGAGCCGGTCATTCTAGACACAAGGTAGAAACGAAACAAGCCCCATATAGGGGCTTGTTTGTTGGCGAGGTCACCGGCGGTCGGAAGATTGCTCCCCTTCCGCCGGGATCCAGCCTGCAGCGATTACCAGGAGGCCTTGACCAGACCTGGTACGTCACCGCGCATTGCAGCTTGACGCAGCATGTTACGGCCCAGGCCGAACTTACGGTATACACCGTGAGGACGACCGGTCAGGCGGCAACGGTTGCGCAGACGCGAAGCGGAGGCATCACGTGGCTGCTTCTGCAGGGCGACAACGGCAGCGAAACGCTCTTCAGGAGAGGCGTTCAGGTTGACGATGGTCGCTTTCAGCTCGGCACGCTTTTTGGCGTACTTGGCTACCGTGAGCTGACGCTTCAGCTCGCGGTTTTTCATGCTCTTCTTGGCCATTTTCCTACTCCAATCAGTTGCGGAACGGGAACTTGAAAGCACGCAGCAGAGCGCGGCCTTCGTCGTCCGAACGAGCAGTGGTGGTCAGGGTGATGTCCAAACCGCGCAGAGCATCGATCTTGTCGTAGTCGATTTCCGGGAAGATGATCTGCTCTTTCACGCCCATGCTGTAGTTACCACGGCCATCGAAGGACTTGGCATTCAGGCCGCGGAAGTCGCGAACCCGAGGCAGGGAGATCGCCAGCAGGCGGTCCAGGAATTCGTACATCTTGTCGCGACGCAGGGTCACCTTGACACCGATCGGCCAGCCTTCACGGACTTTGAAGCCCGCGATGGATTTACGAGCGAAAGTCACGACCGGCTTTTGACCGGTGATCTTTTCCAGGTCGGCAACAGCGTGCTCGATGACTTTCTTGTCGCCGATCGCTTCGCCCAGACCCATGTTCAGGGTGATCTTGGTAACGCGCGGAACTTCCATCACGTTCGACAGCTTAAGTTCTTCCTTAAGCTTAGGAGCGATTTCGTTCCGGTAAATCTCTTTCAGTCGTGCCATGGTCTTCTACCTAGCAGTGTTCAAGCATCAACCGCTTTTTGGGTCGACTTGAAGACACGAATTTTTTTACCGTCTTCTACTTTGAAACCAACGCGGTCAGCCTTGTTGGTTTCGCCGTTGAAGATGGCAACGTTGGAAGCGTGCAGAGGCGCTTCTTTTTCGACGATACCGCCCTGTACGCCCGCCATCGGGTTAGGCTTGGTATGACGCTTGACCAGGTTCACACCACCAACGACCAGACGGTCATCAGCCAGAACCTTCAGCACCTTACCGCGCTTACCTTTGTCTTTGCCGGCGATCACGATGATCTCGTCGTCACGACGAATCTTTTGCATGTCGGATCTCCTTACAGCACTTCAGGGGCGAGCGAGACGATCTTCATGAACTTCTCAGTACGAAGTTCACGGGTCACTGGCCCGAAGATGCGAGTGCCGATCGGCTCTTGCTTGTTGTTCAGCAGAACAGCAGCGTTGCCGTCGAAACGAATGATGGAACCGTCAGCGCGACGAACACCGTGACGGGTGCGCACTACAACAGCGGTCATCACTTGGCCTTTCTTGACCTTACCGCGCGGAATTGCTTCCTTGACGGTTACCTTGATGATGTCACCGATGCCGGCGTAACGGCGGTGCGAACCGCCGAGCACCTTGATGCACATGACGCGACGAGCGCCGCTGTTATCGGCCACATCGAGCATGGATTGAGTCTGAATCATAAAATTTCTCCGACCCCTAGCCCTTAGACTTCAACAGCGCGTTCGAGGACTTCAACCAGTGCCCAGGACTTGGTCTTGGCCAGCGGACGGGTTTCACGGATGGAAACCTTGTCGCCGATCTTGCACTGGTTGGCTTCGTCGTGCGCGTGCAGCTTAGTCGAACGCTTAACGTATTTACCGTAGATCGGGTGCTTTACGCGACGCTCGATCAGAACGGTGATGGTCTTGTCCATTTTGTCGCTGACGACACGGCCAGTCAGCGTACGGACGGTTTTTTCAGCTTCAGCCATGATCACTTACCTGCCTGCTGGTTGAGCACAGTTTTCACGCGAGCGATGTCACGCTTAACTTGCGAGAGCAGGTGCGACTGCCCCAACTGGCCAGTTGCTTTCTGCATACGCAGATTGAACTGGTCGCGCAGCAAGCCGAGCAGTTGCTCATTCAGTTGCTGTGCCGATTTTTCACGAAGTTCATTCGCTTTCATCACATCACCGTCCGCTTAACAAAGGAGGTGGCGAGAGGCAGCTTTGCAGCAGCCAGGGCGAAAGCTTCGCGCGCCAGCTCTTCAGAAACACCCTCGATTTCATACAGGACTTTGCCTGGCTGAATCTGGGCAACCCAGTATTCCACGGAACCCTTACCTTTACCCATACGAACCTCGAGAGGCTTCTTGGAGATCGGCTTGTCCGGGAACACACGGATCCAGATCTTACCGCCACGTTTTACGTGACGGGTCAGCGCACGACGTGCGGACTCGATCTGGCGAGCGGTGAGGCGACCGCGAGCAACAGCTTTCAGGGCGAATTCGCCGAAGCTGACTTTGCTACCGCGCAGTGCCAGACCACGGTTGTGGCCAGTCATCTGCTTGCGGAATTTTGTACGCTTTGGTTGCAACATTTGGCGTACCCCTTACTTAGCAGCTTTTTTACGAGGCGCTGGTGCTTGTGGTTTCAGTTCTTCTTGGCGACCACCAATAACTTCGCCTTTGAAGATCCAAACCTTCACACCGATCACACCGTAAGTGGTGTGAGCTTCGTAGGTGTTGTAGTCGATATCGGCACGCAGGGTGTGCAGAGGCACACGACCTTCGCGATACCACTCGGTACGAGCAATCTCAGCACCGCCGAGACGACCGCTCACCTGGATCTTGATGCCCTTGGCACCAATACGCATGGCGTTCTGTACGGCGCGCTTCATGGCGCGACGGAACATTACGCGGCGTTCCAGCTGCTGAGCTACGCTCTGCGCAACCAGCATAGCGTCGAGTTCCGGCTTGCGGATCTCTTCGATGTTGATGTGCACAGGCACACCCATCTGCTTGGTCAGGTCCTGACGCAGCTTCTCGACATCTTCACCTTTCTTACCGATAACGATACCGGGACGAGCGGTGTGGATGGTGATGCGTGCAGTTTGAGCCGGACGATGAATATCGATACGGCTTACGGACGCGCTTTTTAGTTTGTCCTGGAGGTACTCACGCGTTTTCAGATCCTTCAACAGGTAATCTGCGTAAGTAGCACCGTCTGCGTACCAGACGGAGGTGTGCTCCTTGACGATTCCCAGGCGAATGCCAGTGGGATGTACTTTCTGACCCATCTGATCGACTCCGTTACTTGTCCGCAACCTTGACAGTGATATGGCAAGACCGCTTGACGATGCGATCAGCACGGCCTTTGGCACGTGGCATGATGCGCTTCAGCGAACGCCCTTCGTTGACGAAGACGGTGGAGACCTTCAGGTCATCAACGTCTGCGCCTTCGTTGTGTTCGGCGTTGGCAACGGCCGACTCGAGGACTTTCTTCATGATTTCAGCGGCTTTTTTGCTGCTGAAGGCCAACAGGTTGAGCGCTTCGCCCACCTTCTTCCCGCGGATCTGGTCGGCGACCAAGCGGGCTTTCTGGGCGGAGATGCGAGCGCCCGACAACTTAGCGGCTACTTCCATTTCCTTACCCCTTAACGCTTGGCTTTCTTGTCAGCCACGTGCCCGCGATAGGTGCGGGTACCGGCGAACTCGCCCAGTTTGTGGCCGACCATGTCTTCGTTCACCAGAACTGGGACATGTTGACGACCGTTGTGTACCGCGATGGTCAGACCGACCATTTGTGGCAGGATCATCGAACGGCGCGACCAGGTTTTAACTGGCTTGCGATCGTTCTTCTCCACCGCCACTTCGACCTTCTTCAGCAGGTGAAGATCGATAAAAGGACCTTTTTTCAGAGAACGTGGCACTGTCGTATCCCTCTAGTTACTTGCGACGACGGACGATCATGTTGTCGGTACGCTTATTACCACGGGTCTTCGCACCCTTGGTTGGGAAGCCCCATGGCGATACCGGATGACGACCACCGGAGGTACGACCTTCACCACCACCATGTGGGTGGTCAACCGGGTTCATGGCAACACCACGAACGGTTGGGCGAACGCCGCGCCAGCGTTTGGCACCAGCTTTACCCAGCGAACGCAGGCTGTGCTCGGAGTTCGAGACTTCGCCCAGGGTCGCACGGCACTCAGCCAGTACTTTACGCATCTCACCGGAACGCAGACGCAGAGTCACGTAGACGCCTTCACGAGCGATCAGCTGAGCCGAAGCACCAGCGGAACGAGCGATCTGAGCACCTTTACCCGGCTTCAGTTCGATGCCGTGAATGGTGCTACCTACTGGGATATTGCGCAGCTGCAGGGAGTTACCGGCCTTGATTGGGGCCAGGGCACCTGCGATCAGCTGGTCGCCAGCGCTCACGCCTTTAGGGGCGATGATGTAGCGACGCTCACCGTCTGCGTAGCACAGCAGGGCGATGTGAGCAGTACGGTTCGGGTCGTATTCGATACGCTCGACAGTGGCTGGGATGCCATCTTTGTCGTTGCGACGGAAGTCGACCAGACGGTAATGCTGCTTATGACCACCACCAACGTGACGAGTGGTGATGCGGCCATTGTTGTTACGACCACCAGACTTCGATTTCTTCTCGATCAGCGGTGCGTGAGGAGCGCCTTTGTGCAGCTCCTGGTTGACCACCTTGACCACGAAACGGCGGCCAGGGGAAGTCGGTTTGCATTTAACGATTGCCATGATGCACCCCTTCCTTACTCAGCACTGCTGCTGAAATCGAGATCTTGGCCTGGCTGAAGGGAGACGATCGCCTTCTTCCAGTCATTACGCTTGCCCAGACCACGTGCGGTACGCTTGGTTTTACCCAGAACGTTAACAGTCGACACGTTTTCAACTTTT
The DNA here is from genome assembly GCF_002113575.1 of Pseudomonas sp. B8(2017). Lineage (NCBI taxonomy): Bacteria > Pseudomonadati > Pseudomonadota > Gammaproteobacteria > Pseudomonadales > Pseudomonadaceae > Pseudomonas > Pseudomonas sp. B8(2017). The sequence continues at coordinate 22,738 of NZ_NEIO01000013.1, read as the reverse complement.
ACGTTGAACAGGCCTTCGACAGCTTTCTTGATTTCCAGCTTGGTTGCATCGGTAGCAACCTTGAATACGAACTGGCCTTTTTTCTCAGCCAGAACGGTAGCCTTCTCGGAAACGTGCGGGCCAAGGAGGACTTTGAATACGCGTTCCTGGTTCATCCCAGCAGCTCCTCGAATTTCTTCACGGCCGAGACAGTGATCAACACTTTCTCGTATGCGATCAGACTGACCGGGTCGGAACCTTGTACGTCACGTACGTCGACGTGCGGCAGGTTGCGAGCAGCCAGGTACAGGTTCTGATCAACAGCGTCGGAAACGATCAGTACGTCGTTCAGACCCATGCCGTTCAGCTTGTTCAGCAGATCTTTGGTTTTCGGTGCTTCAACAGCGAAGTCCTGAACCACGACCAGACGGTCGCTACGCACCAGCTCAGCGAGGATGGAGCGCAGGGCTGCGCGATACATCTTCTTGTTGAGCTTCTGCGAGTGATCTTGAGGGCGAGCTGCGAAGGTTACACCACCGCCACGCCAGATCGGACCACGAGTGGTACCAGCACGAGCACGGCCAGTACCCTTCTGACGCCATGGGCGCTTACCGCCACCAGCCACGTCGGAACGGGTCTTCTGCTGCTTGGTGCCCTGACGGCCGCCGGCCATGTAGGCCACGACTGCTTGGTGTACCAGCGTCTCGTTGAATTCGCCACCGAAAGTCAGTTCGGAAACTTCGATCGCCTGAGCGTCATTTACATTGAGTTGCATGTCAGTTTCCCCTTAACCGCGAGCCTTGACAGCTGGACGTACAACCACGTCGCCGCCAGTAGCGCCTGGAACGGCACCCTTGACCAGCAGCAGGTTGCGCTCAGCGTCTACGCGAACTACTTCCAGGGACTGAACAGTCACGCGCTCGGCGCCCATGTGACCGGACATTTTCTTGCCCTTGAACACACGACCAGGAGTCTGGCACTGGCCGATGGAACCTGGGACACGGTGCGACACGGAGTTACCGTGGGTGTTGTCCTGGCCACGGAAGTTCCAGCGCTTGATGGTACCGGCGAAGCCTTTACCTTTGGACTGACCAGTAACGTCTACCAGCTGGCCTGCAGTGAAGAGTTCAGCTTTGATCAGATCGCCAGCCTGGAAATCGCCTTCTTCAAGACGGAACTCCCAGACACCGCGACCAGCGGCAACGTTGGCCTTGGCGAAGTGACCTGCCTGAGCGGCAGTCACACGCGAAGCACGACGCTCGCCGACAGTGACTTGCACTGCACGGTAGCCATCGGTTTCTTCAGTTTTGAACTGGGTGACACGATTCGGCTCGATCTCGATGACCGTGACCGGAATGGAGACACCTTCTTCGGTGAAAATGCGGGTCATACCGCACTTGCGACCGATTACACCAATAGTCATGTTGTAAACCTCATGAGTGTACGGGGCTTTCACCCGCTATGGCCGCCCATTTCAGAGCGTTACACGACCAGACCGAAGTCTTAGCCGAGGCTGATCTGTACTTCCACACCTGCCGCCAGATCAAGCTTCATCAGCGCGTCAACGGTTTTATCCGTTGGCTGGACGATGTCCAGAACACGCTTATGAGTGCGAATCTCGTACTGGTCACGCGCGTCTTTGTTGACGTGCGGGGAGACCAGAACGGTGAAACGCTCTTTGCGGGTAGGCAGTGGAATTGGACCACGCACTTGTGCACCAGTACGTTTCGCGGTTTCCACGATTTCCTGGGTGGATTGGTCGATCAGGCGATGGTCGAAAGCCTTCAACCTGATACGGATTTGCTGATTTTGCATTGGATTTCAGACTCCAGGCTGTTCCCAACGGACGCACTACGCCCGCTAAAAGGAGGCGTGATTCTATAGACGCCCCAATTTAGTGTCAACCCAATAAAAAAAACCCCCGCTGAGCGGGGGTTTTTTCAATCGGTCGAGTGATTACTCGATGATTTTGGCTACGACGCCGGCGCCGACGGTACGACCGCCTTCACGGATAGCGAAGCGCAGACCGTCTTCCATTGCGATGGTCTTGATCAGGGTGACAGTCATCTGAATGTTGTCACCTGGCATTACCATTTCAACGCCTTCCGGCAGTTCGCAGTTACCGGTCACGTCAGTGGTACGGAAGTAGAACTGAGGACGGTAGCCTTTGAAGAACGGAGTGTGACGACCGCCTTCTTCCTTCGACAGAACATAGACTTCTGCGGTGAACTTGGTGTGCGGCTTGACCGAACCTGGCTTGACCAGAACCTGGCCACGCTCAACGTCGTCACGCTTGGTACCACGCAGCAGAACGCCGCAGTTCTCGCCAGCACGACCTTCGTCCAGCAGCTTGCGGAACATCTCAACACCGGTGCAGGTGGTGGTGGTGGTGTCACGCAGACCAACGATTTCCAGCGGATCCTGAACGCGGACGATACCACGCTCGATACGACCGGTAACAACGGTACCACGACCCGAGATCGAGAATACGTCTTCGATCGGCATCAGGAACGGCTGATCAACGGCACGAACTGGCTCAGGGATGTAGGCATCCAGAGTTTCTACCAGCTTCTTGACAGCGGTAGTACCCATTTCGTTGTCGTCTTTGCCTTCCAGGGCCATACGAGCCGAACCGATGATGATCGGGGTGTCGTCGCCTGGGAAGTCGTAGGTGGACAGCAGGTCGCGAACTTCCATCTCGACCAGTTCCAGCAGCTCAGCGTCGTCTACCAGGTCAGCCTTGTTCAGGAAGACCACGATGTAAGGAACGCCTACCTGACGGGACAGCAGGATGTGCTCACGGGTTTGTGGCATCGGACCATCGGCGGCCGAGCAAACCAGGATCGCGCCGTCCATCTGGGCAGCACCGGTGATCATGTTCTTCACGTAGTCAGCGTGACCTGGGCAGTCAACGTGAGCGTAGTGACGAATGTTCGAGTTGTACTCGACGTGAGCGGTGTTGATGGTGATACCGCGCGCTTTTTCTTCCGGAGCCGAGTCGATCTTGTCGAACTCAACGACTGCCGAACCGAAAACTTCGGAGCAGACGCGAGTCAGAGCTGCGGTCAGAGTGGTCTTACCGTGGTCAACGTGGCCGATGGTGCCGACGTTAACGTGGGGAAGGGAACGATCAAATTTTTCTTTAGCCACGACAGTGAACCTCTTGCCTAAAGGGGATTAGCCTTGTTTTTTAACGAGTGCTTCGACGATGTTCGACGGAGCTTCGGCGTATTTGGAGAATTCCATGGAGTAGCTTGCGCGACCCTGAGACATGGAACGAACGTCGGTTGCGTAACCGAACATTTCTCCGAGCGGAACTTCAGCGCGGACGACACGGCCAGAGACCGACTCATCCATACCCTGGACCAGACCACGACGACGGTTCAGGTCACCCATCACGTCACCCAGGTAGTCTTCCGGGGTTACAACTTCGACCTTCATGATCGGCTCGAGAACCACGCCACCGCCCTTCTGGGCCAGCTGCTTGGTTGCCATCGAAGCAGCGATCTTGAACGCCATTTCGTTGGAGTCGACGTCGTGGTACGAACCGTCGAATACCGCGGCCTTCAGGCCGATCAGAGGATAGCCGGCAACAACGCCGTTCTTCATCTGCTCTTCGATACCCTTCTGGATCGCAGGGATGTATTCCTTAGGAATCACACCACCAACGACTTCGTTGGCAAACACCAGACCTTCGGTGATGTTGCCCTTGTCGTCCTGATCCGGCTCCGAGAAACGGATCCAGCAGTGACCGAACTGACCACGACCGCCCGACTGACGAACGAATTTGCCTTCGATCTCGACGTTGGACTTGGTGATCTTCTCGCGGTACGAAACCTGCGGCTTGCCGATGTTGGCTTCGACGTTGAACTCGCGCTTCATGCGGTCAACGAGGATGTCCAGGTGCAGCTCACCCATACCGGAGATGATGGTCTGACCAGTTTCTTCGTCGGTCTTGACGCGGAACGACGGGTCTTCCTGAGCCAGCTTGCCCAGTGCGATACCCATCTTCTCCTGGTCAGCCTTGGTTTTCGGCTCTACGGAGAGCGAAATCACAGGCTCTGGGAAGTCCATACGCTCGAGGATGATCGGCTTGTCGGCGTTGCACAGGGTGTCACCAGTGGTGACGTCCTTCATGCCGATCAGAGCGGCGATGTCGCCCGCACGTACTTCTTTGATCTCTTCACGCTGGTTGGCGTGCATCTGCACCATACGACCAACGCGCTCTTTCTTGCCCTTGACCGAGTTGATGACGGAGTCACCGGAGGTCAGGAAGCCCGAGTAAACGCGAACGAAGGTCAGAGTACCAACGAACGGGTCGGTGGCAATCTTGAACGCCAGAGCCGAGAACGGCTCGTTGTCGTCAGCGTGACGCTCGTCGAACTGCTCTGGCTTGACTTCGTCCTTCGGCACGTCGATCAGGTCAGGGTGGATACCCTTGATCGCCGGGATTTCGGTCGGAGCAGGCAGGAAGTCGATCACAGCGTCGAGAACCAGGGGAACGCCCTTGTTCTTGAACGACGAACCGCAGACAGCCGGAACGATCTCGCTGGCCAGGGTGCGCGCGCGCAGGCCTGCCTTGATTTCCTCGACGGTCAGCTCACCTTCTTCAAGGTACTTGTTCATCAGCTCTTCGTTGGCTTCGGCGGCGGCTTCAACCATGTTGTTGCGCCACTCGTTAGCCAGCTCGACCATATCCGCAGGAATTTCTTCCTCGCGGTAGGTGGTGCCCTTGTCGTCTTCGTTCCAGTAGATGGCTTTCATCTTGATCAGGTCGACCTGACCCTGGAAGTCGTCTTCTGCACCGATAGCCAGCTGGACCGGAACCGGGGTGTGACCCAGGCGGTTCTTGATCTGGCCGACAACGCGCAGGAAGTTGGCACCAGCACGGTCCATCTTGTTCACGTATACAACACGTGGAACGCCGTACTTGTTGGCCTGACGCCATACGGTTTCGGACTGCGGCTCAACGCCGGAGGTACCGCAGAACACAACGACCGCGCCGTCGAGTACACGCAGCGAACGCTCTACTTCAATGGTGAAGTCAACGTGGCCGGGGGTATCGATGACGTTTACGCGGTAGTTGTCGTACTGACCACGGGAACCTTTCCAGAAGGTGGTAACGGCAGCGGAGGTAATGGTGATACCGCGCTCCTGCTCCTGCACCATCCAGTCGGTGGTCGCGGCGCCGTCGTGCACCTCGCCCATCTTGTGGCTCAGACCTGTGTAGAACAGGATCCGCTCGGTAGTGGTAGTCTTGCCCGCGTCAACGTGGGCGCAGATACCGATGTTACGGTAGCGGTTAATTGCTGTAGTACGAGCCATAAAGCCCTCGCAAAATGATTGATGCTTGAATTAGAAGCGGTAGTGCGAGAACGCTTTGTTGGCCTCAGCCATACGGTGCACGTCTTCACGCTTCTTGACTGCAGCACCCTTGCCTTCAGCAGCATCCAGCAGCTCGCCGGCCAGGCGCAGAGCCATCGACTTCTCGCCGCGCTTGCGGGCGTAGTCTACGAGCCAGCGCATTGCCAGAGCGTTACGACGGGATGGACGAACTTCAACCGGAACCTGGTAAGTGGCACCGCCGACACGGCGGGACTTAACTTCGACCAGCGGAGCGATGGCGTCGAGAGCTTTCTCGAAGATTTCCAGGGGGTCGCTGTTCTTGCGTGCTTTGACGGTATCCAGGGCACCGTAAACGATGCGCTCGGCTACGGCCTTCTTGCCGCTTTCCATCACGTGGTTCATGAACTTGGCGAGGATCTGGGATCCGTACTTCGGATCGTCAAGGATCTCACGTTTTGCTGCTACACGACGTCTTGGCATGATAAGCCCTCAAACGGTCTTCAGGTTAGCCCGGGACCAGGTCATTCGACCTACGCCCGACCTTACTCTTATCGACTCAAAAAAATGGATGTCTGCAAACGACCGATTACTTCGGACGCTTGGTACCGTACTTCGAACGACCCTGGTTACGGCCTTTAACGCCCGAAGTATCCAGAGAGCCGCGAACGGTGTGGTAACGAACACCTGGCAAGTCTTTTACACGGCCGCCACGGATCAGGACGACGCTGTGCTCTTGCAGGTTGTGGCCTTCACCACCGATGTACGAGGAAACCTCGAAACCGTTGGTCAGACGCACACGGCATACTTTACGCAGTGCCGAGTTAGGTTTTTTCGGCGTGGTGGTGTACACGCGGGTGCACACGCCACGACGCTGCGGGCAGTTCTGCAGCGCAGGAACGTCGGACTTCTCGACCGAACGCTTACGCGGCTGACGTACCAGCTGGTTGATAGTTGCCATCTACTAGCTCCACTGATTGTCTTGCGACTCTATTGTCTTGCAAGAAAGCCAAAAATTGGCGAGACGGAGCCTCACCAAATTTAAGGGTACAAAAGTCTAAAGAGGATCTTGCACCCAGTCAAGACGAGGCCCCGGCCCTCCCCGCCCGATCATCGGCAACATTTCATGTCGCCGCTGATCGCTCGGGGCTTGCCGGGGCCCTGCCCTGTACTTAATTACCGCTGGAGTTCAGCGCTTCGGTCAGTGCGGCTTCCACCTCACTGGCGCTCACACGCAGCGGCTTGTCGGCATCACGGCGACGCTTACGCTCGCTGTGGTAGGCCAGACCAGTACCGGCCGGGATCAGACGACCCACGACCACGTTCTCTTTCAGGCCGCGCAGGTAGTCGCGCTTGCCGGTTACCGCCGCTTCGGTCAGTACGCGGGTGGTTTCCTGGAAGGAAGCCGCGGAGATGAACGACTCGGTCGACAGCGAGGCCTTGGTGATACCCAGCAGCACGCGGGTGAACTTGGAGATGAACTTGTCCTCGGCGGCGAGACGCTCGTTCTCTACCAGTACCTGGGTCAGTTCCATCTGGTCGCCCTTGATGAAGCTGGAATCGCCCGACTCGGAGATCTCGACCTTGCGCAGCATCTGACGCAGGATGGTCTCGATGTGCTTGTCGTTGATCTTAACGCCTTGCAGACGATAAACGTCCTGGATCTCGTTGACGATGTACTTCGCCAGCGCGCTCACACCCAGCAGACGCAGGATGTCGTGCGGATCGCTCGGGCCGTCGGAGATAACTTCGCCGCGGTTTACCTGTTCGCCTTCGAAGACGTTCAGGTGGCGCCACTTCGGAATCAGCTCTTCGTACGGATCGCTACCGTCGGTCGGGGTGATGACCAGACGACGCTTGCCTTTGGTCTCCTTGCCGAACGCGATGGTGCCGCTGACTTCAGCCAGAATCGAGGCCTCTTTCGGACGGCGCGCTTCGAACAGGTCGGCAACACGCGGCAGACCACCGGTGATGTCACGGGTCTTCGACGTTTCTTGCGGGATACGCGCGATAACGTCACCAACACCGATCTGAGCACCGTCAGCCACGCCGACGAGGGCGTTAGCCGGCAGGAAGTACTGGGCAGGTACGTCGGTACCTGGCAGGTACAGGTCCTTGCCAGCGGCGTCGACCATCTTGATTGCCGGACGGATTTCCTTGCCTGCGGCAGGGCGATCCTTGACGTCCAGTACTTCAATGTTGGTCAAGCCGGTCAGCTCATCGGTCTGACGCTTGATGGTGATGTTTTCTTCCATGCCCACGAAGGTCACGGTACCTTTCAGCTCGGTAACGATCGGGTGGGTGTGCGGGTCCCACTTGGCGACGATGGCGCCAGCTTCGACCTTGTCACCTTCCTTGACCGAAATCACCGCACCGTAAGGCAGCTTGTAACGCTCACGCTCACGGCCAAATTCGTCGGCGATGGCCAACTCACCCGAACGCGATACGGCAACCAGGTTGCCATCGGCACGCTCAACCTGCTTGAGGTTGTGCAGACGCACCATACCGCCGTTCTTCACCTGGACGCTGTCGGCAGCCGAAGTACGGCTTGCAGCACCACCGATGTGGAACGTACGCATGGTCAGCTGGGTACCCGGCTCACCGATCGACTGGGCGGCGATAACGCCGACAGCTTCACCGATGTTCACCTGGTGACCGCGAGCCAGGTCACGGCCGTAGCACTTGGCGCAAATGCCGTAGCGGGTTTCGCAGTTGATCGGCGAACGCACGATCACTTCGTCGATGCTGTTCAGCTCGATGAACTCGACCCACTTCTCGTCGACCAGGGTACCGGCCGGAACGATGACGTCCTCGGTGCCTGGCTTGAACACGTCACGGGCGATAACACGACCCAGTACACGCTCACCCAGCGGCTCTACAACGTCGCCGCCTTCGATGTGCGGAGTCATCAGCAGACCCTGGTCGGTACCGCAGTCGATCTCGGTAACCACCAGATCCTGGGCAACGTCTACCAGACGACGAGTCAGGTAACCGGAGTTCGCAGTCTTCAGTGCGGTATCCGCCAGACCCTTACGAGCACCGTGGGTCGAAATGAAGTACTGCAGAACGCTCAGACCTTCACGGAAGTTCGCAGTGATCGGCGTCTCGATGATGGAGCCGTCCGGCTTGGCCATCAGGCCACGCATACCGGCCAGCTGACGGATCTGGGCTGCGGAACCCCGCGCACCGGAGTCAGCCATCATGTACATCGAGTTGAAGGACTCTTGCTCGACTTCCTTGCCTTCGCGGTCAATGACCTTCTCTTTCGAGAGGTTGGCCATCATCGCCTTGGACACTTCGTCGTTCGCCTTCGACCACAAGTCGATGACCTTGTTGTACTTCTCGCCCTGGGTTACCAGGCCGGAGGCGTACTGGCTCTCGATTTCCTTCACTTCGTCGGTAGCGGTACCGATGATGCGAGCTTTCTCGTCCGGGATAACGAAGTCGTTAACACCGATCGAAACGCCGGAAATGGTCGAGTACGCGAAACCGGTGTACATCAGCTGGTCAGCGAAGATTACGGTCTCTTTCAGACCAACCACGCGGTAGCACTGGTTGATCAGCTTGGAGATCGCCTTCTTCTTCATCGGCTGGTTGACCACGTCGTACGGCAGGCCTGCCGGTACAACCTGGAACAGCAGCGCACGGCCGACGGTGGTGTCGACGATGCGGGTGTTCTTGACCACGGAACCGTCACGCTCTTTCACGGTTTCGTTGATACGAACCTTGATTTTCGCGTGCAGGGCAGCCTCGCCGGCGCGGAATACGCGGTCGACTTCCTGCAGGTCGGCGAACACGCGACCTTCGCCCTTGGCGTTGATGGCCTCACGGGTCATGTAGTACAGACCCAGTACCACGTCCTGCGACGGAACGATGATTGGCTCACCGTTGGCTGGCGACAGGATGTTGTTGGTCGACATCATCAGCGCGCGCGCTTCGAGCTGGGCTTCCAGGGTCAGCGGCACGTGAACGGCCATCTGGTCACCGTCGAAGTCGGCGTTGTACGCGGCACAGACCAGCGGGTGCAGCTGGATAGCCTTACCTTCGATCAGAACCGGTTCAAATGCCTGGATACCCAGACGGTGCAGGGTCGGTGCACGGTTGAGCAGCACGGGGTGTTCGCGGATCACCTCCGCGAGCACGTCCCACACCTCTGGCAGCTCGCGCTCGACCATCTTCTTGGCAGCCTTGATGGTGGTCGCCAGACCACGCATTTCCAGCTTGCCGAAAATGAACGGCTTGAACAGCTCGAGGGCCATCTTCTTCGGCAGACCGCACTGGTGCAGACGCAGGGTCGGGCCTACGGTAATTACCGAACGGCCAGAGTAGTCCACACGCTTACCGAGCAGGTTCTGACGGAAGCGACCTTGCTTACCTTTGATCATGTCGGCCAGGGACTTCAGCGGACGCTTGTTCGAGCCAGTGATGGCGCGACCGCGACGGCCGTTGTCCAGCAGGGCGTCGACCGCTTCCTGCAGCATGCGCTTTTCGTTGCGCACGATGATGTCCGGCGCCGACAGATCCAGCAGGCGCTTCAGACGGTTGTTACGGTTGATCACCCGACGATACAGGTCGTTCAGGTCGGAGGTCGCGAAGCGGCCGCCATCCAGCGGTACCAGCGGACGCAGGTCCGGCGGCAGCACTGGCAGGACGGTCAGGACCATCCACTCAGGCAGGTTGCCCGAACCCTGGAACGCTTCCATCAGCTTCAGGCGCTTGGACAGCTTCTTGATCTTGGTTTCCGAGTTGGTCTGCGGAATCTCTTCGCGCAGGCGACCAATCTCGTGCTCCAGGTCGATAGCGTGCAGCAGCTCGCGGACAGCCTCGGCACCCATGCGGGCGTCGAAGTCATCACCGAACTCTTCCAGCGCTTCGAAGTACTGCTCGTCGTTCAGCAGCTGGCCTTTTTCCAGGGTGGTCATGCCCGGGTCGATAACGACGTAGCTCTCGAAGTAGAGCACGCGCTCGATGTCACGCAGGGTCATGTCCATCAGCAGGCCGATACGGGACGGCAGCGACTTCAGGAACCAGATGTGGGCAACCGGCGAGGCCAGTTCGATGTGCGCCATGCGCTCACGACGAACTTTTGCCAGGGCAACTTCAACGCCACACTTCTCGCAGATCACGCCGCGGTGCTTGAGGCGCTTGTACTTGCCGCACAGGCACTCGTAGTCCTTGACTGGGCCAAAGATCTTGGCGCAGAACAGGCCGTCACGCTCAGGCTTGAACGTACGGTAGTTGATGGTTTCCGGCTTCTTAACTTCACCGAACGACCACGAACGGATCATTTCAGGCGACGCCAGACCGATGCGGATGGCGTCGAACTCTTCGACTTGACCCTGGTTTTTCAGCAAATTCAGTAGGTCTTTCAAGGCCTTTCCTCCTGGCGGAGCAGGGAGCGGGCATTACCTGCCCCACTCCCCTTCGCGTCACGTGTTATTCGGTTTCCAGATCGATATCGATACCGAGCGAACGGATCTCTTTGATCAACACGTTGAAGGACTCGGGCATGCCCGGCTCCATACGGTGATCGCCATCCACGATGTTCTTGTACATCTTGGTACGGCCGTTCACGTCGTCCGACTTCACTGTGAGCATTTCTTGCAGGGTGTATGCCGCGCCGTATGCTTCCAGCGCCCACACTTCCATCTCCCCGAAACGCTGACCACCGAACTGCGCCTTACCACCCAACGGCTGCTGGGTAACCAGGCTGTAGGAACCAGTGGAACGCGCGTGCATCTTGTCGTCCACCAAGTGGTTCAGCTTGAGCATGTACATGTAACCAACGGTCACAGGACGCTCGAACTTGTTGCCGGTACGGCCATCGAACAGCACCATCTGGCCGCTCTCTGGCAGGTCGGCCAGCTTCAGCATGGCCTTGATCTCGCGCTCCTTGGCACCGTCGAAGACCGGGGTAGCCATTGGCACGCCCTTCTTCAGGTTGTGGGCCAGGGCCAGGATCTCTTCGTCGGTGAACTCGTCCAGGTTTTCCTGACGACCGCCGATCTCGTTGTAGACCTCGGTCAGGAACACGCGCAGTTCAGCGGCCTTGCGCTGCTCTTCGATCATGCGGTCGATCTTCTCGCCCAGACCTTTGGCCGCCAGGCCCAGGTGGGTTTCGAGGATCTGACCGACGTTCATACGCGAAGGTACACCCAGCGGGTTCAGTACGACATCGACCGGAGTACCGTTGGCGTCGTGCGGCATGTCTTCGACCGGCATGATTACCGAGACGACACCCTTGTTACCGTGACGACCGGCCATCTTGTCACCCGGCTGGATGCGACGGCGGATTGCCAGGTAAACCTTGACGATCTTTAGTACGCCCGGTGCCAGGTCATCACCCTGCTGCAGCTTGCGCTTCTTGTCTTCGAACTTGTCGTCCAGCAGACGGCGACGATCGACGATGTACTGCTGAGCCTTTTCCAGCTGCTCGTTCAGTGCATCTTCGGCCATGCGCAGTTTGAACCACTGGCCGTGCTCCAGACCGTCCAGTACTTCGTCAGTGATCACGGTGCCTTTCTTCAGGCCCGCGCCACCGTCGACCACCTGGCCGTTCAGGGCAGAACGCAGACGCTCGAAGGTTGCACCTTCGACGATGCGGAACTCTTCGTTGAGGTCCTTGCGGATCTCGTCCAGCTGCATCTTCTCGATGGCCAGGGCGCGGCTGTCGCGCTCGACGCCATCACGGGTGAAGACCTGTACGTCGATGACGGTACCCTTGGTGCCGGTTGGCACGCGCAGGGAGGTGTCCTTAACGTCGCTGGCCTTCTCACCGAAGATTGCGCGCAGCAGTTTTTCTTCCGGAGTCAGCTGGGTTTCGCCTTTTGGCGTTACCTTGCCGACCAGGATGTCGCCAGCGCCGACTTCGGCACCCACGTAGACGATACCGGCTTCGTCCAGCTTGTTCAGTGCAGCTTCACCCACGTTCGGGATGTCCGCAGTGATTTCCTCTGGGCCAAGCTTGGTGTCACGCGCCACACAGGTCAGTTCCTGGATGTGGATGGTGGTGAAGCGGTCTTCCTGAACCACACGCTCGGACAGGCAGATGGAGTCTTCGAAGTTGAAGCCGTTCCACGCCATGAACGCGATGCGCATGTTCTGACCCAGTGCCAGTTCACCCATGTCGGTGGACGGGCCGTCGGCCATGATGTCGCCACGCTGAACCTTGTCACCCTTGCTCACCAGCGGACGCTGGTTGATGCAGGTGTTCTGGTTCGAACGGGTGTACTTGGTCAGGTTGTAGATATCCACACCTGCTTCGCCGGTTTCAACTTCGTCGTCAGCAACGCGAACAACGATACGGCTGGCGTCGACCGAGTCGATCACGCCACCGCGGCGAGCAACCACGCAGACACCGGAGTCACGGGCAACGTTGCGCTCCATGCCGGTACCTACCAGCGGCTTGTCGGCGCGCAGGGTCGGTACAGCCTGACGCTGCATGTTCGAACCCATCAATGCACGGTTGGCGTCGTCGTGCTCGAGGAACGGAATCAGCGACGCAGCGACGGAAACAACCTGCTTCGGTGAAACGTCCATCAGGGTGACGTCTTCCGGCGCCTTGACGGTGAATTCGTTCAGGTGACGAACAGCTACCAGCTCATCGATCAGTTGCTTCTTCTCGTTCATCGCGGCCGAAGCCTGGGCGATGACGTGATCCGCTTCTTCAATGGCCGACAGGAACACGATGTCGTCGCTGACCACACCTTCCTTCACCACACGGTACGGGCTTTCCAGGAAACCGTACTGGTTGGTGCGGGCATAGGCAGCCAGGGAGTTGATCAGACCGATGTTCGGACCTTCAGGGGTCTCGATCGGGCACACACGGCCGTAGTGGGTCGGGTGTACGTCACGGACTTCGAAGCCGGCACGCTCACGGGTCAGACCACCTGGGCCGAGTGCGGAGACGCGGCGCTTGTGGGTAATCTCGGAGAGTGGGTTGTTCTGGTCCATGAACTGGGACAGCTGGCTGGAACCGAAGAACTCTTTCACCGCCGCCGCAACCGGCTTGGCGTTGATCAGGTCTTGCGGCATCAGGCCTTCGCTTTCCGCCATCGACAGGCGTTCCTTGACCGCGCGCTCGACACGCACCAGGCCAACGCGGAACTGGTTCTCGGCCATCTCGCCGACGCAACGTACGCGACGGTTACCCAGGTGGTCGATGTCGTCGACGATGCCTTTGCCGTTACGGATGTCGACCAGGGTCTTCAGAACCTCGACGATATCTTCCTTGCTCAGCACGCCCGAACCTTCGATCTCGGTACGACCGATACGACGGTTGAACTTCATGCGGCCAACGGCGGACAGGTCGTAACGCTCGGCGCTGAAGAACAGGTTGTTGAACAGGGTCTCGGCAGCATCCTTGGTTGGCGGCTCGCCAGGACGCATCATGCGGTAGATCTCGACCAGGGCTTCCAGCTGGTTGCTGGTGGTGTCGATCTTCAGGGTATCGGAGATGAACGGACCGCAATCGATGTCGTTGGTGTACAGGGTCTCGATACGGACAACCTGTGCCTTGGCGACCTTGATCAGCAGTTCGGTGGTCATCTCGGTGTTGCATTCGGCCAGGATCTCGCCGGTAGCCGGATGCACGATGGCCTTGGCGGTAGTGCGGCCCAGGACGTATTCCATAGGAACGTCCAGCTGCTTGACGCCGGCCTTCTCGAGCTGGTTGATGTGGCGCGCGGTAATACGGCGGCCCTGCTCGACGATGACTTTGCCGGTTTCGTCATGGATATCCATGACTGCAACCTCACCACGCAGACGCTGCGGTACCAGTTCCAGGCTGAGTTTCTCGCCGGAAATGTGGAACACGTTGGTGGTGTAGAAGGTGTTCAGCACTTCTTCAGTGCTGTAACCCAGGGCACGCAGCAGCACCGAGGCCGGCAGTTTGCGGCGACGGTCGATACGTACGAACACGCAGTCCTTCGGGTCGAACTCGAAGTCCAGCCAGGAGCCGCGGTAAGGGATGATGCGAGCGGAGTACAGCAGCTTGCCGGAGCTGTGAGTCTTGCCACGGTCGTGGTCGAAGAACACACCAGGCGAACGGTGCAGCTGGGAAACGATCACACGCTCGGTACCGTTGATAACGAAGGTACCGTTCTCAGTCATCAGGGGGATTTCACCCATGTAGACTTCTTGCTCTTTGATGTCCTTGATCGCTTTGTTCGACGATTCCTTGTCGAAGATGATCAGGCGCACCTTGACCCGCAGTGGGACCGCGAAGGTCACGCCACGCAGGACACATTCCTTCACATCGAAGGCGGGTTCGCCCAGGCGATAGCCTACGTACTCCAGGGCAGCATTGCCGGAGTAGCTGATGATCGGGAATACCGATTTGAAGGCCGCGTGCAGGCCGACGTCGCGGAACTGATCCTTGGATGCTCCCGCTTGCAGGAATTCGCGATACGAATCCAGCTGGATGGCCAGGAGGTAAGGCACATCCATGACGTCCGGCAACTTGCTAAAGTCCTTGCGGATACGTTTTTTCTCAGTGTATGAGTAAGCCATCAGCGTTCCCCAGCTTGGTCACCTGCTTGTTTGGCTTCTCCCGGCGGGAGCAGCCAGAAAATCGTGCAAACCCCTTGGTTTGCGCCACCCACATGGGTGTCTTGCAGCTTGTTATCGGGGCCGGCCTGACCGGCCACCAATAACGGAAAAAGGCCGGTGGCATAAGCCACCAGCCATCAGCCCTTCGCTCAACGCTCGGACTGGAGTCGCAAGGTCGAGATTACTTCAGCTCGACTTTAGCGCCAGCTTCTTCCAGCTTCTTCTTCGCGTCTTCAGCGGCTTCTTTCGAAACGCCTTCAGCGATAACCTGAGGAGCGCCGTCGACTTTCTCTTTGGCTTCTTTCAGGCCCAGACCGGTCAGTTCACGAACGGCCTTGATCACGTTTACTTTCTTGTCGCCAGCTTCGGTCAGAACGACGTTGAACTCGGTCTGTTCTTCAACAGCGGCAGCAGCGCCAGCGGCTGGGCCAGCGGCAACAGCGGCAGCAGCGGTAACGCCGAAGGTTTCTTCCATCGCTTTGATCAGTTCAACAATTTCCAGAACAGTTTTCTGGCCGATTGCTTCGATGATTTGCTCGTTAGTCAGAGACATGACTTCAATCCTGTATTGGGGTGACAGCCTACGCAGCCATCAAATTAAACGTATGATTTTGAAAGAGTTGCGCGTGCCTTAGGCAGCAGCAGCTTCTTTCTGGTCGCGCAGAGCTGCCAGGGTACGAGCCAGCTTGCTGGTTGCACCTTGGATTACGCTCATCAGCTGTGCGATAGCCTCGTCGCGAGTTGGCAGGGTTGCCAGCACGTCGATCTGGTTAGCGGCAAGGAACTTGCCGTCAAACGCAGCTGCCTTGATCTCGAACTTGTCCTGACCCTTGGCGAACTCTTTGAACAGACGAGCAGCAGCGCCCGGGTGTTCGTTGGAGAAAGCAATCAGGGTCGGGCCTTTGAACGCGTCGTTGAGGATCGAGAATTCGGTGCCTTCAACAGCGCGCTTCAGCAGGGTGTTACGTACGACACGTACGTAAACGCCAGCTTCGCGGGCCTCTTTACGGAGTCCGGTCATTGCGCCTACAGTCACACCACGGGCATCAGCCACGACAGCGGACAGAGCGACTTTGGCAGCCTCGTTGACTTCAGCGACGATGGCCTTCTTGTCTTCGAGTTTAATTGCCACGGGTTTACTCCTGGTTTTTACCGTTTCATCTGGCCGGAGCCGGATGTCGTTTTGGTGTCTGATTCGGTAACGAATCGGGAGCACCATCTGCGTGGGCTGGTGTTTTAAGGCTTGCGCCGCCTACGGTCTTGGATAGCCCCCGCCAGGCAGGGACCCCAATTTTTGCTGGTGGCGCGACAGGTCGCGCCACCATGTTCTTACACGTTCAGCGAGCTCTGATCGATGACCAGACCTGGGCCCATGGTGGTGCTCAGGGTAACGCGCTTGACGTAGATACCTTTCGAGGAAGCTGGCTTGATACGCTTCAGATCAGCGATCAGGGCTTCAACGTTTTCCTTCAGCTTGCCGGCTTCGAAGCCGACCTTGCCAACGGAGGTGTGGATGATACCGTTCTTGTCGGTACGGTAGCGAACCTGACCAGCCTTGGCGTTCTTGACGGCGCCGGCTACGTCTGGGGTCACGGTACCAACTTTCGGGTTAGGCATCAGGCCGCGAGGACCCAGAACCTGACCCAGCTGACCTACAACGCGCATGGCATCAGGCGATGCGATAACGACGTCATAGTTCAGGTCGCCGCCTTTCATTTCGGCAGCCAGATCGTCCATGCCTACGCGGTCAGCGCCGGCAGCCAGAGCGGCTTCAGCAGCTGGACCCTGGGTGAAGACAGCAACGCGAACGGTCTTGCCAGTGCCGTGCGGCAGCACGGTAGCGCTGCGTACGACCTGGTCGGATTTACGCGGGTCAACACCGAGGTTAACGGCGATGTCGTAGGATTCTACGAACTTGGCAGCCGGCAGCGAAGCCAGCAGAGTGGCCGCTTCTTCGAAGTTGTAGGCCTTGCCTGCTTCGATTTTCTCGGCGATTGCCTTTTGGCGTTTGGTCAGCTTAGCCATTACACACCCTCCACGTTCAGGCCCATGCTGCGGGCAGAGCCAGCGATGGTGCGTACAGCAGCGTCCAGGTCAGCGGCAGTCAGATCAGCCTGTTTAGCTTTGGCGATGTCTTCCAGCTGAGCACGGGTAACGGTACCGACTTTAACGGTGTTCGGGCGAGCCGAACCACTGGTCAGGCCAGCAGCTTTCTTCAGCAGAACCGAGGCAGGGGTGCTCTTGGTCTCGAAGGTGAAGCTACGGTCGCTGTAGACAGTGATGATCACAGGAGTCGGCAGGCCGGCTTCTTGACCCTGGGTACGGGCGTTGAAGGCCTTGCAGAATTCCATGATGTTCACACCGTGTTGACCCAGTGCTGGACCAACGGGTGGGCTTGGGTTGGCCTGGCCGGCCTTAACTTGCAGCTTGATGTAAGCCTGAATCTTCTTAGCCATGAGCTACTCCAAAATCGGGTACGAACGCCTGTTGGCTCCCCGGATGACTTGCGTTTTATCCCAGTGACGACAAAACCCCGCAGCACACAGGGCTGCGGGGTATGGGATGCTTCGTCCGCCTAGACCTTTTCGACCTGGCTGAACTCGAGCTCCACCGGAGTAGAGCGACCGAAAATGAGCACCGCTACCTGCAGGCGACTCTTTTCGTAGTTAACCTCTTCGACACTACCATTGAAGTCAGCGAACGGACCGTCAATGACTCGAACCACTTCACCCGGCTCGAACAGCGTCTTCGGCTTCGGCTTGTCGCTACCGTCGGCAACGCGACGCAGGATAGCCTCTGCTTCTTTATCGGTGATCGGCGCAGGCTTGTCTGCGGTGCCACCAATAAAGCCCATCACACGAGGGGTGTCCTTGACCAAGTGCCAAGTCCCTTCGTTCATCTCCATCTGGACCAGTACATAGCCAGGGAAGAATTTACGCTCACTCTTGCGCTTCTGGCCGTTGCGCATTTCGACGACTTCTTCGGTCGGGACCAGGATCTCGCCGAAACCGTCTTCCATGCCAGCCAGCTTGACGCGCTCGATCAGGGAGCGCATTACATGCTTCTCGTAACCCGAGTAAGCATGCACAACATACCAACGCTTAGCCACGGGACACCTTTAGCCAACGATCAAGGAGACCGCCCAGCCGAGCAGGGAATCAAGACCCCACAGCAGCAGTGCCATAACCAGCACGACAGCCACGACAATCAGCGTGGTCTGGGTGGTTTCCTGGCGGGTCGGCCACACGACTTTACGAATCTCGGTACGAGCTTCCTTCGCCAGCGCAAAGAACGACTTGCCCTTCGCAGTCTGCAGAGCTACAAAGCCCGCGACAGCAGCCAGGACGAGAAGTGCAAGGACGCGATACAGGATCGGGGAGGCGGAGTAATACTGGTTACCCACTACGCCGACAACCACCAAAGCCACTACAGCCAGCCACTTGAACAGATCAAAACGCGATTCTTGGGCTTCAGTTTTGGGAGTCATCGAGGAGGATCCTGTGAGAAGAAAGCCATCACACCGAGGTGAAATGGCAGGTCAGGAGGGAATCGAACCCCCAACCTACGGTTTTGGAGACCGTCGCTCTGCCAATTGAGCTACTGACCTGTAACGCTGTATCAGGCCGGCCATTATACCGGCCTGATCAAGTAAATCAACTACTTATTCAATAATTTTTGCTACGACGCCGGCGCCGACGGTACGACCGCCTTCACGGATAGCGAAGCGCAGACCGTCTTCCATTGCGATGGTCTTGATCAGGGTGACAGTCATCTGAATGTTGTCACCTGGCATTACCATTTCAACGCCTTCCGGCAGTTCGCAGTTACCGGTCACGTCAGTGGTACGGAAGTAGAACTGAGGACGGTAGCCTTTGAAGAACGGAGTGTGACGACCGCCTTCTTCCTTCGACAGAACATAGACTTCTGCGGTGAACTTGGTGTGCGGCTTGACCGAACCTGGCTTGACCAGAACCTGGCCACGCTCAACGTCGTCACGCTTGGTACCACGCAGCAGAACGCCGCAGTTCTCGCCAGCACGACCTTCGTCCAGCAGCTTGCGGAACATCTCAACACCGGTGCAGGTGGTGGTGGTGGTATCACGCAGACCAACGATTTCCAGCGGATCCTGAACGCGGACGATACCACGCTCGATACGACCGGTAACAACGGTACCACGACCCGAGATCGAGAATACGTCTTCGATCGGCATCAGGAACGGCTGATCAACGGCACGAACTGGCTCAGGGATGTAGGCATCCAGAGTTTCTACCAGCTTCTTGACAGCGGTAGTACCCATTTCGTTGTCGTCTTTGCCTTCCAGGGCCATACGAGCCGAACCGATGATGATCGGGGTGTCGTCGCCTGGGAAGTCGTAGGTGGACAGCAGGTCGCGAACTTCCATCTCGACCAGTTCCAGCAGCTCAGCGTCGTCTACCAGGTCAGCCTTGTTCAGGAAGACCACGATGTAAGGAACGCCTACCTGACGGGACAGCAGGATGTGCTCACGGGTTTGTGGCATCGGACCATCGGCGGCCGAGCAAACCAGGATCGCGCCGTCCATCTGGGCAGCACCGGTGATCATGTTCTTCACGTAGTCAGCGTGACCTGGGCAGTCAACGTGAGCGTAGTGACGAATGTTCGAGTTGTACTCGACGTGAGCGGTGTTGATGGTGATACCGCGCGCTTTTTCTTCCGGAGCCGAGTCGATCTTGTCGAACTCAACGACTGCCGAACCGAAAACTTCGGAGCAGACGCGAGTCAGAGCTGCGGTCAGAGTGGTCTTACCGTGGTCAACGTGGCCGATAGTGCCGACGTTAACGTGGGGAAGGGAACGATCAAACTTTTCCTTAGCCATCGATACAATCCTCCGCAGAAGAAATAGTCTTGCGCTGATAAAACAAAGGCAGATATTTTCATATCTGCCTTGTTTATATGGAGCTCTTGAGCGGACTTGAACCGCTGACCTCACCCTTACCAAGGGTGTGCTCTACCAACTGAGCTACAAGAGCGAAACACTTTGTGCAAAATCCAGCAAACTTGGAGCGGGTAGCGGGAATCGAACCCGCATCATCAGCTTGGAAGGCTGAGGTTCTACCACTAAACTATACCCGCGGAGCTTGCGGCTCTCGCTAAAACTGGTGGAGGGAGAAGGATTCGAACCTTCGAAGCTCTCGCAACGGATTTACAGTCCGTCCCCTTTGACCGCTCGGGAATCCCTCCAGATGTGGCCGGCATTCTATTTGTCTGCCGTCCTAGTGTCAAGCGTTTTTTCAAATTTTTTCAATCAAATCTGAAACTTAGCTGCTTTGACACCGCTTCCAGTTCTGCCACCTGAGTGGTGTTCCCTGTGAAGCGGGCGCCATTCTATCAAGCTATTCGCCAGTTGCAATACCCTGGCAGAAAATAATTTTGTGTTTTAAGTCTTTGAAATCGTTGGAAAGAGTCGCGAGCACGGTTTGGTCCAGCAAACGCTCGCTTTCCGGGGCAACCTTGAGCCAACGACCATCCGCCCCTGGCAGCTGCCCCACCACCGGCAGCGTGGCAATATCCAGGCTCAACAGGCGCTGACGCAGTGCATCGAGCTGGCCCTGCCCCATCACGCCACCGACCACCAGGCACTCATCCCGGCGCTTGGGTGGCGCCGACACCCCCGTTTCGCGCAACAGGCGGATTTCTTGCTGATTCCCCTTGTACAGCGACAGGGGCGCGACTTCCTTGACCTTCAGCGGGGCTTCCTGCTGGTGCCACACGTAATAGAAGACGTTGAGCACCAGTAACAGCAGAAACAACCAACGCATAGGCACCTCAATCCAATGGGCAGGCCATAGCCAGGCCTACGAAAACCAGGTCAGGCACGACACGCGCCTGGGGCACGGCCTCCCTAACCAGCGGCGCATCGCCACCTGTGAGGAACACCGTGAAATCGTCCCCCCACAACACACGCGCCTGCTCGAGCTGGGTACGCGCAAAACCCTGGAGCATCAACACGCAACCGCGCTCGACCGCCTCGACCGTCGAGCGACCTGGCGCCAGGCTGGCCAATGCACGCTCGGCCGAGGCATCGTCATAACGGATACGCCGGGTGTGAGTACGCAACTGGCTACGCATCAATGGCATACCCGGGCAGATGTAGCCACCCAGGTGCTCACCGTCCGCCGCAACGAAATCCGCTTTGGCAGCGGTGCCCAGGTCAATGACCAGGCAAGCGCCCTTGGCCAGGTGAAATGCTCCCAGCGCCGCCAACCAACGGTCCATGCCCAGGCGCTGGTAGTCGTCATAGCCATTGCGCACACCCGCCATTTCCTGGGCGGGGTGCGCCACGCGCGCTTGCACGGCAAATGCCTGGGCAATCAGCGCGCAAAGCGCATCGGTTTCTTCCTCACTGCGCACACTTACAATGCGGCAGCCGGTCAGACGTACCGAAGCCAGCGCAGCCACTTCGGCCACCAGCGCCTGATCGGAGTCGACGATACCGCCGCTTTCAATCGCTGCATCAGCGACGTGGATTACCCGCCACTTGATGAAGCTGTTACCGCAATCGAGCTCAAGAATCATCACGCAACCTCAAACTGAGCTCACCACCACTGAAGCTCTTTTCCACCCCGCCCACCTCAAGGCGCAAGCCGCCCTGCCCGTCGACGCCAAGAACCACGCCATCAATACGCGTGCTACCGGCAACCAGAGAAACATTGCGCCCCTGCCAGAGGTGCGCCTGCTCCCATTCTTCCTGGAATGCGGCAAACCCGTAGCGACGATGCCGTGCCAATTCGTGCTGCAATTGCTGACTGAGCAACGCTACCAGCCGGTTACGGTCGACTGCCGCCCCTACTTCGCGGCGCATCGAGGTCCACACCTGGTCGACCTGATCGTTGACCTGCATGTTCACATTGATGCCGATACCCAGCACCACATGACAGACATCTGCCGGGTCACCCACCAACTCCAGGAGGATACCGGTGATCTTCTGCCCGCGAACGAGGACATCGTTGGGCCATTTGAGCCCCACATCCTTAACCCCAAACGCCTGCAGGGTACGCATTACCGCCAACCCCACCACCAGGCTCAAGCCCTCGAGCTGGCGCATGCCGCCATCCACACGGAGTACCAGGCTGTAATAGAGGTTTTCGGCAAACGGGCTGACCCACTGCCGACCGCGACGACCACGGCCGGCGCTCTGGCGCTCGGCCAGGACCAGAAATGGAGCGGTCTGCCCTTCCCCGGCGAGCCGCAGGCCTTCGGCATTTGTCGAGTCGATGGTTTCGTGGATGAAAACGGGCCACTGCTCGCCTTCAGCAAACCCGGCAATCGCTTGCGCATCGAGCAAAGCCAGTGGCGCCGCCAACTGATAGCCGCGCCCACGAACCTTGTGAATGGTGAGGTTCAGTTCGCTCTCCAGGTGCTGCAGCTGCTTCCAAACGGCGCTGCGACTTACCCCGAGGGCCGACCCCAGAGCTTCTCCGGAATGGAACCGACCATCCTTGAGGAGATTCAACAACTTCAGCATGCCAGTCTCGACTTGGAATAAGGCAGGCATGATAGCTATGGGCTGTTGGCTTGCATAGGAAAAGGGCTGCCGGCGGGGTGAAGGCCACTTCCACAGCATACCCTGGACCCGCGCCATACCTGCGGGAGCGGCTTTAGCCGCGAAGCGGGCGACGCGGTGGATGGCACCGGCTATGCCGGTGTTCGCGGGTGAACCCGCTCCCACAGAGGAGGGTTGTGCAGGTCTGGGGTTTAGGCCAGAAAGACAAAACCCCTACCTGCATGCGCAGATAGGGGTTTTGCGAAATGAATCTTGACGATGACCTACTCTCACATGGGGAAACCCCACACTACCATCGGCGATGCATCGTTTCACTGCTGAGTT
>NZ_NEIO01000012.1:0-164974 GCF_002113575.1 Pseudomonas sp. B8(2017) | reverse complement strand
CCCTCGCTACGGGCCTGCTCCCGGGAGTACGCGCTGCAGGCCCCATCCATGGGGCCTCAGCGCTTGACGGGCATCCATGCCCGTCACCTCCCTCCGCAGTCCCTTCGCTCGGCCTCCTGAAGTCGCAATCGGCGGCGCCTGAACTATCGCGCGCTTAGAAGCAAAAGCCGAAGCAAGAGCAAGAGCAAGAGCAAGAGCAAGAGCAAAGCGGTTCGCTGTGCTAGCGCGGCTTCAAGTCCAACCGGCGCAGATGGCAGGTCACTTCCTCGCGGTCGTGATACAGCTGCTTGCAAGCAATCGAAACCTTGATCTTGCGCGCCTTGAAGGTCGCCTCCATGCGGTCGAGCAGCCGGCGTACTTCGGCATAGCGCTGTTTCATCGGCAGCTTCAGGTTGACCACAGCTTCACGGCACAACCCCTCGCCCAGCCAGGTCTCGATCAGCGAGGTAGTACGCGCCGGTTTCTCGACGATATCGCACACCATCCAGTCCACCGGCTGCTTCGGTTGCCAGGTGAAACCATCGGCCATCAGGTGCTGGACCAAGCCGGTGTCCATCAGGCTTTCGGCCATCGGCCCGTTGTCGATGGCGGTCACCAGCATGCCCCGGCGCACCAGCTGGTAGGTCCAGCCACCCGGCGAGGCCCCCAGGTCGACACCGGTCATGTCATCGCCCAGGCGCTGCTCCCACTGCTCGCGCGGGATGAACTGGTGCCAGGCCTCTTCCAGCTTGAGCGTCGAGCGGCTGGGTGCCTCGCGGGGGAATTTCAGGCGCGGGATGCCCATGGGCCACAGCGCACTGTTGTTGGCCGGGGCAACACCGGCAAATACCCGGCGGCCGCTGATGAAGGTGAGCAGCAGGCGTGGGCGGCTGGGGTCGTCGACCAGGCGGCCGGCCTTTTCCAAAGCCTTGCGCAGCGGCACCTCGAACTTGCGGCAGAAGGTAGACAGTTCCTTGCCTTCGTTGCTGTCCAGCACCTCCAGCCACAGGCTACCGAATACCGGGAACCCGGCCAGGTGCGCCAGCAGCACACTGATGCGGTCGCTTTCCGGCAGTTCGACATAACCGCCACGGGCCCACTGCCGCGGGAAAATCAGCTGGTTGAAGCGCAGTTCCCCCATCAACCGCTCGGCACCGCCCTCCTCGCTACAGACAAACTCGGCACTGGCACTTTGCGGCTTGCCTTTGGCATAGCCGGCAACACCCAGGCGGGCGGCATGTTCGCTGATTTCGGCGCACACCTCACCCTCGAAACCGGGCCGGCAATGCATGAACAGGGTATTCATCTCTCACTCCACTTCGGCTGGCGCGCCACAGGCGCCGGCAGGGCGGCGATGATAAAGGAAGATCGGAACCTGCGACACGCCCCGCCGGTCCAGAAAAGGGTCAGGTGGCGCAAAGCGGTCTAACCTGACCTTTCAGCCAGGTCCGTGCCGTGCGGATCGATACAGAGCGGTGCCACCGGCAGATCTTGCCAGGCACCGGCGCAGAAGGAGTTGGCAATGCCCTCGCTCGATAGCCTGAATACCCTCAAATCCCTACAGGTCGGCGACAAGACCTACCACTACTTCAGCCTCACCGAAGCCGCCCGCCAACTGGGCGACCTGCAGCGCCTGCCCATGTCGCTGAAGGTGCTGCTGGAAAACCTGCTGCGCTGGGAAGACGGCAAGACCGTCACCGGCGACGACCTGCGCGCCCTCGTCCAATGGCTGGGCGAGCGACGCTCCGACCGCGAGATCCAGTACCGCCCGGCGCGGGTGCTGATGCAGGACTTTACCGGTGTGCCGGCCGTGGTCGACCTGGCCGCCATGCGCGCAGCCATGGCCAAGGCCGGCGGCGACCCGCAGCGGATCAACCCGCTGTCACCCGTGGACCTGGTGATCGACCATTCGGTGATGGTCGACCGCTACGGCACGCCGCAGGCCTTCAGCGAGAACGTCGACATCGAAATGCAGCGCAACGGCGAGCGTTACGCCTTCCTGCGCTGGGGTCAGAGCGCCTTCGACAACTTCCGCGTGGTACCGCCGGGCACCGGCATCTGCCACCAGGTCAACCTCGAATACCTCGGCCGCACCGTCTGGACCCGTGAGGCCGATGGCCGCACCTACGCCTTCCCCGACACCCTGGTCGGTACCGATTCGCATACCACCATGATCAACGGCCTGGGCGTGCTGGGCTGGGGCGTGGGCGGCATCGAAGCGGAGGCAGCCATGCTCGGCCAGCCGGTGTCGATGCTGATCCCCGAAGTGATCGGCTTCAAGCTGACCGGCAAGCTGGGCGAAGGCATAACCGCCACCGACCTGGTGCTGACGGTGACGCAGATGCTGCGCAAGAAGGGCGTGGTGGGCAAGTTCGTCGAGTTCTATGGTGATGGCCTGGCCGAGCTGCCCTTGGCCGACCGTGCGACCATCGCCAACATGGCCCCGGAATACGGCGCCACCTGCGGCTTTTTCCCGGTCGACCAGGTGACCCTGGACTACCTGCGCCTGTCCGGCCGCCCCGAAGCGACCGTGCAACTGGTCGAGCAGTACTGCAAAGCCCAGGGCCTGTGGCGGCAGCCCGGCCAGGAGCCACTGTTCAGCGACAGCCTGGCGCTGGACATGCATGAGGTCGAGGCCAGCCTGGCAGGGCCCAAGCGGCCGCAGGACCGGGTAGCCCTGGGCCAGGTCAGCCAGGCCTTCGACCACTTCATCGAACTGCAACCCAAGCCGCTGGCCAAAGAGGTCAGCCGCCTGGAAAGCGAAGGTGGCGGCGGCGTGGCGGTAGGCAACGCCGACCAGGCGGGGGAGATCGACTACAGCCATCAAGGCCAGACCCACACCCTGCGCAATGGCGCCGTGGTGATTGCCGCGATCACCTCGTGTACCAACACCTCCAACCCCAGCGTGATGATGGCCGCCGGGCTGGTGGCGAAAAAGGCCCTGGAAAAAGGCCTGCAACGCAAACCCTGGGTCAAGAGCTCGCTGGCGCCGGGTTCCAAGGTGGTCACCGACTACTTCAAGGCCGCCGGGCTCACCACCTATCTGGACCGATTGGGGTTCGACCTGGTCGGCTATGGCTGCACCACCTGCATCGGCAACTCCGGCCCGCTGGATGAAGCGATCGAAAAAGCCATCGGCAGCGCCGACCTCACGGTGGCTTCGGTGTTGTCGGGCAACCGCAACTTCGAAGGCCGCGTGCACCCGCTGGTCAAGACCAACTGGCTGGCCTCGCCGCCGCTGGTGGTGGCCTATGCCCTGGCCGGCAGCGTGCGCCTGGACCTGACCCGCGACCCGTTGGGCACCGGCAAGGATGGCCAGCCGGTGTACCTGCGCGATATCTGGCCCAGCCAACAGGAAATCGCCGCTGCCGTGGCCAAGGTCGACACGGCGATGTTCCACAAGGAATATGCCGAGGTGTTCGCCGGCGATGCACAGTGGCAGGCCATCGAGGTACCGCAGGCGGCCACCTACGTGTGGCAGGCCGACTCCACCTATATCCAGCACCCGCCGTTCTTCGACGACATCGGCGGACCACCCCCGCAGATCACCGACATCCAGGGTGCGCGAATTCTGGCGCTGCTGGGTGACTCGGTGACCACCGACCACATTTCCCCGGCCGGCAACATCAAGGCCGACAGCCCGGCCGGGCGCTACCTGCGTGAGCAGGGCGTGGAGCCCCGCGACTTCAACTCCTACGGCTCGCGGCGTGGCAACCATGAAGTGATGATGCGCGGCACCTTCGCCAACATCCGCATCCGCAACGAAATGCTGGCGGGCGAAGAAGGTGGCAACACCCTGCACGTGCCCAGTGGCGAGAAGCTGTCGATCTACGACGCGGCCATGCGCTACCAGCAGGAAGGCACTCCGCTGGTGGTGATCGCCGGCCAGGAATACGGCACCGGCTCGAGCCGCGACTGGGCGGCCAAGGGCACCAACCTGCTGGGGGTCAAGGCGGTACTGGCGGAAAGCTTCGAGCGCATTCACCGCTCCAACCTGGTAGGCATGGGCGTACTGCCTCTGCAATTCAAGGCCGGGCACAACCGCAAGCAACTGGGGCTGACCGGCAAGGAGAAGATCGATGTGCTTGGCTTGAACGGCGCACAGATCCGCCCGGGCATGAGCCTGCCCTTGCGCATCACCCGCGAGGACGGGCAGCAGGAGCAGATCGAGGTGCTGTGCCGGATCGATACCGTGAATGAGGTGGAGTACTTCAAGGCGGGGGGGATATTACATTATGTGTTGCGCCAGCTGATTGCGGGCTGAGGCGGGTATGCTTGGGGCTGCTGTGCAGCCCATCGCCGGCAAGCCAGCTCCCACAGGTAAGTACAGCCCTCAGCCTTGATGCTATCCCTGTGGGAGCTGGCTTGCCGGCGATGGGCCGCGCAGCGGCCCCAATATTGTTCAACGAGAAGGACCACTCGTGCCTCGCTTCCACCTGATCGCACTTTTACTCCTGGCACTCGGCTACACCCTCGCCCTGAGCCAGGGCAACCTCGGCATCACCACCCTGCCCACCTTTTTCGCCCTGCTTGCCAGCGCCTTGCTCGCTCGCCGCCCCCAGCGCTGGCAACAAGCCCTCGGCCACACGTTGTTCATCCTCCTGGCCATCGCCCTGGCATTGCACTGGCTGCCCGGCTTCAACGCAGCCAAGGTGATCGACGGCGTCATCCTCAGCCCCGGCGCCCTGCCCTTCACGATGTACCTGAACCTGGACAAACCGCTGATCGGCGCCTGGCTGCTGCTGGCCTGCCCTTGGCTGTTCCTGTGGCGCAGCCAGGGCCTGGCGACCAGCCTGCTGTACGCCCTGCCCCTCACCCTGCTCGCCTGCCTGGGCGGCGCCTGGGCACTAGGCATGCTGGCCTGGGCCCCGAAATGGCCCGACCAGGCCTGGCTGTGGCTGCTGAACAACCTGCTGCTGGTAAGCCTGACCGAAGAACTGTTGTTCCGCGGTTACATCCAGGCCGGCCTGCAACGGCTGCTGCGCCACCAAGGGTTGGCATTGTTCGCCGCCGCCTTGCTGTTCGGCCTGGCCCACCTGGGGGCCGGCTGGCAATGGGTGTACCTGGCCACCCTTGCCGGTGTCGGCTACGGACTGGCGTACCGCTGGGGCGGCGTGGCGGCGGCGGTGCTCTGCCATTTCGGCCTGAACCTGGTGCACTTCACCCTGTTCAGCTATCCGATGCTGGCTCTTGGCTAGCTAATCGGTCATCATTCGACTCATACGTCATGAAACAGCAGTAAAAACGCAATAATGACGCCAACTTGCTTGAACGTGCTCGCTGGCTAACCCAGATCAAGTGATGGCTTATTGCCACAGATCAAGCACATTAATTATTCATTCAATAAAACCAGCGGCTTGCCGATACCTGTCGAAAGCCCTGCGGACTATCAACCCATGCGTAACAACCAGCCGATTACCCAGAGAGAACGGACTTTCCCTGCCCAGCAGCGGTTGATCTCCACCACCAATGCCAAAGGTGTGATCACTTACTGCAACGATGCCTTCATCGAGATCAGTGGTTTCACCCGCGAAGAGCTGACCGGTGCGCCGCACAACCTGGTGCGCCACCCCGATGTGCCGCCAGCGGTGTTTGCCCACATGTGGCAAACCCTCAAGCAGGGCCAGCCGTGGATGGGTATCGTCAAGAACCGCTGCAAGTCCGGCGACCACTACTGGGTCAACGCCTATGTCACGCCGATCTTCGACAACAACCAGGTGGTCGGCTTCGAGTCGGTGCGGGTCAAGCCTACCGCCGAGCAGGTCCGCCGCGCCGAGGCGCTGTACCAGCGCATCAACCAGGGCAAGCCGCCGGTACCACGCCGGGACAAGTGGCTGCCGGTGCTGCAGGACTGGTTGCCGTTCATCCTGATCAGCCAGGTGGGCTTCCTGATCGGCAACTGGCTGGGCCATTCCTGGGGCTTCGCCCTGGCTGCCGGGCTTTCCGTACCGCTGGGCCTGCTGGGCCTGAGCTGGCAGCAGCGCGGCCTCAAGCGCCTGCTGCGCCTGGCCGAACAGACCACTTCCGACCCGCTGATCGCGCAGATGTACACCGACAGCCGTGGCGTGCAGGCGCGCCTGGAAATGGCCATGCTCAGCCAGGACGCGCGCATGAAAACCTGCCTGACCCGCCTGCAAGACAGCGCCGAACACCTCAGCGAACAGGCGCGCCAGTCCGACGAGCTGGCGCACAAGAGTTCTTCGGGCCTGGAACGCCAGCGGGTGGAGACCGAGCAGGTTGCCGCTGCGGTCAACCAGATGGCCGCCACCACCCAGGAAGTGGCCAACCACGTGCAGCGCACCGCCGATGCCACCCAGGAAGCCAACCGCCTGACCAGCCAGGGCCGGCAGATTGCCGGTGAAACCCGCGAGGCCATCGAGCGCCTGTCGGCGGCGGTGGGCGAGACCGGCCAGACGGTGACGCAACTGGCCAAGGACAGCGACGAGATTGGTGGCGTGGTCGATGTGATCAAGGGCATCGCCGACCAGACCAACCTGCTGGCGCTGAACGCGGCCATTGAAGCGGCACGTGCCGGTGAAATGGGCCGAGGCTTTGCCGTGGTGGCCGACGAAGTACGCCAGCTGGCCCAGCGCACCGCCGAATCCACCGGGCAGATCCACGGCCTGATCGCCAAGCTGCAACAAACCGCCAGCAATGCCGTGCTGACCATGGAAACCGGCCATCGCCAGGCGCAGGAAGGCGTCGACCGTGTGATGCAGGCCGACGAGGCGCTGGTGGGCATCAGTGAAGCGGTGGCCAACATTACCGACATGGCCACCCAGATTGCTGCAGCGACCGAGGAGCAGACTGCCGTGGCTGACGAGATCAGCCGCAACATCAGCACCATCGCCGACCTGGCCGACCAGACTGCCGAACAGGCCCAGCACTCGGCGCTGCTCAGCGAAGAGCTGACCAGCACGGCGGGCACCCAGTACTCGCTGGTGGAGCGGTTCAACCGCTAGGGCCCTGTAGGAGCGGCCCATCGCGACACAAGGCCGCTCCTACAACGACCCCGTCCAGACTACCAATCCAGCTGCAAGCAGCTCTCGAAGTAGCGCTCTTCCCCGCTCAGCGGGTCTGCAAAGCGCAGGCTCTGCGCCAGCAACTTCAGCGGCCGCTGGTAGTCATCCTCTTCGTTGACCAACTGCGGATAGAACGGGTCATTGCAGATCCCCGCCCCCAATGCCGCCATGTGCACACGCAACTGATGGGTCTTGCCAGTCACCGGCGACAGCCCGTAACGCCACAGCTCGCCATTCTTCTCCAGCACTTCGGCCAGGGTTTCGCTGTTGGCCTCCCCCGCTACCTCATGCATGCGGAAAAACGGCTCGCCATGAACCAGGCGGCTTTTGTGCACCAGCGGAAAGTCGTGCTGCGGCATGGCCGCGGCAATGGCCTGGTAGCGCTTGTCGATACGTCGTTCGGGGAACAGCCGTTGGTAGGCACTGCGGCTCTGCGGGTTGGCGGAAAACAGCACAAGCCCGGCGGTATGCCGGTCGATACGGTGCAACGGCACCAGGTGCGGGTTGCCCAGGCGGCGGATCAGGCGGCGCAGCAAGGTCTGTTCGACGTATTCGCCAGTCGGCGTCACTGGCAGGAAATGCGGCTTGTCGGCTACCACCAGGTGCTCATCCACATGCAGTACAGTCTCCTGCACCGGGATCGGGCGCTCGTTCGGCACCTCACGGAAGTAGTGCAAACGCATACCGCGCTTGTAAGGCAGTTCGGCAGAAACCGCCCGCCCCTCGGCATCCAGCACCCGGCCACGGGCAAAGCGGTCGAGCCACTGGGCGCGGTCGATGGCCTTGAAATGGTCACACAGGCAGTCGAGCACCGTCGCCCAGTTACCGGGGGGCAGGCACACCGTGCTGGCTTGCTGGCGGGCGGGGTCGAAAGGCGTGGTCATGGCAGGGCTCGAAACGTTCACGGCCGCGCATTATCCCCCAAGCCCGCGCCCTCAACCAGCCTGGGCAATGGCCTCGCAGCGCTCCTTCAGCCAGCGCAACACCTGCACCGGCTCCCAGCGCCCAGGGTCGTAGAGGGCATACAGCAACCCCTGGTACCCAACCACGTCCAGCCCACGGTGGTAGCCGGCACGCTGGAACAGGGCCTCGATCTCGGCGAAGCAGGTATTGAAGTGGACCTTGCCGAACGGCGTACGGTCGTCGGTCACCAGGCCTTCGAGGCGCAGTTCCAGAACAGCGTCGGCCACCCGCTCGACGGGCATGCGGTTGACGCTGTACTTGAGTTGCTCGACATTGAGCATGGCTTCACCTCGACACTGTATTTATATACAGCATACGAACATCCCCTTGGCGCCGTCAATGCGCTTCATTGCAGGCCCGGCAGATAGCCGGTGCCTTTGCGGATGGTCAGCACCTGGCGCCGGGGGGCGCTACGCGACACGGCCAGGTGCACCCAGTCATCGAATTCGAGGATCAACTGGTCAAAGGGGATGGCGCTTTCGCTGATCCGGCGCACCACCTCGCGCGGGCTCACTTCAATCACCGTGAAGTCAGCTGCCAGCCCCTGCAGATGCTTGCTCGTCAGCGCCCCGCCAATGCGCTGGTTGACTGCGGGGCTGCGATAGCCGCTGCTGACGATGACTGGTGCACCGAACAGCGCGCGCACCTGCTCCAGTGCATTGCACAGCAACTGCAGGTTGGCACGGGCTTCGGCTGGAGGATTGTTGTCGAGCCCTTCCCTGGCGGCGAGCTGCGAAACGGTCATTTCATCAAGGGTGAAATGGGGGGAAATACGCATGGCTGGGTTCCTGATGACCGGTGAAGGATGCCGGCCTCAACGTGCCGGCAGCGGATCATCACAACGCACCACACTGCATGGAGCAGGGACAGACCTCCCCTTGTGCGATTACTGCGCGAGAAACGCCACCACCTGTTCGGCATCGAACGGCCAGTGCAGCTCGCCGCCATTGTCACAGCGGCGCAGCACCGGAATGATCAGGCCATAGCGTTCGAACAGGGCTTCGTTCTCGGCAATATCGACCAGCTCCACCAGCAGGCCATGGTCGACGAAGGGCATCAGCACGGCCTCGGCCACTTCACACAGGTGGCAGCCGAGGGTGCCGAACAGTTGGCATTCAGGCAGCATGGGGGCAAGTCCGGTTTGGCAGGGAGAAACCTATTCTAGGTCCGTCCTGCCGTCCGTGCACCTGACCTGGCTCAATCCTGGCTGGTGGCGCCGATACGGTGCAGCGACAGGTCCGCGCCCTGGAACTCCTGCTCATGGCTCAAGCGCAGCCCGTGCAGCGCGCGGATTGCACCATACACGGCAAAACCGCCGGCCAATGCCACCACCACGCCCATCAGGCTGCCCAGCAACTGGCTGACCAGGCTGACACCGCCCATGCCACCCAGCACCTCCTGGCCGAAGATACCGCAGGCCATGCCACCCCAGACACCGCACAGGCCATGCAACGGCCACACACCCAGCACATCGTCGATCTTCCAGCGGTTCTGCGCCGCGGTGAAGGTCCAGACGAACAGCGCGCCCGCCACCAGGCCGGTGGCCAGCGCACCAATCGGGTGCATCAGGTCGGAACCGGCACAAACCGCTACCAGCCCGGCCAGCGGCCCGTTATGCAGGAAGCCCGGGTCGTTACGCCCGGCCAGCAAGGCCGACAGGGTGCCACCGACCATGGCCATCAGCGAGTTGATCGCCACCAGGCCGCTGACACCCTGCAAGGTCTGGGCACTCATGACGTTGAAGCCGAACCAGCCGATGATCAGGATCCACGACCCCAATGCCAGGAAAGGAATGCTCGACGGCGCAAACGCCACCAGCCGGCCATCGCGGTAGCGCCCGCGGCGCGCGCCCAGCAGCAGCACCGCCGCCAGCGCCAGCCAACCACCCATGGCATGCACCACCACCGAGCCGGCAAAGTCATGGAACGGCGCGCCGAAGCGTGCCTGCAACCAGGCCTGAACGCCCAGGTTGCCGTTCCACACCACACCCTCGAAGAACGGGTAGATGAACGCCACGATCAACGCCGTGGCACACAGTTGCGGCACGAAGCGCGCCCGCTCGGCGATGCCCCCGGAGATGATCGCAGGGATCGCCGCGGCAAAGGTCAGCAGGAAGAAGCACTTGACCAGCGCATAGCCATGGTCGGCCGCCAGCGCCGCCGCTGGCTGGAAGAAGTTGACGCCGTAGGCGATCCAGTAGCCGATGAAGAAGTACACCAATGCCGAGATAGCGAAGTCGCTGAGAATTTTCGACAAGGCGTTGACCTGGTTCTTGTGGCGCACCGTGCCCACTTCGAGAAACGCGAAGCCGGCGTGCATGGCCAGCACCAGAATGGCGCCCATGAGAATGAACAGGGTGTTGGAACCATGGACCAGGGAGTCCATCGCGCTGTGCATGTTTTCCATGAAATAGGCAGACCTGCTGAAAAAGGCACCAGGACAGTTCAAGAACCTGCATCCCTGCACCGAATCGGTGCCAGCCCCCTGCCCTGTTTCGGTGATACGGGCGGAGCCTGCGTGGTTTTTTCTTGGGTTTGTCGTGGATTGGGTTAAGGTTTATCGGTATCCGCTGCGCTGGCGCCCCTAATCGGCGCAATATCTGCCTGGAGCGCCCCGCAACGTGGCAAAGCCTTAGCAAGGCCCATACCAGCGCCGGCACTTGAACCTTCCGCGCGTGCTATCACTCGAACTACCAACATTCATCGACAGGGAGACACCCATGGCCAGCAAATCGGCAAAGACTGCACAAGAGATATTGATGGCTGACTTCCAGGCACTGGTCCGCGACACCGAGAAGCTGCTGGCCGACACCGCCAACCTGGCCGGCGACCAGGCTGACGAATTGCGTGAACAGATCCACGAACGCCTGGCCCAGGCCCGCGAAAGCCTGCAGCTGACCCAGGACTCGGTGCGCGAGCGCGGCCAGGCAGCACTGGGCAGTGCCGAACAGTACGTGCAGGAAAAACCATGGCAGGCGATCGGCATTGCCGCTGGCGTCGGCCTGTTGATCGGCCTGCTGGCCAACCGGCGCTAAGGGGTTCCCATGGAGAACGACGCCAACGGCGCCAGCGCCTCGGGCAGGCGCCTGGGCGCTGCTGCCCTGGGGCTGCTGCACAGCCATATCGAACTGTTTGGCATCGAGTTGCAGGAGCAGAAGGGCCGCACCTTGAGCCTGCTGCTGTTCGCCGGCCTGGCCCTGGTATTCGCCCTGCTGCTGCTGACGGCGCTGTCCGGGCTGTTGCTGGTGTTGCTGTGGGACAGCTATCGCCTGGCCGGCATCATCGGTCTGTGCGTGTTCTACGGCATCGCCGCGCTGTATTGCGGCCTGCGCCTGAAGGCAGCGGTGTTCGACCAGTCGTCGCCCTTCGGCGCCACCCTCGAGGAACTTGCCAAGGACCGGGAGCGCCTGTTGCCATGAGCCTGCCAGAACTGCCAAACACCCGAAACCCGCGCGAACTGCGCAAGGCGCTGCTGCGCCTGCGCATGGAAATGCACCGCCAGGAAATCCACCACGAGTCCGCGCAGTTGCTTGAGCCACTGCGCCGTGTGCGCGGCATGGGCAGCTCGCTGCACGACGGGCTGGGCATCAAGCATGCGCCGCTGTGGGGGATTGGCGCCGTGGTGGCGCTGGGTTTCCTCACCGGCAAGGGCGTGCGCAGCGGCAACCTGGCGCGGCTGTTGCGCCTGGGCACCAGCCTGCTGCCGCTGCTGCGCCTGTACCTGCAAGGCAGCCGCCGCCCCTGAGCGTTTTCCGTCGACTGCACCGGCCCTATCGCCGGCAAGCCGGCTCCCACCTCGACCGCATCGGCCTCAAGCCATGTGCAATCCCTGTGGGAGCCGGCTTGCCGGCGATAAGGCATTACAGGCTTACCCCTTGCGCTGCCCTTCCGGACACCGGAAGCTATACCCCTCGATCCACAGGAGACCGCGCCTTGGACTGGCACACCCTGCTCACCCGCGAACGCCTGGGCAAAGCCCTGTACAGCGCCGATGAACTCGGGCGCAGCCCCTTCCACAAGGACCACGACCGCATCATCTTCTCCGGTGCCTTCCGCCGCCTCGGGCGCAAGACCCAGGTGCACCCGGTTTCCAGCAACGACCATATCCACACACGCTTGACCCACTCGCTGGAAGTCAGCTGCGTCGGCCGCTCGCTGGGCATGCGCGTCGGCGAAACCCTGCGCGACAGCCTGCCGGACTGGTGCGCCCCCAGCGACCTGGGGATGATCGTGCAGTCGGCCTGCCTGGCCCATGACATCGGCAACCCACCGTTCGGCCACTCCGGCGAAGACGCCATCCGCCACTGGTTCCAGCAGGCCGCGGGGCGTGGCTGGCTGGACGACATGAGCGACGACGAGCGCGCCGACTTCCTCAACTTCGAAGGCAACGCCCAAGGCTTTCGCGTACTCACCCAACTGGAATACCACCAGTTCGACGGCGGTACCCGGCTGACCTATGCCACCCTCGGCACTTACCTGAAGTACCCGTGGAGCGCACGCCACGCCGACGCCCTGGGCTACAAGAAGCACAAGTTCGGCAGTTACCAGAGCGAACTGCCGCTGCTCGAACAGATCGCCCGCAAGCTCGGCCTGCCGCAACTGGAACACCAGCGCTGGGCGCGCCACCCGCTGGTATACCTGATGGAGGCTGCGGATGACATCTGCTACGCGCTGATCGACCTGGAAGACGGCCTGGAAATGGAGTTGCTGCAGTACGCCGAAGTCGAAGCGCTGCTGCTCGACCTGGTCGGCGATGACCTGCCGGAAACCTACCGCCAGCTCGGCCCAGGTGACTCCCGGCGGCGCAAGCTGGCGATCCTGCGTGGCAAGGCCATCGAGCACCTGACCAACGCTGCCGCCCGCGCCTTCGTCGAACAGCAGCAAGCCTTGCTGGCCGGCCAGCTGGCGGGCGACCTGGTCGAACACATGCACGGCCCGGCCAAGCGCTGCGTGCTGCAGGCCAAGGACATGGCACGCAACAAGATCTTCCAGGACAAGCGCAAGACCCTGCATGAGATCGGCGCCTACACCACGCTGGAGATTCTGCTGAACACCTTCTGCGGCGCCGCCCTCGAACAGCACGGCGGACGTACGCCGTCGTTCAAGAGCCGCCGGGTACTGGACCTTATCGGCAACAATGCCCCCGACCCACACGGCTCGCTGCACAGCGCCTTCCTGCGCATGATCGACTTCATCGCCGGGATGACCGACAGCTATGCCAGCGAAATGGCCCGGGAAATGACCGGGCGCTCCAGCCCGACCTGAGCCCTGCCGGTGCAGCCCGGGCATTGCCCGAAGCTGCACCGTGTATTGTGGGAAACTTCCTACATATACTGGCGACAAGTTAAACAGCACGAATAAAAATAAATGAAAAGTTACCAATCACGCTTTGACATCGAGTTAAACGCGCCTGTCTCGTAGCCCGTTTTGTTTTATCTTGTAAGCCATTTCCCATATAGGGCTAATAGCCCTTCCTCGCATGCCTGACGACTTCCAACTGCGATAAGGTGCCGCCTGTCACCCTCAATAGCCCGCAGGGAAGTTGAACATGCATTCCATATTTATCGTCGACGACCATCCCGTCATCCGCCTGGCCGTTCGTATGTTGCTGGAAAACCAGAATTACAAGGTTGTCGGCGAGTCGGACAACGGCGTTGACGCCATGCAGATGATTCGCGAAACCGCGCCCGACCTGGTCATCCTCGACATCAGCATCCCCAAGCTGGATGGGCTGGAGGTGCTTGCCCGGTTCCAGGCCATGGCCCTGCCCATGAAGGTGCTGGTACTGACCGCGCAGTCTCCCGCATTGTTTGCCGTACGCTGCATGCACTCGGGTGCTGCAGGCTACGTGTGCAAGCAGGAAGACCTGAGCGAACTGCTCAGTGCAATCAAGGCCGTGCTGGCCGGTTACAACTACTTCCCCAGCCAGGCAATCAAGCATGACCAGGCGACAGATGCCGACTTGCAACTTTTCCGCCAGGTAAATGACCGCGAACTGATGGTACTGCAACTATTCGCCCAAGGCCGCAGCAACAAGGAAATTGCCAAGGGCATGTTCCTCAGCAGCAAGACCGTCAGTACCTACAAGAAGCGCCTCATGCACAAACTTCAGGTCAATACGCTGGTCGACCTGATTGAAATGGCCAAACGCAACGCGCTGGTCTGAGGGTAGTCATGGCGCACCTTATCGTTCGCCTGCTGCTCACCCTGCTCCTGTTCAGCGGCGCGGCACAGGCTACCCATCACGAAGCTTCGTCCTATACATTGCTGGCACGCTCATCGGCCAGGCCGGCACTGCCTGCCCTCACCAGCGAACAACGGCAATGGCTCGAAGGCCGTCAGGAACTGGTGCTGGGTACCTCGGCACCGGACTACCCGCCGTTCGACATCACCAGTGGGGGCCGCGACTACCAGGGCCTTACCGCCGAGTACGCGAGCCTGATCGGCAAGGCCCTGCAGTTGCCCGTGCGAGTGCTGCGCTTTTCCAGCCGGCAAGCGGCGGTGGAGGCGCTCCGGCAGGGCGACATCGACCTGCTTGGCAGCTCCAATGGCTACGAAGCGGCCAGCGATGGCCTGGCCCTGTCGCACCCCTATGCCATCGATCAACCGGTGCTGGTAACGCGCGAGGACGAAAGCCGGGCGCTGGACATGGGCCTGGCCGGCATGCGCCTGGGCATGCTCTACCACTACCTGCCCCGGCAGGAGGTGAAAAGCGCCTACCCCAAGGCCGAGCTGCTGGCCTTCGGCTCGTCCAGCCAGGCCCTGAGTGCCGTGGCGTTCGGCCAGGCCGACGTGTTCATCGGCGATACCATTTCCACCCACTACCAGCTCAATCGCGGCCACCTGCCGCGCCTGCGCATGGCCAGTTTCGGCAAGCACGAAGCCATCGGCTTCGGTTTTGCCCTGCGCCACGAGGACAGGGTGCTGATGGAGATGGTGAACGCCACCCTGGACAGACAGACCTCGGCCATACGCGCCAGTATCTTCAAGCGCTGGAGCGCCGGTAGCGACCTGCTGCTGACCGACCGCAAGCTGCAACTGACCGACACCGAAGAACAATGGCTGAAGGGCCACCCGGTGATGCGCGTGGCAATCGATGACACCGCTGCACCGGTCTCCTACTTCGATGGTTCGGGGCATTTTCGCGGCATCACCGCCGACCTGCTCGAGCTCCTTCGCCTGCGCACCGGCTTGCGTTTCGAAGTGCAGCGCGCCAGCGGCCTTGCCGACATGATTGCCCGCCTCAAGGATGGCCGCGCCGATGTCATCGCCGCACTGGCCACCGGCGGGGTGAACGAAGACGACCTGCAAATCAGCCAGCCCTACCTGGAAAGCGCCTATGTGCTGGTCAGCCGCAAGGACAAACAACCCTTCACCTCGCTGGAACAGCTGCAGGGTCATCGCATCGCCATTACCCGCTACAGTGCCATGGACGCCATGCTGTCGCGGCACTATCCGCAAATCGGCTGGGTCGAGACCGAAAGTTCGTTCTATTCCATGGCGTTGCTCAACAGCGGTGCCGTCGATGCAGTGATCACCACCTTGATCGACGCCAACCACGCGCTGGCCGGCAACCCCGAACTGGTCATCCGGGCTACCGTCGGCAGCGAACCCGCCAACTTCGCCATGGCCACCAGTGCCCCGTCACAGGCGCTGGTGTCGATCCTCGACAAGGCGCTGCTGAGCATCTCGCCGGAAGAACTGGGGGTCATCAACAACCGCTGGCGCGGCTTCAGCCTGCACGAGGATGGCAACGACCAGGGCTACCGCCGGCTGGCGATACAGGTGGTACTGGGCACCGCCGTGCTGTTGCTGCTGGCCTTGCTGTGGAACGCCCGCCTACGCCTGCAGATTCGCCAGCGGCAACGCGCCGAACGGGCGCTGAACGACCAGTTGGCGTTCATGCGCGCCCTGCTCAACGGCACGCCCCACCCCATGTACGTGCGTGACCGCGAGGGCCGCCTGCAAAGCTGCAACTACAGCTATCTGGAAGCCGTGCAAGCCCGCTCCGAAGAGGTCATCGGCAAGAACCTGGAGGGGAGCCTGTTCGCCGATTTCGAGCAGACCCGGCAGATCCATGCCGACTACCTGAAGGTGATGGCCGAAGGCTCGCCACTGATCATGGACCGGCCACTACGGATCCAGGGCCGGGAGATGACCATCTACCACTGGATCCTGCCGTACCGCGACTCACTGGGTGAGGTGCAAGGCATCATCGGTGGCTGGATCGACATCAGCGAGCGCCGCCATCTGGTCATGGAGCTGCGCCAGGCCAAGCAGCAGGCCGACGATGCGAACCGCGCCAAAAGCACGTTCCTGGCCACCATCAGCCACGAAATCCGCACCCCGATGAATGCGGTCATCGGCATGCTCGAACTGGCAGTCAAGCGTGCCGACCAAGGCCGGGTAGACCGTTGCGCGCTGGAACTGGCCCACCACTCGGCCAAGGACCTGCTGGGCCTGATCGGCGATATCCTCGACATCGTGCGCATCGAGTCGGGGCACTTGTCCCTCGCCCCGGAGGCCGTCGACCTGGCGGCCCTGGTCGAATCGGTGGGGCGTATTTTCGAAGGCCAGGCGCGGCAGAAAGGCCTGGCCCTGGAGGTGATGATCGCACCGGCCGCACGCTGCCATGCCCTGCTCGACCCCCTGCGTTTCAAGCAGGTCCTGTCCAACCTGGTGAGCAACGCCATCAAGTTCACCGAGCATGGCCAGGTGCGCATCTGCGTCGGCCTGGTGGACGACGGCAGCACTACCCCCGCCGTGCTGGAGCTGGAAGTGCGCGACAGTGGCATCGGTATCCACGCCGACGACCTGCAACGCCTGTTCAACCCGTTCATCCAGGCCAACCCGCATAGCCAGAGCGCCCGCGCGGGTACCGGGCTGGGCCTGGCCATCTGTCGCAACCTGTGCGAAATGATGGGCGGCAGCCTGACCATCAAGAGCCTGGAGGATGTCGGCACCCAGGTGCGCCTGAAAATGCCGCTGCAGCGGGTTGACGCTGCGGCGCAGCCGGCCCCGCTGATAGAAAACCTCGATGTGCCCGACCCACGGCTGAACGTGCTGGTGATCGACGACCACCCGGCCAACCTGCAACTGATGGCACAGCAGCTTGGCTACCTGGGGCTGGAGCACACCAGCGCCCGCGACGGTCGCGAAGGCCTGGCCACCTGGCGGGCGGGCGACTTCGATGTGCTGGTGCTCGACTGCAACATGCCGCACATGAACGGCTACCAGCTGGCCACCGCCGTGCGTACCGAGGAACGCCATGGCAAGCGGCCGCGCTGCACCATTCTCGGCTACACCGCCAACGCACAGCCGGAGGTACGCCGAAAGTGCCTGAGCGCCGGCATGGACGACTGCCTGCTCAAGCCCATCAGCCTGGGCACGCTCAGCCAGCGCCTGGCCGGCATCCGCCCACGCCGCCAGCACAAACCGCGGCGCAAGCTGTACCACCTGGACGGCCTGGCCACAGTGGTCGGGCATGACCCGAACGACCGCCAGCGCTTCCTGCAGGCGTTGCAGCAGAGCCTGCAGGCCGACCTGGCCACCTTGATGGCATTGCATCCGCAGCACGACAGCGATGCCATTGCCGAACAGGCGCACAAGGTGCTCAGCGCCGCGCGGATGCTGGAAGCCCCCGCGCTGATGAAGGCCTGCGAAGCCCTGGAGGCAAGCGGCTTGCCTCCCGACCAGTTACGCCTGCGGCGCCAGGCGCTGGCGCGGCATATGTGCCGGGTAGAACGTGCCCTGGCCAAGGAACTGGCCACAGGCACCTGCACACAGGCAGGCAGCCAGGCGTGTTAACTGGTAGACTGCGCGGCGTTATTACCTAAGAGGATTGTTTCATGGCCACAAACCGCTCCCGTCGTCTGCGCAAGAAGCTGTGTGTCGACGAGTTTCAGGAATTGGGCTTCGAGCTGAACCTGGAATTCAAGGAAGATCTGGATGACCAGGCAATCGATGCTTTCCTCGACGCGTTCCTGGCAGAAGCCATGGACGCCAATGGCCTGGACTATGTAGGCGGTGACGATTTCGGCCTGGTGTGCTCGGTCAAACGTGGCTCGGTCAGCGAAGAACAGCGTGCAGCCGTTGAAGCCTGGCTCAAAGGCCGTAGCGAACTGACCAAGATCGAAGTCAGCCCGCTGCTGGACGCCTGGTACCCGGAAAAGCCGATCAACAAGGCCGAGTAATACCGGCCCGGCTCGATCGCTGAAAAGGCCACCCCAAGGGTAATGCCTGTCAGATAGCGTTAATGGGGCTGCTACGCAGCCCATCGCCGGCAAGCCAGCTCCCACAGGTATGCGCAGAACTCAGGAATTGCGCAATCCTTGTGGGAGCCGGCTTGCCGGCGATGGGCCGCAAAGCGGCCCCAATTACTAAACTGACAGGCATTACCCTCAGGGGTGGCCTTTTTTATTGGGGGTGCTTTTCCGTCGAACGTGGCGCATCGTCGCTGCGCTTGGGGCATAATGCGTATTCTTTCACCCTGGGGCCATCATCCCTTACAGCCCCAATGCCCTTTTCCCTCGCCGTAGGGTATTTATCGATCATGATCAAAACGCTTCGTCCCCTCGTTCTTGCCGGCCTGCTGTTGCCACTCGCCTTGCCCAGCCAGGCCGCCGCCGTCAACACCACGCTGCCTGCCAAAGTGCAGCAGGCCCTCAAAGCCAACAAGCTGCAGGATTCTGCCCTGTCGCTGGTGATGCTGCCGCTGGACGGCCCCGGCACACCGACCGTGTTCAATGCCGATGTCTCGGTCAACCCGGCCTCGACCATGAAACTGGTCACCACCTACGCCGCCCTCGAACTGCTCGGCCCGACCTTCCAGTGGAAAACCGAGTTCTACACCGATGGCACCCTGAGCAACGGTGTACTCAACGGCAACCTGTACCTCAAGGGTGGCGGCGACCCGAAACTGAACATGGAGAAGCTGTGGCTGCTGATGCGTGACCTGCGCGCCAATGGCGTGCGCACCATCACCGGCGACCTGGTGCTGGACCGCAGCCACTTCGTGCAGCCCAACCTGCCGCAGTTCAACGACGACGGCGGTGATGAGAACAAGCCGTTCCTGGTCAAGCCCGACTCGCTGCTGGTCAACCTCAAGGCCCTGCGCTTCGTGGCCCGCAACGATGGCGGCAAGGTCACCATCGCGGTCGAACCGCCGATTGCCAGCATCCGCATCGACAACCAGGTCAAGGCGGTAGCCTCCAAACAGTGCTCGGGTGATGTGCGCTACAACCCGGTGCAGCAGGCCGATGGCATCAGCGTAACGGTCAGCGGCCAGCTGGGTGACGGCTGCAACTCGCAGACCTACCTGTCGCTGCTCGACCACCAAACCTACGCCGCCGGTGCCGTGCGCGCGATCTGGAACGAGCTGGGTGGCAGCATCCAGGGTGGCGACCGCTTCGAGAACGTGCCCAAGGGCGCTCGCCTGCTGGCCCGCGCCTTCTCACCAGACCTGGTGGAAGTGATCCGCGACATCAACAAGTACAGCAACAACACCATGGCCCAGCAGCTGTTCCTTAGCCTTGGCGCGCAGTTCCGCACCGATGCCGACGGTGACGACGCCCGCGCCGCCCAGCGCGTGGTGCGCCAGTGGCTGGCGAAGAAGGGCATTACCGCACCACACCTGGTGATGGAAAACGGTTCCGGCCTGTCGCGTGCCGAACGGGTCAGCACCCGGGAGATGGCCGCGATGCTGCAGGCCGCCTGGAAGAGCCCCTATGCCGCCGAGTTCATGAGCTCGATGCCGCTGGTGGGTATGGACGGCACCATGCGCAAGCGCCTGAAGCGCACCGCCATGACCGGCGAAGGGCACATCAAGACCGGCACGCTGAACACCGTGCGGGCAATTGCCGGCTTCAGCCGCGACAGCAACGGCCATACCTGGGCGGTGGCGGCGATCCTCAACGATCCGAAACCGTGGGGCGCCTCGCAGGTGCTCGACCAGGTGCTGCTGGACCTTTACCGCCAGCCGAAACTGGCCGGCAGCACAGCGGCCAACTGATAGGTATAGGTAGCCAGTACCGGCCTCTTCGCGGGCTTGCCCGCTCCCACAGGTATTGCACCAAGTTCAATAACGGTGCAGTACCTGTGGGAGCGGGCAAGCCCGCGAAGAGGCCGGTACCGACAACCAAAAACGATCAGGCCAACTCCCCCTCCACCCGGTCCCGCCCGGCCTGCTTGGCCGCATACACGCCTGCATCAGCCCGCAACAGCAAGGCATCGGCCCCTTCCCCCGGTCGCCAGCCCGCCACACCAAAACTCGCGGTCACCCTGCCCACGCCTTCCACCGGCACATTGCGCACTCCTTGCCACAGCTCCAGCGCCAGCAGCCGCGCCTGCTCGGCATCGCTGCCCGGGCACAGCACCATGAATTCCTCGCCGCCCAGCCGGCAGAACACATCGGTACGCCGCAAACGCTGGCCGATACGCAGGCACAGGCTGCGCAGCACGCGGTCGCCGACGGCATGGCCGAAATGGTCGTTGATGCGCTTGAAGTGATCAATATCGAGCATGATCACCGCCAGTGCCTGGCCATCGCGCTGGGCCCGTTCCAGTTCGAGCTTGAGCCGCTCCTGGAAGTAACGGCGGTTATGGATGCCGGTCAGCGAATCGGTCACCGACAGCGCACGCAACTCTTCCTCCACGCCCTTGAGGTCGGAGATGTCGGTCAGGTAGCCATGCCACAAGGTGCAGCCCTGCTCGCCCACCTCCGGTGTCGCCTCGCCACGCACCCAGCGCAGCCCGGCACGCGGCAGGCAGACCCGGTATTCCTCGCGCCAGGGCGACAGGTGTTCGGCCGAGTAACGCACCGAGCGGCGCACGCGCTCCAGGTCATCCGGGTGGATGCGCTCGAACACCGCCGTTGCATCCTCGCGCAACTGCTGCAGGTCGACTTCGTAGATGTCGTACAGGCCCATGCTGGCGTACGGAAAACAGGAATGGCCGTTGCCATCCAGGCGGTACTGGTAGATGCCGCCCGGTACCTCGGCACTGAGCTTTTCCAGAAGGCGGTCACGCGCCGCCAGCGCCTCATGCACCCGACGCCGTTCAGTGACATCGATGCAGATCGCCAGGTAACCGATCCACAACCCCTGTTCATCGAGCATGGCGGTGACCAGCATGTTGGCCACCAGTTGGCTGCCATCGGCGCGCAGCAAGGTCCATTCCCCCGGCTCGGCGCCATGCTCCTGCACCGTTTCGGCG
Source organism: Pseudomonas sp. B8(2017) (assembly GCF_002113575.1). Lineage (NCBI taxonomy): Bacteria > Pseudomonadati > Pseudomonadota > Gammaproteobacteria > Pseudomonadales > Pseudomonadaceae > Pseudomonas > Pseudomonas sp. B8(2017). The sequence continues at coordinate 143,799 of NZ_NEIO01000012.1, read as the reverse complement.
AACATGGCCTGGCCACCTTCAATCGGCCGGCCGTAACGCAGGCTCAAGGCATGGGCACGCAGGCTCAACTCCTCGGGCAGCACCAGGTCCTCCAGGCGCAGCTGGCCGATCGCCTCGCTGGCGGGGTAACCGAGCATGCGCTCGGCGCCGGCGTTGAAGGTGCTGACCACGCCCTTGAGGTTGGTGGCGATGATCGCCACCTGGGTTGCTGCATCCAGCACGCTGCGCAGCTGGTTGTGGGTGCCCCGCAGGGATTGCTCGCTGACCCGCAGCTCGGCGGTGCGCTGCTCGACCAGGGCCAAGGCGCGCTGGCGCTGGCTGAACAAGCTGTAGAGCAAGACACTGAGCAGCAGGCTCAACAAGCCGCCCAGCAGGCTCACCGCCAGCACCGCGGAGGAACGGTTGGCACGCACGAAGGCCAGGCTCGGCCGGATACTCAGCTGGAAGTGGTGGTCAGCCAGGTGCAACAGCTGGTTGGTGGCCAGCGGCAGGGGTGCGACCGGGTTCTGCGAATCGAACATCACCTCGGGGCCATGCAGCCCGGTGGGGTCGACGATACGCACCACCAGGTTATCGTCTGCCGAAACCGGGCGCCCGTCACTGACCAGCTCACGCATGCTCAGCAAGGCCATCACATAGCCCACTGCCGCGCCGTGGGGGTTGGCATCGGAAAACACCGGCGCCACCATCAGCAGGCCACGCGCATCCGAGCTGGTATCGAACATGGGCAGTGGCTCGGACACCGCCATGCTGCCCGGTCCCAGCGCCCGCGCCAGTGCCGCCAGGGGCACTTCCTGGCCGGCGAGGTCCAGCCCATAGGGCAACCCGGGCAATTCACCCGACTGGGTATAGAGCACCGGGAAGTAATGGTCGCGCTGGGGGGATGGCCGCCACTGGCCTTGCTCATCCTGGTCGCGGATCACATAGCCCGGGCCGGAATGCGCACTGGCCTGGCGCTCGAACTCGGCGCGTTGCGCGGCTTCGACACGCGGCGCCCAGGCGTAGGCCAGGGTCCGCTGCAGCAATGGCCTGGCGTAGCCGTCGAACTCGTGTGGGGTGATTTCGTTGGAAAAGCTGAAAAACCGCCGCAGCCCGTCCAGGCGCTGCTGCTGTTCGTCAAACCGCTCGGCGATACGGCTGAAACGCTCGCTGGCCAGCAGCTCGAAGCGCTGGCGCAGCTGCTGCTTGTAGAAGGTTTGCGTGGCTAACGCCAGGACGGCCGTCAACAGGCCGCCCACGACCAGGGCGACCAGAGCCACCGCCCAGGCGGACACCGCCTCTGTGCACAGGCCAAGCAACCGCGCACGCACGCCACCCTTTGACATACACCCATCTCGTCACGTCAGCGTCCTGCGGATTATCTTGCCCTGCCCTCAGTTATAGCTATTGGCCATTAGCCGCGCAATGTACCTCGTCGCCTCAACGAAGCTGCAGACGCCAGGCGCGATGGATACGGTTATTGCGGGCGAAGTCCGGGTCCAGGGTCTGGGCCGTGATTTCCTCCACCGCGTAACGCGCCATCAGGTGCTCGTCCAGCTGGAACTTGCGGAAGTTGTTGGAGAAATACAGCACGCCACCCGGCGCCAGGCGGGCCATGGCCAGGTCCAGCAGCTGCACGTGGTCACGCTGCACGTCGAACACGCCTTCCATGCGCTTGGAGTTGGAGAAGGTCGGCGGGTCGATGAAGATCAGGTCGTAGCTGTCGCGGTTGCCTTCCAGCCAGGCCATCACATCGCCCTGCTCCAGGCGGTTGCGCTCGGAGAAGCCATTGAGCGCCAGGTTGCGCCGCGCCCAGTCCAGGTAGGTTTTCGACAGGTCGACGCTGGTGGTGCTGCGCGCCCCGCCCTTGGCCGCATGCGCGGTGGCCGTGGCGGTGTAGCAGAACAGGTTGAGGAAGCGCTTGCCGGCTGCTTCGCGCTGGATGCGCATGCGCATCGGGCGATGGTCGAGGAACAGGCCGGTGTCGAGGTAGTCGGTGAGGTTGACCAGCAGCTTGACGCCGCCTTCGTTCACTTCCTGGAAGCGGCCTTCGGTTGCCTGGCGCTCGTACTGGCGCGTGCCGCTCTGCCGCTCGCGACGCTTGAGCACCACACGCTGCGGCGAAATGCCCAGGGCCTGCGGGATGGCTGCCAGCGCGTCGAGCAGGCGTGCCTGGGCCTTGTCCGGGTCGACCGAACGTGGCGCGGCGTATTCCTGCACGTGCACCCAATCCTGGTACAGGTCGACCGCCAGGGCGTACTCGGGCATGTCGGCATCGTACAGGCGGTAGCAATCGACCTGCTCGCGGCGGGCCCACTTGCCCAGTTGCCTGAGGTTTTTCTGCAGGCGGTTGGCGAACATCTGCGCCCCTTCCGACAGGCGCGCCGGCTCGCTGGCCGGTGCTGCCTGCTGGCGGCTTTCCGCGCCTTCAGGCTGCGCCTCGCGGCGCTCGCCGGTAACGAACTGGTCGGGCTGCACCTTGAACAGCAGCAGCTTGCACGGCAAGGCGCCGTTCCAGAACGCGTACTGCTTGTGGCTGCGAATGCCCATGCGCTTGCCCAACTGCGGCGCGCCAGTGAATACCGCCGCCTCCCAGCCCATGCAGGCCTGGCGCAGGCGCTCTCCGAGGTTCTGGTAGAGGTACAGCAGGCTGGCTTCGTCACCCAGGCGCTCGCCATAGGGCGGGTTGCTGATGACCAGGCCTTTCTGGTTCTGGTCCGGGCGCGGCTCGAAGGTGCTGACTTCGCCCTGGTAGATCTTCACCCAGTCGCCCAGGCCGGCACGCTCGACGTTGTTGCGGCCTGGCTGGATCAGCCGCGGGTCGGCCTCGTAGCCACGGATCCACAGTGGTGGCTTGGCCAGGCCGGCCTGTGCCCGCGCCTGCGCCTCGTCATGCACCTTGCGCCACAACGCCGGTACATGGCCGAGCCAGGCACTGAAGCCCCAGCGTTCACGCTTGAGGTTGGGCGCGATATCCGCGGCGATCATCGCCGCTTCGACCAGGAAGGTACCCACACCGCACATCGGGTCGGCCAGCGCGCCACCTTCGGCGGCAATGCGCGGCCAGCCGGCGCGGATCAGCACCGCCGCCGCCAGGTTTTCCTTCAGCGGCGCGGCACCTTGCTGCAGGCGGTAGCCACGCTGGTGCAGGCTGTGCCCGGAAAGGTCGAGGGAGAGAATGGCTTCGCCACGGTCCAGGCGCAGGTGCACGCGCACATCAGGGTCGATCTTTTCCACCGACGGGCGCAGGCCTTCGCGGTTGCGCAGCTTGTCGACGATCGCGTCCTTGACCTTCAGCGCACCGAAGTGAGTGTTGTCGATGCCCGAGCCATGGCCGCTGAACTCCACCGCCAGGGTGCCGTCGGCTGCCAGGTGATCGGCCCAGTCGACCGCGTGCACGCCGTCGTAGAGGTCGTCGGCGTTCTTCATGGAGAAGCGCTTGAGTACCAGCAGCACCCGGTTGGCCAGACGTGACCACAGGCACAGGCGGTAGGCGGTTTCCATGTCGGCGGCGCCGCGAATGGCCGAGGTGTGCTCGCGCACGTCATCCAGGCCGAGGCCCCGCGCCTCTTCGGCAAGCAGGCCTTCCAGGCCTTTGGGGCAGGTGAGGTAAAGTTCGAAACGGTCCGACATGAGTAATCCAGCGCCTTGGGCTATTTGACTGACGGGGCGACGCATCGCCCCGCGATGTTTGCCCGCACACCTTTCCAGCAGGCGTGCGGGTGGCCTTTCCCGGCACGCGAGCGTGCGGTGAAAGGCCGGGCCGCCTGACCGATCTGTGCTTGGCCCAGTGGCAAAGACAGCTTAGATCATCAGGCAGTACGAAAAATTCTGGCGATACCGGGGCCGATGTGACCCTTCGTCGCATTTCAAATTATTACTGTCATCCGCGAGCAACGCTGGCGAAATGGCGTCAATGATCGGCAAACCCTGATCATAGCGGGCTCAACGCTAAACAAGGTTGAGTCGCATTTATTTACTTATCCCCTCACCCTTGGAAAGGTTACGTGCTTATGACAAATCGATCATTCACACGGTGACTCGCATTCGATAGAACTGGTCTCAGGCCACTTCGCAACGAGGTGGCACTTTCAGCTCGCCACGCCGGCAGCGAGCGCACACCGGCAGAAAGACTCTGCCCGGCCTCGGAGAGGCCGACGGGACATTACAGTCAACAAGTGAGGGCAACACCCTATGAGAAGACTTAAGCGTGATCCGTTGGAAAGAGCATATTCACGTGGCTACCAATACGGGGTCACCGGCAAATCCCGCGAACTTTGCCCCTTCAATCTTCCTTCTGTTCGCCAAGCCTGGATCAACGGCTGGCGTGAAGGTCGCGGTGATAACTGGGACGGAATGACTGGCACCGCTGGCATCCATAGACTCAACGAAAATCACGCCGTTGGCTGAACGAGGACACTGAATTCGATTTACCATGCACGCCCTATCCGGGCGGCGGGCGAAGGCCCAGGGGCCCCTTGATGGGGCCCTTTTTTATGACTTCGAATCCATATCCGCGCTGGCTTCTTCGCGGGCTCGCCCGCTCCCACAGGCTTCAGCAGTGCGCTGGACCCTGTGGGAGCGGGCGAGCCCGCGAATGGGCCGGCCAGGTCACCGCGGCATCGCAGCGATAGCGTCCACCGCCTCGCGAATCAACGCTGGCCCTCTGTAAATGAAGCCCGAATAAATCTGCACCAGGCTCGCCCCGGCAGCGATCTTCTCGGCGGCATGGCGGCCTTCGGTAATGCCGCCAGCGGCAATGATCGGCAGCTTGCCGCCCAGCTCGCCCGCCAGCACCTTGACGATATGGGTGCTCTTCTCCAGCACCGGCGCGCCCGACAGGCCGCCCGCCTCGCCACCGTACGGCAACCCTTCGACACCTTCACGCCCCAGCGTGGTGTTGGTGGCGATCACCGCATCCATGCCCGACTCCATCAGCGCGGCGGCCACCAGGGCGGTTTCTTCGTCGCTCATGTCCGGGGCAATCTTGATTGCCAGAGGTACGCGCTTGCCATGCGTGCCGGCCAGTTGCTCGCGGCGCTCGGCCAGGGCATCGAGCAGCTGCTTGAGCGAATCGCCGAACTGCAGGCTGCGCAGGCCCGGGGTGTTTGGCGAACTGACGTTGACCGTGATGTAACTGGCGTCGGTGTACACCTTGTCCAGGCAGATCAGGTAGTCATCGACGGCACGCTCCACCGGGGTGTCGAAATTCTTGCCGATGTTGATGCCCAGCACCCCGTTGTAACGCGCAGCCCGCACCCGGCCGAGCAGGTGATCAACGCCCAGGTTGTTGAAACCCATGCGGTTGATGATGGCCGTTGCCTCCGGCAGGCGGAACAGCCGCGGCTTGGGGTTGCCCGGCTGCGGGCGCGGGGTGACGGTGCCGATTTCGACGAAGCCGAAGCCCAGCTGGGCGAAACCGTCGATGGCCGCGCCGTTCTTGTCCAGGCCGGCCGCCAGGCCCACCGGGTTGGCGAAGTTCAAGCCCATGACCGTGACCGGCAAAGCCGCCGGCTGCTTGCACAGCATACCGTTGAGGCCAAGACGGCCACCGGCGCCGATCAGGTCCAGGGACAGGTCGTGGGAGGTTTCCGGAGAAAGCTTGAACAGCAGCTGGCGGGCCAGGGTATACATGGGCGGGCAAGGCTCGGGGTGAATGAGGGGGCGATTATAGCCAGCGTGAGGCCGGCATGACAGCAAATCGTGGGGCTGCTGCGCAGCCCATCGCCGGCAAGCCAGCTCCCACAGGTACAACACAAGGGCTGAAACCTGTGCTGTATCTGTGGGAGCTGGCTTGCCGGCGATGAGGCCAATGCAGGCGGCACAAGGCAGTTGCTCCACAGGGAGGCTGCCAGATGGCACATCGGTTGCACCGGAAAAGCCCACAGCCTTATCAGTACGGGCGAGGAACCTTGTGAACACTGTACCCCGAGCAACGCCCCTGGCCTGGGTCAACGGCAGCGACGCGCCGGAAAAGCCCAGCCTGAACATCGGCTACATGGCCCTGACCGACTGCGCCTCGGTGGTAGTCGCCGCCACCCAGGGGTTTGCCCAGCAGCACGGCCTTACCCTCAACCTCAAGCGCCAGGGCTCCTGGGCCGGGCTGCGCGACAAGCTGGTCAGCGGCGAGCTGGATGCCGCGCACTGCCTGTATGGCCTGGTGTACGCCGTGCACCTGGGCATCGGCGGTGTACCGGCCAGCGACATGGCCGTGCTCATGGGGCTGAACCAGAACGCCCAGGCCATAAACCTGTCCCCGGCCCTGCAGCGCAAAGGCGTGACCAACCCTGAAGCATTGGCGCGCCTGGTGCACCAGCATGGCGCACGCCTCACCTTCGCCCAGACCTTCCCCACCGGCACCCACGCCATGTGGCTGTATTACTGGCTGGCCAGCCAGGGCATCCACCCATTGCGCGACGTCGACAGCGTGGTGGTGCCACCAGCGCAGATGGCCGCGCATATCCAGGCCGGGCGCATCGACGGTTTCTGCGTGGGCGAACCCTGGGCTGCCGATGCCGTAGCCACGGGCCAGGGCTTCACCCTGGCCACCAGCCAGTCGATCTGGCCGGACCACCCGGAAAAGGTCCTGGCCTGCGCCCGCGCCTTTGCCGAGCAATACCCCAACAGCGCCCGCGCGCTGATCAAGGCGGTCCTCGCCGCCAGCCGCTTCATCGAGCAAAGCCCGGAGAACCGCCGCAGCACTGCGCAACTGCTCAGCGGCAGCGCCTACCTGGCCACCCCGCTGGCAAGTATCGAACCACGCCTGCTCGGCAGCTACCACGATGGCCTCGGCAACCACTGGCAAGACCCGCACGCCCTGCGCCTGCACGACCATGGCCGGGCCAACCTGCCGTACCTGTCCGACGGCATGTGGTTCATGACCCAGTTCCGCCGCTGGGGCCTGCTGCGCGACGACCCCGACTACCTCGGCGTGGCCCGCCAGGTCCAGCAGCTGGCACTGTATGGCGAGGCGGCACAAAGCCTCGGCGTGGCCTGCCCCGAGCAGCCGATGCGCAGCAGCCTGCTGATCGATGGCAGCCGCTGGGACGGCAGTGACCCCTACGGTTATGCCCGCAGTTTCAGCCTGCATGCACTGGGCGACCTGCCCGATGCCCGTGTCGGCGCGTGAGGGGGACAGTTCATGTTGCGCATCCTGCTGATCGACGACACCCAGAGCAAACTCGGCCGCCTCAAGGCAGCCTTGAGCGAGGCCGGCTTCGAGGTCATCGAAGCCCCAGACATGACCATCGACCTGCCCGCCTGCGTCGAAACGGTGCGCCCGGACGTGGTGCTGATCGATACCGACTCACCGGACCGCGATGTAATGGAACAGGTGGTCCTGGTCAGCCGTGACCAACCGCGGCCGATCGTGCTGTTCACCGACGAGCACGACCCCGGGGTGATGCGCCAGGCGATCCAGGCAGGGGTCAGCGCCTACATCGTCGAAGGCATTCATGCCGCGCGGCTGCAACCGATCCTGGACGTGGCCATGGCCCGCTTCGAAAGCGACCAGGCGCTGAAGGCGCAGCTGCTTGCGCGCGACCAGCAACTGGCCGAGCGCAAGCGCATCGAGCAGGCCAAGGGTTTGCTGATGAAGATGAAGGACTGCAACGAAGAACAGGCCTACACCCTGATGCGCCGCCAGGCCATGAGCCGGCAGCAGAAGCTGATCCAGGTGGCCGAGCAGATCATTGCCATGCACGAGATGCTGGGCTAGCAACCTGCTTCACGCGGTCCCTGTAGGAGCGGCCTTGTGTCGCGATGGGCTGCGCAGCAGCCCCGGCAATCTCTGCCGCGAAGCTGAGATCCTGGGGCTGCTGCGCAGCCCATCGCGACACAAGGCCGCTCCTACAAGGGGACTGCAACTTCTCAGAGTTGGCCCATCTCTTGCTGAACAAATATCACCGGTAGCCAACGGCGGTTGCCCACTTGATCCCGACAAAGACGTCGCTCTCCCCTCCACCCACGTGGAGCGGGTAGCGGCGTCTTTTTCGTTCCGTTGCATTGCCGAGTGAGGTGTTCGATGAGTACCAGCTTCTGGAAATCCGGGCATGTGCCCACGCTGTTCGCCGCGTTCCTGTACTTCGACCTCAGCTTCATGGTCTGGTACCTGCTTGGCCCACTGGCGGTGCAGATTGCTGCCGATCTGCAGCTGAGTGCACAACAACGGGGCCTGATGGTGGCCACGCCGATCCTGGCCGGGGCGATCCTGCGCTTTGCCATGGGCGTGCTGGTCGACCGCCTGTCGCCCAAGACCGCCGGGCTGATCGGCCAGGTGGTGGTCATCGTCGCCCTCGCCGCTGCCTGGCACCTGGGCGTGCACAGCTATGAACAAGCGCTGCTGCTGGGCGTGTTCCTCGGCTTTGCCGGTGCTTCGTTTGCCGTGTCACTGCCGCTGGCCTCGCAGTGGTACCCGCCACAGCACCAAGGCAAAGCCATGGGCATTGCCGGTGCCGGCAACTCCGGCACTGTGTTCGCCGCCCTGCTGGCCCCGGCGCTGGCTGCGGGCTTTGGCTGGAACAATGTGTTCGGCTTCGCGCTGGTCCCGCTGTCGCTGGCCCTGTTGGTGTTCGCCCTGCTGGCACGCAATGCTCCGCAGCGGCCCAAGCCAAAAGCCATGGCTGACTACCTCAAGGCCCTGGGCGACCGTGACAGCTGGTGGTTCATGTTCTTCTACAGCGTCACCTTCGGCGGCTTCATCGGCCTGGCCAGCGCCCTGCCCGGCTATTTCAGCGACCAGTATGGCCTGAGCCCGGTCACCGCCGGCTACTACACCGCTGCCTGCGTGTTCGCCGGCAGCCTGATGCGCCCGCTCGGCGGCGCCCTGGCCGACCGCTTCGGCGGCATCCGCACCCTGCTGGGCATGTACAGTGTGGCGGCCATCTGCATCGCTGCAGTCGGCTTCAACCTGCCTAGCGCCGCCGCCGCACTGGCCCTGTTCGTCAGCGCCATGCTCGGCCTGGGGGCCGGCAATGGCGCGGTGTTCCAGCTGGTACCGCAACGCTTCCGCCAGGAGATCGGCGTGATGACCGGGCTGATCGGCATGGCCGGCGGCATCGGAGGCTTCCTGCTGGCCGCCGGGCTTGGCACCATCAAGCAGCACACCGGTGACTACCAGCTGGGGCTGTGGCTGTTCGCCAGCCTGGGCTTGCTGGCCTGGTTCGGCCTGCACGGCGTGAAACAGCGCTGGCGCACCACCTGGGGCTCGGCTGCGGTTACCGCGGCACGGGTCTGAGGCACAGCCATGAGCCTGCAACTGAACTTTGCCCAGGCCAGCGCCACCGGGCCGCGCGAGGAAAACCAGGACGCCCTGCGCCTGGTTACCCCGGCGCCGGAGCTGGCCGCCAGCAAAGGCTACCTGTTCGCCCTCGCCGACGGCGTCAGTCAATGTGCCGATGGCGGCCTGGCAGCCCGTGCCAGCCTGCAGGCGCTGGCCCTGGACTACTACGCCACCCCCGCGACCTGGAGCGTGGCCCAGGCCCTCGACCGCCTGCTGCTGGCGCAGAACCGCTGGTTGCGCGCCCAAGGCAGTGGCCAGCCACTGCTGACCACCCTCAGCGCGCTGGTGCTGCGCGGCCGGCGTTTTACCCTGGCCCACGTGGGTGACTGCCGCGTGTACCGCTGGCACGCTGGGCGCCTGCAATGCCTGAGCGAAGACCATGTATGGGACCAGCCAGGCATGCAGCATGTACTGAAGCGCGCGCTGGGCCTGGACCAGCACCTGCTGGTGGATTATCTGGAAGGTGAGCTGCAGCCGGGCGAGAGCTTCCTGCTGTTGAGCGATGGCGTATGGGCCAGCCTGGGCGACCAGCACATCCAGGCGGTGCTGCGCGAGCAACCCGACCTGCAACTGGCCGTCGACACCCTGGTCGCCAGCGCGCACCTGAACGGCAGCCAGGACAACGCCAGTGCCTTGCTGGTGCAGGTCGAGCAACTGGGCACGGCCAACCTGGGCGACACCTTGGCGCAACTGCAGCAATGGCCAGTGCCCGGCCCGCTGCGTGAAGGCCAGGTAATCGATGGCTGGCAAGCCGAAAAGCTGCTTTCGCAAAGCCGCCAGTCGCTGCTGTACCGGGTGCGCGATGCCCAGGGCCATGCCTGGCTGCTGAAGACCCTGCCCGCCGCACGCGAGCAGGAGCCCGGCGCGGCGCAAGGGCTGTTGCTGGAAGAATGGTTCCTGCGCCGGGTCGCTGGCCGGCACTTCCCCGAACTGCACACCGCCAGCCAGCGCCAGCACCTGTACTACGTGATGCGCGAATACCCCGGCCAGAGCCTGGCAGCGCTGCTGGCCCAGCACGGCCCGCTACCCATGCCGCAGTGGCTGGAGCTGGCCCGGCAGCTGCTGCAGGCGGTCGGCGTACTGCACCGGCGCAACCTGCTGCACCGCGACATCAAGCCAGAGAACCTGCACCTGGGCAGCGATGGCCAGCTGCGCCTGCTGGACTTCGGCCTGGCCTACTGCCCGGGGCTGTCCGAAGACCCGCTGCACGAGTTGCCGGGCACGCCGTCATATATTGCCCCGGAAGCGTTCGACGGCCAGCCGCCCAGCCCACGCCAGGACCTGTATGCCGTGGGCGTGACGCTGTATCACCTGCTGACCGGGCATTACCCCTACGGCGAGGTGGAGGCTTTCCAGCGCCCGCGCTTCGGCCAACCGGTCAACGCCGCGCGCTACCGCCCCGACCTGCCGGAATGGCTGCAGCACAACCTGCAGCAGGCACTGGCAGCGGACCCTGCGCAGCGCTTCGAAACCGCCGAACACTGGTTGCTGCTGCTCGAACGTGGCGACCGCCAGGAACTGCCCAGCCGGCCACGGCCGTTGCTGGAGCGCGAACCGTTGAAGGTCTGGCGCACCCTGGCCCTGCTGTCCTTGCTGTTCAACCTGATATTGCTGCTCACCCTGCTCAAGGGCTGAACGCACCTTGCCGATGAGGAAACCCTGATGAATGCGAAAGTCTGGCTGGTTGGTGCTGGTCCTGGCGACCCCGAACTGCTCACCCTCAAGGCTGTACGCGCATTGCAGCAAGCCGCTGTGGTGATGATCGACGACCTGGTCAACCCGGCGGTGCTGGAGCATTGCCCGCAGGCCCGGGTGATTGCCGTGGGCAAGCGCGGCGGCTGCCGCTCCACGCCGCAGGCGTTCATCCAGCGCCTGATGCTGCGCCATGCGCGACAAGGGCGCTGCGTGGTCCGGCTCAAGGGCGGCGACCCGTGCATCTTCGGCCGTGGTGGTGAAGAGGCGCTGTGGTTGCAGGGGCATGGCATCGAGGTGGAAGTGGTCAACGGGATCACCGCCGGCCTGGCTGGCGCCACGCAATGCGGGATTTCCCTGACCTCACGGGGTGTGAGCCGGGGCGTGACGCTGGTCACGGCACATACCCAGGACGACAGCGAACTGAACTGGGCGGCCTTGGCCCAGGGCGGGACGACGCTGGTGGTGTACATGGGCGTGGCCAGGCTGGAGCAGGTGCGCCAAGGGTTGCTGGACGGGGGCATGGCACCGGCGACGCCGGTGGCGATGATCGAGAATGCCTCGTTGCCGCAGCAGCGGGAGTGCAGGAGCGATGTGCGGGGGATGGTCGAGGATGCGCGGGGGTTTGGTTTGCGTAGCCCGGCGATTTTGGTGATTGGGGAGGTGGTTGGGGAACAGGTGGTTCAGGAATTGGTGGCAATAGCAGGATGATGCAGTGCCTGTAAAGGCCCCTTCGCGGGCTTGCCCGCTCCCACAGAGATTGCACACAGCCTGCGGCATACGACGAGCCTGTGGGAGCGGGCAAGCCCGCGAAGGGGCCGGCACACGCCACACAAATCCCAGGCAAAGAAAAACCCGGCCGAGGCCGGGTTTTTCATGAAGCTTCAAACCAATTACTTGGCCTGGGCTTCTACCTGAGCTTCAACGCGACGGTTGACAGCACGGCCTTCTTCGGTGGCGTTGTCGGCAACCGGACGGGTTTCGCCGTAGCCAACCGAGTCAACACGGCTGGATTCCACGCCGTACTGCTGGGTCAGGACCTGCTTGACAGCGTTGGCACGACGCTCGGACAGCTTCTGGTTGTAAGCGTCTGGGCCGACGGAGTCAGTGTGACCTTCCACGGTGGTGGTGGTCTGTGGGTACTGCTTCATGAAGTCAGCCAGGTTCTTGATGTCGCCGTAGCTGTTTGGCTTGACGACCGACTTGTCGAAGTCGAACTTGACGTCCAGCTCAACGCGAACGACTTCGGCAACAGCCGGGCAGCCATCAGCGTCAACGGTAACGTTGGCCGGGGTGTCTGGGCACTTGTCGACGTTGTCGCAAACGCCGTCGTTGTCGGAGTCGGAGCACACTTCAGCAACTGGAGCCGGAGCGACTTCAGCTTGCTTCGGGCTACCGCCGAAGTTCAGACCAACACCAACGGTCGGGCCCCACTCGGTGTTGCCGTTGTCGATGTTGTACATGGCTTCTACGCCAGCACGGGCGAAGAACATGTCGGTGATGTACCACTTGGCGCCAGCGCCAACGTTGGCGAAGGTGGAGTGGTCGCGGCCGCTACGAGTGGCCTGGCCCAGGCTCTCGTGAGCGAAACCGGCGGAAACGTACGGACGCAGAGCGTCGCCCACGGTACCGAAGTGGTAGGTGGCGTCGAGCTTGGCCTTGGAACCTTTGATGTCTTTGTTGAAGACTTCACCACGAGCGTTGTGGGTCTCGTTGTAGCCGAGGTCCAGGGAAACGTCGTCGGTCAGGAAGTAGCCCAGGCGAACACCAGGATTGGTGCCGTCGTTCTTGAAGTTACGTTCGCTGTCGTAGTACTGCTTGGTAACGTTGCCTTCGATTTCCACAGCGCCTTGGCCTTGAGCCAGAACGCCGAACGAAGTAGCAGCGACGAGCGAGCCAATGGCCAAGCCCAAGGTGTTTTTCAATTTCATCCGTTAAATCCCCATCTGGTGATAGTTAAGCAGTCCCACCACAAACAAGGGGGACAACTCGACGGCAAGTCTAGCAGAACTCGCCGGTTCGTTAGAGATATTTGCACGCCACTAAGTTTCATCGAGGCCGGCAAATTTCTCCCGAAGCTTGTCTAGCGCGCGCTTGTAGCGCATTTTTGTCGCGCTCAGGCCCATGTGCATGATGTCTGCAATTTCCTGAAATTCCAGCTCTGCGACAAAACGCAGCACCAGGATTTCCCGGTCAATCGGGTTCACATGCACCAGCCACTTGTCCAGCCCGCCTTTTTCTTCCGGCTTCGGAGCCTTGTCTTCGGACGCCTCTTCAACAGGGTCCAGACTCAAGGCATCCATCAACCGACGTTTACGGCGCTCCTTGCGGTACTGGGTAATGCATTCGTTGTAGGTGATGCTGTAGAGCCAGGTCTTGAACTTGGACTTACCCTCGAAGTTCTTCAGCCCGTACAGCACTTTCAACATGACTTCCTGACAGACATCGTCCGCGTCACGGTCGTTCCCCAGATAACGCGCACAGACGTTGAACAGGGTCCGTTGGTAGCGCCGCATGAGCTCTTCATAGGCGCGGGTAACGTGGTACAGCTCCTCATGCGAACGCGCCACCAACTCTTCGTCGGTGAGCTCGCGGGGGTCATAACGCATGGGCGGCGAATGAACTTTATTCAAAACGGATCTGGCCGACAGTCAGGTCAATGTCGCCGCGCGACCCCGTGGGTCGATTTTCGCGGCGGCATACATTAACAGCTTTGTGCGGTTAGCGGCTATTGACTCGCTGTTCAAGCAGCTCACGATTGGACAGTGATACCAGTTCGCCATCATCGGTCAGCAGCGTCGTCTTGACCGTACCGATCTCCTCGATATGCCCTTCGACCTCGCCAATCCGCACCTGCTGGCCCACCTGGTACAGCTCGCGCACGTAGATGCCGGCCAGGATCTGCCCGGCGATTTCGCGGCTGCCCAGGCCCATTGCCAACGCAACGGCCAGACCAACGGTAATCAGCCCGATCACGATCACATGGTTCAGCAGGTCGGTTTTCACCTCCAGCTGGCTGATGGCCACCGAGATGCTGATGATGATCACCAGGCCCTGGGTGATACGCCCCAGGCCTGCCGAGTATTCCAGGCCGATGCCTTCGGCAGCGCCGCGTACCAGGCCGTTTGCCACCTGGGCCAGCAGCACGCCGGCCAGCAGCACCAGGGCTGCGCCGAACACCTTCGGCAGGTACAGGGCAAGCATGTCGAGGGTTGCCGAGACCCGCTCCAGGCCCAGCGACTCGGCGGCCGAGACCAGGAAGATGAGCAGCACGAACCAGTAGACGATCTTGCCGATCAGGGTGGAGATGGGTACCTGGATGCCGACCCGGCCGAGCATCTTGGTCAGGCCGGTGCCGGCCATCAGGCGGTCCAGGCCGAACTTGGCCAGCAGTTTGGACAGCAGCGTGTCGAGCAGCTTGGCCACCACGAAACCGAGCAGCACCACGACCAGCGCGCCGAACAGGTTGGGGATGAAGTTCGCTACCTTGGTCCAAAGGGCAGTCATGGCGGTGACCAGGCTCTGGGTCCAGAGATCGAGTTCCATATTCAATCGGCCTTATCTGCTTTGCTGCCGTTGGCAGCGTTGCGGGAAGAGTGTCGACGCACCGGCGCAACATGCGCCGCGCCATTGTTCACGGCGATCAGCAGCGCCTGGCTCCAGCGGCCAAGCAGGCTGAACAGATCGCCCGCGCCAACCTGGCGGTTGGCGGTTTTCAGCACGCGACCCAGGCAAGCGGCGTCGTCCCGGTCGTCCCGGTCATTGCCGGAGGGTGACGCCTTGAGCAGGTCGCGCAGGGATTCTTCAAACGGATCGTGCATGGGCACCTCGCGCAGTGTCAGTCAGAGACGAGATGGCCGGTCGATGGGTCACACATCGCATTGGGACGAGTGTTTCAAAATGAATGGCGCTTGCCTGCACTGGCCCTATCGCCGGCAAGCCAGCTCCCACAGGGGTACCACAAGCCTTGAAACCTGTGGTGTACCTGTGGGAGCTGGCTTGCCGGCGATAGGGCCGGTGCAGGTCAATGAGCATCTATACCCACCGCAACCGCCGGAACAGCCACCACTGCCCCACCGCCAGCCCCAGCACGACGATGCAGGCAAACAGGAAGCCATAGGGGTTTTCCGCCCCCGGGATGCCGCCGACATTGATGCCCAGCAGCCCGGTGATGAAGCTCATGGGCAGGAAGATGCAGGTGATGATGCCGAAGCGGTACATGGTGCGGTTCATGCGCTCGCTGCGCCGGCGATCCTGGCTTTCCAGCACCAGGGCGGCCCGCTCGCGGGTCAGTTCCAGCTCTTCGAGGTAGCGGATCAGGCTGTTGTTCAGCTCGTTCCAGTAATCGGCGTCGGCATCGACGAACCAGCTCCATTTGCTACGCGACAGCTGGGCGTAGATCTCCCGCTGCGGCGCCAGGAAACGCCGCAGACCGGCGGCACGCCGGCGGATCTGCTGCAGGCAGCCATTCTCTGGGGTATACCGTTCGTCGGATTCGACCTTTTCTTCTTCCAGGTCGACCAGTTCGGACAGGTCGCTGACCAGGCCCTGGACCTTTTCGGTCAGCAGTTCGCCCATCAGCAGCAACAGCTCGGAAGCCGATTTCGGGCCCCTGCCCTCTTCGAGCTGCTGGAGAATCTCGTCACTGGCGCGCAACGGCCGCAGGCGCAGCGAGATGACCCGCTGCGCCTCGGCGAAGATGCGCACCGAGACCATGTCTTCAGGCTCTGCACCCGGGTTGAGGTTGACCCCACGCAGGAACAGCAACAACTGTTCATCGGCCATGGGCAGCAGGCGCGGCCGGGTATTTTCTTCCAGCAGCAGCTCGCAGGCGAATGCGCTCAGGCCGCTGTCGTGCAGCAGCCAGGTGCGGGTTTGCGGATGGCTGCGGTCCCAGTGCAGCCACAGGCTCTGCTCGGGTTGCAGCTGCAGGTCATCCAGCTCGGTACGGGCAATCGAGCGCGCGCCGCCTTTGCCATCGAGCACCAGGGCGTGTACCAGCCCCCACTGCGCGTTGTCTTCCTCGAACATCAAAGCTCCATCAGCGCGGGCGGCGCATCACTCCGGCATTTTCAGCGGGCTTGGCGAGACCAGCACGCCATTGTTGTCGGCATACACGTACTCGCCCGGGCGGAAGGTCACCCCGGCGAAGGTCACTGCCACGTTGAGGTCGCCGATGCCGCGCTTGTCGGTTTTCATCGGGTGGCTGGCCAGGGCCTGCACGCCGACGTCGGTCTGGATCAGCACGTCGACGTCACGCACGCAGCCGTAGATCACCAGGCCTTCCCAGCCGTTCTTGGCAGCCTTTTCGGCGAGCATGTCGCCGAGCAGTGCGCGGCGCAGCGAGCCACCACCATCGACGACCAGGACCTTGCCCTTGCCATCGAGTTCGACCTGCTCCTTGACCAGCGAGTTGTCTTCGAAGCACTTGATGGTGACGATCTGGCCGCCGAACGAATCGCGGCCGCCGAAATTGCTG
Organism: Pseudomonas sp. B8(2017); assembly: GCF_002113575.1. Lineage (NCBI taxonomy): Bacteria > Pseudomonadati > Pseudomonadota > Gammaproteobacteria > Pseudomonadales > Pseudomonadaceae > Pseudomonas > Pseudomonas sp. B8(2017). The sequence goes on along the minus strand of NZ_NEIO01000012.1, from coordinate 127,369 downwards.
AACATCGGTTCCAGCACCTGCACCAGGTCCGGGTAGGCATCACACAGGTCGGGCGTAACGTAATGCTGCATGGGAAGCTCCTGTCAGTCACAACGAAAGCGGGTATCGGCCAAGGCTACACCGTAGAGCCCATTGCAGTCATCCGGGACCAAGCAGTCAGTTGTGTTTTGCCTGTACCGGCCCTATCGCCGGCAAGCCAGCTCCCACAGGACCCCGCTGGCTTCAGGCTAGTGGTACTCCTGTGGGAGCTGGCTTGCCGGCGATAGGGCCAGTCCAGACACAGCAGAATCAACTGATGGGCACAGGCTCCGCCGCCACCGTGGATTCATGCACCGGCACCAGCGGATCCCGCAGCCAACGCTCCACCAGCGGCCACACCTGCACCTGCGCGGCCTTGCTCACCAGCATGTCGACATGCCCGAAAGCCTCGAAGCCTTCCTCGAGCCCCAGCCGCAAAAACTGCTTGCGCTCACCGCCCAATTGCTCGAACAGCTTGCGGCAGGCCCACACCGGGTCCTGGAAGTCCCCCGCACCAGCCACCGCCAGCAGCGGCACATCCACCTCGGCCAGCCCCGCCCACCAGTCGCTCTGCCTGTCGCCAAAGCGCCCGAACAGGCCATGCCAGCGCATGCTCTCCAGGGCCAGGCCGATCGGCTCATCCTCCGGCCCACGCTTGAAACGCGGCCCGGAAATCTGCCCCCAGCGCTTGAGCAGCAGCTTCGCCCCCCAGGCCAGCGGCGGCACCTTCAACGGCCAGTACACGCGGCTGATCTGGGTACCGAACAGCGCCACGCTGGCCACCTGCTCGGCAGGCAGAAAACCACCGCCCAGCGCTGCCGCCAGGGTCGTACCACCCAGGGAATGGCCGACCCAGTGCGGCGCCTGGCCCGATTGCTCGCGCACGAACGCGGCAATCAGCGGCAGGTCATCGCGGGCATAGGCGGCAACGCTGTTGTGCTTCCAGTCATGGTTACGCGGCGACAGGCCGTGGCCGCGCATTTCCGGGATCCACACATCGAAGCCGGCGCGGGCGAGATAGGCCCCCAGGCCAACCCCTTTGGGCGAGTACCAGAAGCGGCGGTTGGAGAAGCTGCCGTGCAGGAGAATGACCGGCACGCCCTGGGCCTGGCCCTGATCGGCCAGCCCCAGGCGGGTGACAGCCAGCTCGACGCTGGGGTCAGGGCTGTTGCCGGCCTTGATCCGGTACACGTCTTCGCTGAGGTCGCCGCGGCGTTCGGCACTGAGCAGGGCCACGGGGAATAGAGTGCTGCTGCTTTGCATAAGGTTGCTTGGTGCACAAAAAAGGGCGGGATCCATTGCTGGAGCTCGCCCTGGAAAAAACCAGGCGGGGGTGCGCCAGACGTACCCCCGCGTTTTACTGCATCAGACCGCGCCCTGCCCTTCGGCCAGGTAGAACCAGGTTTCGAGTACCGAGTCCGGGTTCAGCGACACGCTGTCGATGCCCTGTTCCATCAGCCACTTGGCCAGGTCCGGGTGGTCCGACGGGCCCTGGCCGCAGATGCCGATGTACTTGCCAGCCTTGTTGCACGCGGCAATGGCGTTGGCCAGCAGCTTCTTCACCGCAGGGTTACGCTCGTCGAACAGGTGGGCGATGATGCCGGAGTCACGGTCCAGGCCCAGGGTCAGCTGGGTCAGGTCGTTGGAGCCGATCGAGAAGCCGTCGAAGTATTCCAGGAACTCTTCGGCGAGGATGGCGTTGGACGGCAGTTCGCACATCATGATCACGCGCAGGCCGTTTTCGCCGCGGGCCAGGCCGTTTTCGGCAAGCAGGTCGACGACCTGGCTGGCTTCACCCAGGGTGCGTACGAACGGCACCATGATCTCGACGTTGGTCAGGCCCATCTCGTTGCGCACGCGCTTGAGCGCACGGCACTCGAGCTCGAAGCAGTCACGGAACGATTCGCTGATGTAGCGCGAAGCGCCACGGAAGCCCAGCATCGGGTTTTCTTCTTCCGGCTCGTACAGCTTGCCGCCGATCAGGTTGGCGTACTCGTTGGACTTGAAGTCCGACAGGCGCACGATGACCTTTTTCGGGTAGAAGGCCGCAGCCAGGGTGCTGATGCCTTCGACCAGCTTCTCGACGTAGAAGCCGACCGGGTCGTTGTAGCCGGCGATGCGCTTGTCGACGCTGTCCTTCAGGTCGGCTGGCAGGCCTGCGTAGTTCAGCAGTGCCTTGGGGTGCACGCCGATCATGCGGTTGATGATGAACTCCAGGCGCGCCAGGCCGACACCGGCGTTGGGCAACTGGGCGAAATCGAACGCACGGTCCGGGTTGCCGACGTTCATCATGATCTTGAACGGCAGGTCAGGCATGGCGTCGACCGAGTTCTGCTTGACGTCGAAGCCCAGCTCGCCCTCGAAGATGAAGCCGGTATCGCCTTCGGCGCAGGATACGGTCACGCCCTGGCCGTCTTTCAGCACCTGGGTGGCGTTGCCGCAGCCGACCACAGCCGGAATGCCCAGCTCACGGGCGATGATCGCCGCGTGGCAGGTACGCCCGCCACGGTTGGTGACGATGGCGCTGGCGCGCTTCATCACCGGTTCCCAGTCCGGGTCGGTCATGTCGGAGACCAGCACGTCGCCCGGCTGGACCTTGTCCATTTCCGATACGTCGTTGATCACGCGGACCTTGCCGGCGCCGATGCGCTGGCCAATGGCGCGGCCTTCGACCAGTACGGTGCCCTTCTCTTTCAGCAGGTAGCGTTCCATGACGTTGGCGCTGGAGCGGCTCTTCACCGTCTCGGGGCGCGCCTGGACGATGTACAGCTTGCCGTCGTCACCGTCCTTGGCCCATTCGATGTCCATCGGGCGCTGGTAGTGCTTCTCGATGATCATGGCCTGCTTGGCCAGCTCGCTGACCTCGGCATCGGTCAGGCAGAAGCGCGCGCGCTCGGCGCGGTCCACTTCGACGGTCTTGACCGAACGGCCGGCCTTGGCTTCTTCGCCGTAGACCATCTTGATCGCCTTGCTGCCCAGGTTGCGGCGCAGGATGGCCGGGCGGCCGGCCTCCAGGGTTTGTTTGTGCACGTAGAATTCGTCAGGGTTGACCGCACCCTGCACGACGGTTTCGCCCAGGCCGTAGGCGCCGGTGATGAACACCACGTCGCGGAAGCCCGACTCGGTGTCGAGGGTGAACATGACGCCGGCGGTGCCGGTTTCGGAGCGGACCATGCGCTGCACGCCGGCGGACAGGGCCACCAGCTTGTGGTCGAAGCCCTGGTGCACGCGGTAGGCGATGGCACGGTCGTTGAACAGCGAGGCGAACACTTCCTTGGCCGCGCGGATCACGTTGTCGACGCCGCGGATGTTGAGGAAGGTTTCCTGCTGGCCGGCGAACGAGGCGTCCGGCAGGTCTTCGGCGGTGGCCGAGGAGCGCACGGCAACTGCCATGTTGTCGTTGCCGGCAGCCATTTCGGCGAAGGCCGTACGGATTTCCGAATCCAGGCGGGCCGGGAAGTCGGCTTCCATGACCCACTGGCGAATCTGCGCGCCGGTCTTGGTCAGGGCGTTGATGTCATCCACGTCGAGTGCGTCGAGCGCGGCGTGGATACGGTCGTTGAGACCACTCTGTTCGAGAAAATCGCGGTACGCCTGCGCCGTAGTGGCAAAGCCGCCCGGCACCGATACACCAGCACCTGCGAGGTTGCTGATCATCTCGCCCAGGGATGCGTTCTTGCCCCCCACATGCTCCACATCATGGACGCCGAGCTTATCGAGGGAAACTACGTACTCTACCAAGGTGATCTCTCCACTAACTGTATTGGAAAAGCTCAAGGGCGCCCGCCTGCCTTCGTTGACTTGGCCGGACGCTTGTGGCCTGTACCTGGAAAATAAGTGAGAATGCCGACAGCCGCATTCGGCAAACCGAACTTATCATATCCAAGAAACGTCATCAGCTTAAGGCCCAGATCGCAAATGAAACGAACCGCGTTCTTCATCTCCGACGGCACCGGCATCACTGCCGAAACCCTGGGCCAGAGTCTGCTCGCTCAATTCGAGAGCATTCCGTTCAATAAATTCACCCGTCCCTACATCGATTCGCCGGAAAAGGCGCGGACCATGGTCCAGCAGATCAACGCCGCGGCCGAGCGTGATGGTGTACGCCCGATCATCTTCGACACCATCGTCAATCAGGACATCCGTGAGATCCTGGCTACCTCGAATGGCTTCATGATCGACATCTTTTCTTCGTTTTTGTCCCCGCTTGAACAGGAATTGACTGCCCATTCGTCGTATTCCGTCGGCAAGTCGCACTCCATTGGCGGCAATTCCAACTACATGGAACGCATCGAGGCGGTGAATTTCGCCCTGGACAACGACGATGGCGCGCGCACTCACTACTACGACAAGGCCGACCTGATCCTGGTAGGCGTATCGCGCTGCGGCAAGACCCCCACCTGCCTGTACATGGCCATGCAGTTCGGCATCCGCGCCGCCAACTACCCGCTGACCGAGGACGACATGGAGCGCCTGCAGCTGCCGGCGGTGCTGAAAAAGCACCACAACAAGCTGTTCGGCCTGACCATCGACCCCGACCGCCTCACCGCCATCCGCCACGAGCGCAAGCCCAACAGCCGCTATTCCAGCTTTGCCCAGTGCGAGTTCGAAGTGCGCGAGGTGGAAAACCTGTTCCGCCGGGAAAACATTCCCAACATCAATTCCACGCATTTTTCGGTGGAGGAGATTTCGGCGAAGATTCTGGTGGAAAAAGGGGTGGAGCGCAGGTTCAAGTAAGCCTGTACCGGCCTCTTCGCGGGCGCGCCCGCTCCCACAGGTATCGCACAAGACTCAAGGTTGGTGGGGACCTGTAGGAGCGGGCATGCCCGCGAAGAGGCCAGCACAGGCATACAAAAAAGCCCCGGCATCACTGCCGGGGCTTTTCATTTCAGCTCATGGCTCAGGACGGCACCACTGCCGCCTGCCCGCTCATGGCCAGGTCGACCAGCTCGCGGTTGGCCACCGCGTACATCGCATAGTCGGTACCGGTGGCATTGCGCAGGTCATCCAGCATGGCGCGCCAGCGCTCCACCATCACCCGGTGCTGCTCGGCCCACAGCGCCACGCGGGCGTCCATGTCTTCCGGCGCATCGGCCATCTGCAGTACCGAGATGGTGATCGCCCGCTGCTGCAGGTCGATGTCGTCGCGGAACGCCTCGCGGGCCAGCGCCTGCCAGTTGTTCTCCACCGGCAGGTTGCTGATTTCCTGCAGGTACCAGGTCAGGTCCAGTGCGCTGCCCACGGCGAAGAACGCCTTGGCCACCTGCGCCGGGTCATGGCCGGTAACATCCGAGGCCTCGATGATCGGCAACAGGGTGTACAGGTGGGTAGTGCCAGCCACCATGCGCGCCAGCAACTCCGGCACACCAGCCTCGACGAAGCCCTGGTAGCGCACCATCCAGCGCTCGCGGGTCGGGCCTTCGAGCAACTCGTCGAGCTTGAGCCCCAGTTGCGCGATCTTCGGCCCGAAGTGCGCGGTGTCGCGCCCGGCGTCCTGCTCGTTGCGGCGGCTGCGCAGGAACCAGCGGGTGGCACGGCGGCCCAGGCGCATCAGCTCGTCCATCAGGGTCAGCTGGATTTCCGCCGGCACCTGGTAGTCCAGTGCCTCGATCTGGCGGAACCAGTGCGGCAGGTGGAAGATGTCGCGCACGATCACATAGGCCCCGGCCACGTTGGCCGGGCTCATGCCGGTCGACTCCTTCAGGCGCTGGACGAAGGTGATGCCCATGTTGTTGACCAGGTCGTTGGCGATCTGGGTGCTGACGATTTCGCGCTTCAGGCGGTGGCGGCGCATGGATTCGGCAAATTTGCTGACCAGCGACGGCGGGAAGGCGGTTTCCATGTCGCGGGTCAGGTAGTCGTCGTCCGGCACCAGCGACTTGAGCAGCTGTTCCTTGAGGTCGATCTTGCTGTACGAGATCAGCACCGACAGCTCGGCGCGGGTCAGGCCCTGGCCGGCGGCCAGGCGCTCGGCCAACTGCTCTTCGGACGGCAGGAACTCGATGGCGCGGTCCAGCTTGCCTCGGGCCTCCAGGTCGGCCATCAGGCGCTTGTACTCGGCAATCCGCTCGCGGGCACGGCGGGCCGCCAGCGACAACGCCTGGGTCTGCTTGTAGTTGTTGCCCAGCACCAGGCCGGCCACTTCGTCGGTCATGCTGCCCAGCAGCTGGTTGCGCTGCTTCTCGGTCATATCGCCGCCCTGCACCACTTCGTTGAGCAGGATCTTGATGTTGACCTCGTGGTCGGAGCAGTCCACGCCGCCGGCGTTGTCGATGAAGTCGGTGTTGGTGGCGCCGCCATGCAGGCCGAACTCGACCCGGCCAAGCTGGGTCATGCCCAGGTTGCCGCCCTCGCCCACCACCTTGCAGCGCAGTTCGTTGCCATTGACCCGCAGCGCGTCGTTGGCCTTGTCGCCGACGTCGGCGTGGCTCTCGGTGCTGGCCTTGACGTAGGTACCGATGCCACCGTTCCACAGCAGGTCTACCGGTGCCTTGAGCAGCGCATTGAGCAGCTCGGTCGGGGTCAGGCGGTCGGCTTCGATGGCGAAGCGCTCTTTCATCTGCGGGCTGATGGCGATGCTCTTGGCACTGCGCGGGAAGATCCCGCCGCCTTCGGACATGATGCTGGTGTCGTAGTCGCTCCAGGCCGAGCGCGGCAGGTCGAACAGGCGCTTGCGTTCGGCAAAGCTTGCGGCTGGCTCCGGGTTCGGGTCGATGAAGATGTGCAGGTGGTTGAACGCCGCCACCAGTTGCAGCTTGTCGGACATCAGCAGGCCGTTGCCGAACACGTCGCCGGCCATGTCGCCGACGCCAATGACGGTGATCGGGTCTTCCTGCACATTGATGCCGCGCTCGCGGAAGTGGCGCTGCACGCCCACCCAGGCGCCGCGCGCGGTAATACCCATCTTCTTGTGGTCGTAACCGGCCGAGCCGCCCGAGGCGAAGGCGTCGCCCAGCCAGAAGCCGTAGTCGATGGCGATGCCGTTGGCGATGTCCGAGAAGGTTGCGGTGCCCTTGTCGGCCGCCACCACCAGGTACGGGTCGTCATCGTCATGGCGCACCACGTTGGCCGGCGGTACCACGCCACCGTCCTTGAGGTTGTCGGTGATGTCGAGCAGGCCGGAAATGAAGATGCGGTAGCACGCCACGCCTTCGGCGGCGATCTCGTCACGGCTGCCGCCCAGCGGCAGGCGGCGCGGCAGGAAGCCGCCCTTGGCACCGACCGGCACGATGACCGAGTTCTTCACCTGCTGGGCTTTCACCAGGCCCAGCACCTCGGTGCGGAAGTCTTCCTCACGGTCGGACCAGCGCAGGCCGCCGCGGGCGACGTTGCCAAAGCGCAGGTGCACGCCTTCGACCCGTGGCGAGTAGACGAAGATCTCGAACTTGGGCACTGGTTTAGGCAGTTCGGGGATCAGCTTGGGGTTGAACTTGAAGCTGAAGTACGACTTGTTGTGGCCGTTGGCGTCCGGCTGGTAGAAGTTGGTGCGCAGAGTGGCCTTGATCAGGTCCAGGTAGCGGCGCAGGATGCGGTCTTCGTTGAGCACCTGCACGTCGTCCAGCGCGGTCAGGATGGCTTGCTCCAGGCGCAGTTGCTTGTCATCCAGGTCCTCCTGGGTGAGCTTGCGCGCCAGGTAGAAGCGGGTCTTGAACAACCGGGTCAGCTCGCGGGCGATGTCGGTGTGGTTGTTCAGGGTGCTGGCGATGTAGCCCAGGTCGAAGCCCAGGCGAATCTGCTTCAGGTAACGGGCGTAGGCGCGCAGCAGCGCCACGTCGCGCCATGGCAGGCCGGCGGTCAGCACCAGGCGGTTGAAGGCGTCGTTCTCGGCATCGCCGCGGACGATGTGGATGAAGGCATCCTGCAGGGTGTCGTTGAGCTGCTGGATGTCCAGGCTCAGGCCTTCGCTGTATGTGAAGGCGAAGTCGTGGATCCAGTAGCCGCGGCCACTGGCATGGCGCAGGCGGTACGGGAACTCGCCGAGCACGCGCAGGCCAAGGTTCTCCAGGATCGGCAGCACGTCGGACAGCGCCAGCGGCGTGTCGGCGTGGTACAGCTTGCAGTGCAGGGTGCGCTCGCCGACCTGGGTCAGCGGCTGGTAGAAGCTCATCGCCAGCGGCTTGCTTTCCGACAGGTTCAGCACGTGCTGCAGGTCGACCACTGCCGAGTGCGCGGCGAAGCGCTCGCGGTAGCCGGCCGGGAAACCTTTGGGGAAGTCGGCGAGGATGTTGGTGCCCTGGGCTTCGCCGAAGTTCTCGATCACCAGTGCCGAGTAGTCGTCATGCCACGAACGGCAGGCCTGGATCACTTCGCGTTCCAGCTGCTGCGGGTCGATGTCGATGCGGTTTTTCGGGTCTACCCGCAAAATCAGCTGCACACGGGCCAGCACCGACTCGGAGAAGAAGGTCCAGAACTCGCAGTCGCTGGCCTTCAGGCGCTCCATCAGCACCTGCTGGATCTTCTGCCGCACTTCGGTGGAGTAGATTTCCCGCGGTACATAGGCCAGGCAGTAGCAGAAGCGGCCGTACGGGTCCTTGCGCAGGAACACGCGGATCTTGTTGCGTTCCTGGATCTGCACGATCGACATGACGGTGCTGAACAGCTCGTCGACCGGGGTCTGGAACAGGTCGTCGCGCGGCAGCACTTCCAGCACCTGGGCCAGTTCCTTGCCCAGGTGGGCCTTGGGATCGAAGCCCGAGCGGCGCTCGACTTCGGTGACCTTCTGCCGGATATAAGGGATGGCATGCACGCTTTCGCCGTACACCGACGAGGTGTACAGGCCCATGAAGCGGTGTTCCTTGATCACCTTGCCATCGGCGTCCAGCTGGCGGATCGACACGTAGTCCGGGTAGGCCGGGCGGTGTACGCGGCTTGGCAGCGCGGCCTTGGCGAACGACAGCAGCAACGGTTCGTTGAGGTAGGCCACGGCATAGTCTTCGATGCGCAGCTCGTCGCTCGTCAGGCCCACGCGCAGGCGGCGCGGCAGGCCGAGGAACGACTGCTCGTCGTAGACCATCTGGCCGCCATCGGCGTCGCCCTTTACGGTGAATTCTTCATAGCCCAGGAAGGTGAAGTGGTTGTCCAGCAGCCACTCGAGAAAAGCCTTCACCTCGCCCTTTTCGTGCTGCGCCGGGCCAAAGGCGGTCTGCTCCACCTCCGCCACCACTTCACGCAGCTTGGCCTTCATCGGTTCGAAGTCGGCAACCACCACCCGCACCTCGGCCAGCACCTGCTCGATCTCGCGGGCCAGGACCGTCAGCTCGGCGGCGTTGGCGCAACGGTCGATCTCCAGGTACATCAGCGACTCATGGCGTACGCCCTCGCCCTGGGTGCCCTTGGGCAGCAGTTCAAGCAGCTCGCCCTTGGCGCCGCGGCGCACGCTGAGCACGGTGGTCTGCAAGGTGTGGATGCTGTAGCCGCGGCGGTTGAGCTCGGTGCGTACCGAGTCGACCAGGAACGGCAGGTCGTGGTGCAGCACTTCGACCACGCTGTGGGTCGATTGCCAGCCATTGCGTTCGTAATCGGGGTTGTACACCCGTACTTGCGGGTATTCGGGGTCGAAACGCTCGATGATGCGCCAGGCTGACAGGGTGCAGCCGGCCAGGTCGGAAAGCCTGCGTTGGGTGAGTTCGTCCAGAGAGATGATGCCGAAGAACTGCTCGGCGAACAGCGCGACTTGTGGCAGGGACTGTTCGCTGATGTGCTGCGCCAGGGCCGCTTGCAGTTGATGCTGGAAGTCGGCTTTGCTGGCTGCGGTGAAGAACGCCATCTGTGGTACTCCGCTTGGGCTTTGTAATAATTGAAGCGTCGCTGCGTGCGCCGTGTACGGATCAACGATAGCCAACCCGTGGCAAGGCGGACGGTAAAACCAGGCGTTGAACGTGCGCAGGCACGCCCAGGGCTCGCCGAAGCTTAACGACTGATCGGTCATCAAGGCTTGCAGCGCTGCGACAATTTCGGTCAAGGGGGGGTAACTTTACGTTTATGCCTGTCGGCAAGACTGTCAGAATTCCCTTCCGTTTCCTTTGATCCGAGCCTTGTCCATGCAAATCAATACTGCCCTGCTGTTCGCCACCCCTTGCGATGACGAGGAAGACAACATGGCGACCCTGTGCTGCCACAGCGACAAGGGTCAGATGTTCCTGCTGACCCGCTACCCGGACGAAGACACCGTCGACCTGACCCTGGATGACGAGCCGTCGACGCTGGATGGCCTGAAAGTGACCCTGAGCGCCAAGCGCCTGCTGATCGAAGTGGCGGCCGGCGACCGGGATGCGCTGAAGGGGGATGAAGTGCTGGAGATCAACCTGACCAGCGAGTTGAGTGACATGGATGAAGTGAAGGAAACCCTGGAGAACATCCTGGCCGGGACCGGCACCTTCGTCTGCGAGCTGTGACGGACTGAATACCGGCGCTGCCCCTGTGGGAGCGGGCATGCCCGCGAACACCGGCACAGCCGGTGCCATCCATCGCGTCGCCTGCTTCGCGGGCTTGCCCGCTCCCACAGTGATCGCGCCAGTTTTTAGGTTTTGTGCAAGGCAGTTCCCCCACAACGATCATGCCAGCGCCTGCTGCATCTCCCGAGCCTGCACCCGCAACGCCTGGCAAAACGGCTCCACTGCCGCCGACGCCGGCCGGTGGTCCGGCCTGATCAGCATCACCTGGTACGGCACCGACACCCGCAACCGCCGGATCGGCAACCCGCCCTGCGCCGCCTCCAGCCCGCTCAGCGGGTTGATGATCGCCACCCCCAGGCCTTGCCTGACCATGGCGCACACCGAGGCAGCACTGGTGGTCTCGATGACCGTGCGGCGATTCACCCCTGCCGCGCGAAAGTGCTGGTCCAGGCGCTGCCGGTAGGTGTCCAGGCTGGCCAGGTTGATGAAGTCGACCTCGTGGAAATCGCTCAGCTCCAGCTCGGCCCTGGCCTGCAACGGGTGCCCGTCGGGCAGCACGCACACCATGTTGGCGCTGAACAGCAATTCGCCGTAGGCGCCACGCGGTATCTGTTCTACCTCGGTCAGGCCCAGGTCATGCTGCTGGGCAACCAGCGACTCCTCCAGCAACGGCGACTCCTGTGCCAAGATACTCACGCTCACGCCCCGGTGCTGCTGGTGAAAGCGCTGGCAAGCCTTGGGCAGCAAGGTCTGGGAAAACAGCGGCAGGCAGGTAATGGCCAGCCGGCCCTGCTCGAAATTGCGGATGGCCTGGGCAAAGCGGTCTATGCGCTCCAGCCCTACGTAGGCCCGCTCAACCTCCTCGATCAACAGCAGCGCCTGAGCCGTCGCCACCAGGCGGCCACCTTCGCGCTCGAACAGGTTCAGCCCGGTTACCTGCTCCAGCCGCGCCAGTTCGCGGCTGACGGTGGGCTGCGAGGTGAACAGCAGGCGCGCCGCACCGGTGACGCTGCCAGCGGCCATGATGGCGCGGAACACTTCGATATGGCGGACGGACAGTTTCACGGGCAACACCTGGCAAGTCGGCAATGGTCATATCAGATATGAATGGCTGACAGAAAAATAGCTATTTTTCTGAATTCCTGCTTTGGCTCATTCTCGTGGTCTTCCTTATATGAGTAGCGCCACCCATGACTGCACCCTTCACTCTTCTGGCCGATGCTGTCCGCCAGCACGGCTCGCCGCTGTGGGCCTACGACGCCGGCACCATCGCCGAGCGTGTCGAACAGCTGAAGGTGTTCGACACCGTGCGCTTCGCCCAGAAGGCCAACCCCAACCTGCATGTGCTGCGCCTGATGCGCGCCCACGGCCTGGTGCTGGACGCAGTGTCGCTGGGCGAAATGGAGCGGGCTTTTGCCGCGGGCGCCAGCGTGGATGGCGACCCTGCCGGCGTGGTGCTGACCTGCGACGCGCTGGACCGGCCGACCCTGGAGCGGGTGGTGGCCTCGAAGATCGAAGTCAACGCCGGTTCCATCGACATGCTGCGCCAACTGGGTGAACGCTCGCCCGGCCACCGCGTGTGGATCCGCATCAACCCCGGCTTCGGCCATGGCCACAGCCGCAAGACCAACACCGGCGGCGAGAACAGCAAGCACGGCATCTGGCACGAAGAGCTGGGTGAAGCGCTGGCCTGCGTGAAAACCCATGGCCTGCACCTGGTAGGGGTGCACATGCACATCGGCTCGGGGGTGGACTACCAGCATCTGGAGCAAGTGGCGCGCTCGATGATCGAGCTGATCGGCCGCCTGGGCGTGGACATCGAGGCGTTCTCCATTGGCGGCGGCCTTTCCACCCCGTACCGCAGCAGCGACAAGCCGGTCGACCTGCAACGCTACGCCCGGACCTGGGCCGTGGCCCGCAAGGAGATCGAAGCGATGCTGGGCCACCCCGTGCGCATGGAGATCGAGCCAGGGCGCTTCCTGGTGGCGGAATCGGGCTACCTGGTAGCCGAGGTACGCGCCGTGAAGCAGGTGGGCCGCAATACCTTCGTCATGATCGATGCCGGTTTCAACGACCTGATGCGCCCGGCGATGTACGGGGCCTACCACCGCATGACCCTGCTCGACGCCGACGGCCAGCCGGTTGACCGCCCACGGCAGCCGACCGTGGTGGCCGGGCCGCTGTGCGAGTCGGGTGATGTGTTTACCCAGGATGACCAGGAACTGACCCCGCACGACCTGCCCCAGGCGCAGGTGGGTGACCTGCTGGTGATCCACGACGCCGGGGCCTATGGCGCGTCGATGTCGTCGAACTACAACAGCCGGCCGTTGCTGCCGGAGTTCCTGATCGAGGATGGAGCGCTACGGATGATTCGCCGCAGGCAGACGGTGCAGGACCTGCTGGGCCTGGAGGCAGGCTTCTAACTATCGACGTGGATTGCAGTCGAGCCCATCGATGGCACGGGCTTCGCCCATGTTCGCGGGTAAACCCGCTCCCACAGGTACGGCGCCGGGCTCGAGGGCAGTGCCGTACTTGTGGGAGCGGGTTTACCCGCGAAAGGGCCGGCCCGGGCAACACATCAGCTGATGCCCTGCCCCACCGTCCATTGCCCCGCCCCACACAATCCGGGTACCCTTTTTTCCTCCCGGTCTCCCCAGGCATGGCTCCATGATCATTCGCCAAAGCATCGCTGCAGACCACCCGCAACTGCTCGATATCTGGCTGCGCGCCGTGCGCGCCACGCACCACTTTCTGCAAGCGTCCGACATCGACGCGCTACTGCCGCAATTGCGCGACGTCTACTTCCAGGCCGTCGAGCTCTGGGTCGCGGTTGACACCGAAGACCGCCCGCTGGGCTTCATCGGTTTCAATGGCAACCACGTGGAAATGCTCTTCGTCGCCCCCGAGCGCCATGGCCAGGGCATAGGCCGCGCGCTGCTGGACTTCGGCCGCCAGAAGCACAGCGTGATGAGCGTCGATGTCAACGAGCAGAATCCGCAGGCGGTGGGGTTCTACCGGCACTATGGTTTCATCCAGACCGGCCGTTCACCGCTGGATGGCGAAGGCCGGCCGTTCCCCTTGCTGCATATGAGCCTGCCTGCACAGGTTTGATATGCCTGCTCAGAGCGCTGCCCCGGGAGCCCGCCCCAGCACTCGCGAATACTCCTCACGCGCCGTCTGCTCGGTAAACTCCCCCGCCCACTTGGCCACCACCACTGTCGCCACGCTATTACCAATAGTGTTGCAAGTAGCCATGGCCATGGACATGAAGCGGTACACGCCAAACAGTAACGCGAGCCCTTCCACCGGCAGCACGCCGATGGCGGTCACGGTGGCGGCGAATACCACGAAACTGCCCCCCGATACTGCCGCCGCCCCCTTGGAGGTCACCAGCATGATCGCCAGAATCCCCAACTGCTGTTCCCAACCCAGCGGCACACCGTAGGCATTGGCAATGAACAGCACACACATCGACATGTAGATCGAGGTGCCATCCAGGTTGAAGGCATAACCGGTCGGCAACACCAGGCCCACGCTCTGCTTCGAGCAGCCAAAGCGCTCGAGCTTCTGAAGCAGCCGTGGCAACGCACTTTCGGACGAGGCCGTACCAAGCACGATGAAGATCTCGTCCTTGATGTACTTCAGGAAGCGCCACAGGCTGAAACCCGACAACCGGCACACGGCCCCCAGCACCACGAACAGGAAGAAGGCGATCGCCACATAGAACATCAGCACCAGGTTGGCCAGCGATATCAGCACAGCCGAACCATTGCTGCCCACCGCATAGGCTACCGAGCCGAACGCCCCCAGCGGGGCGAACTTCATGATCAGGTTGATGAACTCGAAGAAGCACTCCGATACCCGGTTCAAGCCGTCCTCGATCACCGCCCGGCGCTCATGCTTCAAGGCCAGCAGGGCGAAGCCGAACAGCACGGCGATCACCAGCACCTGCAGCAACTGGCCACCGGCGAAGGCACCGACGAAGTTGTCGGGGAAGATGCCATAGATGAAGTCCATGGTCGAACTCGGCGCATGGCCTTTGGCAACCGCAGCGCTGGCTGCCGCCGAGGCGGCACTGCTGGCGTGTGCACCATGCATGCCCGAGCCGATGCCGATCAGGTTGCCCCAGAGCAGACCCAGAGCCAGGGCAAAGGTAGACAGCAGTTCGAAGTACACCAGCGCGCGCCAGCCTACCTTGCCGACCCGTTTGATATCACCGGCCGAGGCAATGCCGTGGACCACGGTGAAGAACACCAGCGGCGCGACGGCAGTCTTGATCAGCTTGAGAAAGATGTCCCCGAGTATCTTGAACTTGGCAGCGAGTTCGGGGGCAAGGAAACCGAAGGCGATGCCCAGCAGCATCGCGGCGAGCACCTGGAAGGTCAGGTCCTTGTACAGCGGCTTTTTCGACGTGGAAACCATGGTAGCGTTCTCATTGTTCTTGTACGGGGTCTCAGGTCGGAGCCCGGGCAGGCCGGGCCCCAGGCGTATCAGCGGGCGACTGCGCCCTGGCGAGCCAGGGCCTGGTCGACCATCTGAGGTGCCAGGCCCAGGTAGTTGGCCGGGTTGCACAGCTGCTCGAGGGTTGCCAGGTCCAGGCGAGCGGCGGCCTGCCCCTGGGCCTTCAACGCTTCCAGCAGGCTTATGCCTTGGTCATTGGCCATGCGGCAGGCGGCATAGACCACGTCGTGCGCCACCTGGCGGCCCAGCGCCGGTGCCAGGCCCATCATCACCGCTTCGGCCACGATCAGGCCCTGGGTCATGTCGAGGTTCTTGCGCATGCGCTCAGTACGCACGTCCAGGCCAGCCAGCATGAAGCACGCCTGGCCCAGCGAGGCGCCGGTCAGGGCGAAGGCTTCGGGGATGGCGATCCACTCGGCCTGCCACGGGCCAGTGGAGCGCTCGAAGTCCTGGATCATGGCGTCGAGCATCAGCCCGGCCTGCTGACGCACACCCTTGGCGGCGGCGTACATCAACTCGCAGGAAATCGGGTTACGCTTCTGCGGCATGGTGCTGCTGGCGCCCCGCCCTTTGACGAACGGCTCGTAAGCTTCACCCAACTCGCTGGTCATCATCATCATGATATCCAGTGCCACCTTGCCCAAAGAGGCGCTGACCAGGCCGAGGAAGTTCAGGGTTTCGGCCAGGCCATCCCGGGCCACGTGCCAGGTAGCCTGCGGCACGCCCAGGCCCAGTTCGTCCATCAGTGCGGCCTGCACTTCCAGGCCCTTGTCACCCAGCGACGCCAGGGTACCGGCAGCACCGGCAAACTGCCCCACTTCCACTCGCGGGCGCAGCTGCGCCAAGCGCTCGGCGTGACGGTCGAACATGCTCAGCCACACCGCGCACTTGTAGCCGAAAGTGATGGGCAGCGCGTGCTGCAGGTGGGTGCGGCCGGCCATCGGCGTGTCACGGTAGCGCTGCGCCAGTTCGGCCAGCAGGCCGCGCACGGTCTGGATGTCACGCGCGACGATGGCCAGGGCTGCGCGCACCTGCAGGACCACGGCGGTGTCCATGATGTCCTGGGTGGTGGCGCCCCAATGAACGTAGCGGCCGGCCTCGCCACACAGCTTCGACAGCTGCTCGACCAGCGGCAGGATCGGATAGCCGACGATTTCGGTTTCGTGCTGCATCAATGCCAGATCCAGCGCCTCGTAGCGCGACAACTCGGCAATTTGCGCTGCGGCTTCGGCAGGGATGACGCCGCAGCGCGCTTCGGCCTTGGCCAGGGCCACTTCGACTTCGATGTAACGCTCGATCACCGATTTGTCGGAGAACACCGCGCGCATTTCGGCAGTGCCGAACATGTCACGGAACAGGGTGGAATCGAAAACGGTGGTGGACATGGGCAGGGATCCTGAAATGTTGTTTTTTGATCGTACATATTTGTTATGTACGTACATAATTCTTGCCCTGCCGCTGTTACACTGTCAACCGATGAAATTCGCGAGACAGACCAAAGGTATGAACCCGACGCGCTATACCACCGTGGCAAAGGACTTGATGGAAGGCATCGCCAGCGGCCGCTACCCGGTGGGCAGCCTGCTGCCGACCGAGTTCGAGCTGTGCGACCTGTACGATGTGAGCCGACACACGGTGCGCGCGGCGATCAACCAGTTGCTCAACCAAGGGCTGGTATCGCGGCGCAAGCGCGTGGGTACCCGGGTGGAGGCCAGCAGCCCGCGCGGTGGCTACTCGCAGTCACTGGCCAGCGTGGCGGACCTGGCGCACCTGGCGGAAACCCAGCAACGGGAAATCCAGGACGTGCGCCACTTCGTCGCCGACCTGAGCGAGGCGGCGCGGCTGGGGCTGGTTCCGGGCGAGCACTACTTCTGCGTGTCGAGCATCCGTGTCGACCGCGTGCACAACGCGGCGCCGCTGTGCTGGACCGATGTGTACGCGCAGCGCGACTATGCCGAGGTCATCGAGTTGGCCCGCGAGCACCCCGACCAGCTGATTGCGGGGCTGATCGAGCAGCACTATGGCCGGGCGATCGCGGTGGTCGACCAGCAGGTGCGGGCAGTGTTGCTGAGTGCGGAAATGGCCCGGGTGCTGAAGGCCGAGGCAGGCGCGCCGGGGCTGAAGATCATTCGCCATTACCGCGAGGAAAACGGCGACCTGATGGCGGTGTCCGAGACGGTGCACCCGGATGATCGCTTTACCCTGGTTACCCAGATGCGCCGCGACCGGTCGCCGTCCTGATCGGGCAATCGGGGCCGCTATGCGGCCCATCGCCGGCAAGCCAGCTCCCACAGAGATAGCGCATGGCTTGAGGGCAATGCGATCGAGGTGGGAGCTGGCTTGCCGGCGATGGGCTGCGCAGCAGCCCCGATGGCCCTGTTTCCTCCTCACACGCCCAACACCCGCTCAGCCTCCGCCAACTGCTGCCCCCGCACCGTGGTCACCCGATGATCGCGCGCCAGCAAGGCATAGATCGTCGGCAGCACAAACAGGGTAAACAAGGTCCCCACCAGCATCCCGCACACGATCACCACCCCCAGGCCAAAGCGGCTGTTGGCCCCGGCGCCGGTGGCGAACAGCAGCGGCAGCACGCCGAAGGTCATCGCCGCTGTGGTCATCAGCACCGGCCGCAGGCGTATCTGCGCGGCGCGGACGATGGCGGCGGCACGGTCGAGGTTGTCACGCACCTGGATCTCGTTGGCGAACTCCACCATCAGGATGCCGTGCTTGCTGATCAGGCCGATCAGGGTCACCAGGCCGATCTGCGTGTAGATGTTCAGCGTGGCCCAGCCCAGCGCCAGCGGCAGCAGCGCACCGCAGATCGACAGCGGCACGGTCACCAGGATGATCAGCGGGTCCACCAGGCTTTCGTACTGCGCGGCCAGCACCAGGTAGATCACCACCAGGGCGGCGAGAAACGCCCACATCAGGGCAAAGCCCTCTTGCACGTACTGACGCGACTCCGATTGCCAGTCATGGCTGAAGCCAGGTGGCAGTTCGGCGGCAAGCTGTTCGAGAAATGCCACGGCATTACCCATCGACACACCGGGCGCCGGGATCGCCTGCAGGGTACTGGCGTTCTGCTGGTCGAACTGCAGCAAGCGGTTGGGCGCCACTTCGATGTCCAGGTGCACCACCGTGGCCAGCGGCACCAGGCTGCCGTTTTCGGCGCGCACGTACTGGCGGTTCAGCGCCGCCGGCGTCAGGCGCTGGTCCTGGATGCTTTGCGGGATCACGTCGTAGGAGCGCCCGAACAGGGCGAAGCGGTTGAGGTACTGTTCGCCCACCAGCACGCCCAGCGACTCGCCGATGGCCTGCATGCTGATGCCCAGGCTGGCCGCCTTGGCGCGGTCGATGCGCACCTTGACCACCGGGTTGTTGTAGTCGAGGTCGCTGTCCACCACGCTGAACAGGCCGCTGCCGCGGGCACGCTGCTTGATCACCTCCATGGTCTGGTACAGCTCGGGGTAATCCTGTGCGCTGCGCAACACCATCTGCACCGGCAAACCACCGCTGGAGCCCGGCAGCGAGGCCACCTGAAAGGCGAAGATGCTGCTGCCCTCGATGTCCGCCACGGCCTGCTGCAACTGCGCCTGCACCTGCGCGGCGGAACGCTCGCGGGCCTGCCAGGCGCTGAGGTTGATGCCGCCGAAACTGGCGGCCGGGCCGTCGGTGCCGTTGATGATCCAGGTGTCGGTGGTTTCGGCGAGGGACTTCATCACCTGGTCCAGCTTCAGGGCAAAGCGCTCCACATAATCCAGGCTGGCATGCTGCGGCGACTTGATGGCCGTCAGCACCGCCGCCTGGTCCTCTGGCGGGGCCAGCTCGCGCTGCGGCAGCAGGTATAGCCAAGGCAGGCTCAGGCACACCAGAAGCGCCACACCACCACTGATCCAGCGATGCGACAGGGTGTAGGCAAGTACTCGCCCATAGGCCCCGGTCAGCAGGCCGAACAGGCGGTCGGCCATGTTGGCCATGGCGCCATGCTGCTGGCCGGGTTGCAACAACAGCGAGCTCATCACCGGCGACAGGGTGAGCGCGACGATGCCGGAAACGATCACCGCCCCCGCCAGTGTCAGGGCAAACTCACGGAACAGCGTGCCGGTCAGCCCGCCCATCAAGCCGATCGGCGCGTATACGGCGGCCAGGGTCAGGGTCATGGCGATCACCGGCCCGGCGATTTCCCGTGCCCCGGCCAGCGCCGCGGCAATCGGCGACTTGCCCTCTTCGATATGACGGTGCACGTTCTCCACCACCACGATGGCATCGTCCACCACCAGGCCGATGGCCAGCACCATCGCCAGCAAGGTCAGCAGGTTCAGGCTGAAGCCGAACAGCAGCATCAGGCCCGCCGCACCGAGCATCGACAGCGGAATGGCCACCACCGCGATCACCACGCTGCGCAGCGAACCCAGGCACAGCCAGATGACCAGCACCACGATCAGCATGGCCTCCACCAGGGTGCGCAGCACCTCGTCGATCGAGGCGTCGATGAAACGCGCGGTCTCGTAGGCCAGCGCCACCTCCACCCCGGGTGGCAGGGTCTGGCGGATCTGCGGCAGCAGCTGGCGAATACCCTCGACGATCACCAGCGGGTTGCCGGTCGGGGTGGGGAACAGCCCCAGGTGCACGGCGGGCTTGCCGTTCATGGTGGCGCTGGTCTGGGTGGCCGCCGCGCTCAGCTCGACGGTGCCGACATCGCGCAGGCGCACCAGGTCGGTGCCATCGTTGCGGATGATCAGCTCGCGGAAGTCCTCGACCCGGGTCAGATCGGTGTCCACCTGGATATCGGCCAGCACGTACTGCCCACGCACCTGCCCCGGCGTCGCCTGGTAGTTGTTGGCACGCACCGCCTGCGCCACGTCGGCGGCCGTCACCCCGCGCCCGGCCATCTGCTCGCTGTCCAGCCACAGGCGCATGGCCAGGCGCTGCCCGCCGAACGACTGCACCTTGGCCACACCGTCGATGCCGGAGAACTGCGGTTCCACCACCCGCGACAGGTAATCGCTCAGCTCGGGTATCGACAAGGTTTCGCTGGCAAAGCCCACGTAGGCCACCGCCGTGGAGTCACCTGCCGACAGCTCCACCACCGGGTCATAGGCCTTTTCCGGCAGGCGATAGCGCACCTGGTTGACCTTGGCCATGGTCTCGGCAAGCGCCTGGGTCGAATCGCGGTTGAGCACCATGCGCAAGGTGATCAGGCTGCGCCCCTGCTGCGACGACGAGGACAGGTAGTCGATGCCCTCGACCGACGACACCGCCTGGGTGATCGGCTGGGTCACGAAGCCTTGCATCAGCTCGGCAGAGGCGCCCGGGTACTCGGTGCTGATGGTGATGGTGGAGGTTTCCAGCAGCGGGTACTGGCGGATCGGCAGCTTGCCCATGGCAAACAGCCCCAGCAGGATGATCAGGCTGCTGACCACCAGCGCCAGCACCGGGCGGCGGACAAAGAGGTCGGTGAACTTCACGATTGCCGCCCTCCCTGGCTGGCTTGCAGGCTGTCCTGCGCCACAGGCTCGACCGGCATGCCGTCGCTCAGTTTCAACTGGCCGGAAACCACCACCTGGTCACCGGGCGCCAGGCCTGAGGTGATCTCCACCCGCCCCTGCCAGCGCTCACCGGTAGTCACCCGCACCCGGCTGACCCGGGTGCCCTGTTCAGGGTCCCGGGTAGCGACGAACACCGTCTGCCCGTAGGCGGTGTAGGTGATCGCGGTTTCCGGCACGGCCAGCACGCTTGACGGCTGCGCGGCATCCAGGCGCACGCCGGCGTACATGCCCGGCTGCAACTGCCCGCCCGGGTTCGGCAAGGCCGCCTGCACCTGCACCAGGCGCGCCTTGCTCACCACCGGGTCCACCGCGACCACCCGGGCCTGAAAGTCCTGCCCGCGCACCGCATCCACCGTCAGCGCCAGCAGTTGCCCCACGTGCACTTCGGGGGCGGCTTGTTCGCCCAGGGAAAAATTGACGTGCAGCTGGCTGATGTCGGCCAGGCTGGCGATGGTCTCACCGGCGCTCAGGTACTGGCCCTGATGCACCCGGCGAATGCCGAGCTTGCCGGCAAACGGCGCGCGTATCGCCTTCTGCGCGATCAGCGCCTCGACATGCTGCAACTCACCGCTGGCCACGTCCACGGCGGTGGCCGCATTGTCGAGCAGCTCCTGTGACACAGCGTTCACCGCGCGCAGCTTGCGGCTGCGCTGCAGCACCACTTCGGCATTGCGCAGCCTGGCGCGCAACTGCACGCGCAGGGCCTGCTCCGGGGCATCGTTCAGCTGTACCAGCAATTGCCCTGCACTCACCCATTGCCCCGACTCGAAGGCGATGCGGGTGATGCGCCCCGCCGTCTCGGCCGCCACCTGTACCTGGTTGACCGCCTCCAGCTCCCCCGAGGCAAAGTTCTGCCGTGCCAGCTGCACTTGCTCGGCCGTGGCCAGCGCCACCTTGGTCGCCGGCCATGCCGCCGCAGCCGGCGGCGCCGAGCCACTGCCGACCAATGCATAGGCAGCGGCCAGCACACCTGCAACAGCGCCAGCCCAGGCCAGTAACGTCCTTTTGTTCATGCAGTGCTCCGATCATCAGGGAAAGCGGTTGCGGGGAAGATCGGGCAGGACTATAAGAGCTCGAGTTAACTTGAGGTCAACAGGCATGGCAGCGGACAACACACGGATGCTAACGGTAGGGGAAGTGGCCAAACGCAGCGGCGTGGCGGTTTCTGCGCTGCACTTCTACGAGACCAAGGGGCTGATCGCCAGCGTCCGTACGGCGGGTAACCAGCGCCGCTATCCTTCACTGGTTCTGCGCACGCTGGCCATCATCAAGGTGGCGCAGCGCACGGGTATTCCGCTTGAGGAGATCAAGCAGGCTTTCAGCCGCTATGCGCCCAACAGCAAGCTCACGGCAGCGCAATGGGGCGAGATGTCGACCGCCTGGCGCGAAGACCTGAACGCCCGCATTCGTACTCTGGAAGCGTTGCGCGACAGCCTGGACAACTGCATTGGTTGCGGCTGCCTGTCGCTGGAAGATTGCCCACTGCGCAACCCCGAGGATGTGCTGGGCAAGGAAGGTACCGGGGCGCGGATTCTGGAGAAAAAGGCCCGATAGCCCGTCACCGGGTTTATCCCCACATCGCGTACCGCTGTAGGAGCGGCCTTGTGTCGCGAACGGGCTGCAGAGCAGCCCCAGCAATTTGTGCATTTCGGCTGAGGTCCTGGGGCTGCTCCGCAGCCCGTTCGCGACACAAGGCCGCTCCTACAAGGGGACCGCCTGCCCCATAGGGTTCAGTCGCCTTTGCCCAACACATACCGGTCAAAATGCTCGATGTGCTCGTCCAGGTTGTCCTCGAGCATCATCCGGTACTGCTCGCAGAAATACTTCAACAGCTCCTCCCGCGCGGCAGCCAGTTCGGCACTGGTCTTGAAACTGCGGGCACTCATCCAGGCATTGAAGCGCGAGGCGCCGAAGGTCAGTGAGGCACTGACCTTGCCCAGGTCTTCGATTTTCTCGATCTGCTGGTTCGCCAGTTCGATATGCGCATCCGCGCGGTCGTAAAAAGCCTGATCGGTAGCTTGTGTCATTGCGGTTTACCTTGTTGCTGCATTCAAATTAGGCACAGCGCCGTTTTACAGCGAAAGCTCACGATGTGAAACCGGCAATTCGCCTTCATGAGAGCCCGGCGTCCTGTTTCCCGGCCATGCGCGCCAACATCAATTTGATGCACACCAGCAGCGGCGCTGCCACGGCAAACAGCAACGCCACAGCCATGAACGCCGTATCGAAGGCGATCACCGCCCCTTGCCCCGTCACTGCCTGCGACAACAGGCTCATGGCCACTCGTCCAGCAGCCGGCGGGTCAATACCCTCAAGCCGCAACATCGACGTCACCGAATCAAGCCGTTCATTCACCGCCGTCGCGCCTGTGCTCACATGCGCACCAAGCGTCTGGGCATTGAGCACGCCATGCTGGTCGAGCAGCGTCTGCAACCCTGCCACCCCCAAAAGCCCACCCACCTGCCGCCCGGTATTGAAAAGGCCGATACCACTGGCCAGGCTGTGCCGGCCCAGCCTGCCAAAGGCAATCAGAGTCAGCGACAGAAACAGCAACCCCAGCCCGGCACCGCGCAGCATGACCGCGGCCATCATGTCGTGCATGCCACTCTCGCGGGTCGAGCCCGAAAGCATCCACATCGCCGCCATGATTGCCAGGATGCCAAACGGCACAGTGGTAAAAGGCGCGATACCACGCACCTGGATCAGGTACGCCACCCCCAGCAGCACGGCGATGAACACCACGCCACTGGGTAGAAGCAAAAGGCCGGCGTCGGTGGCAGTGAAACCCAGCACGGACAAGGCAAAAGCCGGTATCACAAAGGCGCTGCCGAACAATGCCGCGCCAGCAACGAAGCTGACAATGAAGGCGAAGGTGAAATCACTCGACCGGAACAGACTGAAGTCCAGCAACCCCTGCCCATTACCCGTCAGTTGCCGGCCAAGCAGCAGCAATAACGCCGCGACACCGACCACCCCCGCCCAGCGCAGGTGTGCTGCCTCGAACCAATCCCAGCGGCTGCCCTGGGTCAGGAGGTAGGTCAGGCACAGCAACGCGGTGGCCGCCAGTACCCAGCCCAGCCAATCGAAGCAGCGCCGGCCTGGCAGGCCATGGGCAGGCAGCTCGACCAGCAGCAACAGGCCGGTCGCCGCCAAGGTCAGCGGCGCAACGCTGAGAAATATCCAGGTCCAATCCTGGCTATCGATCAACCACCCCTGCATCGACGGCGTAAGTGCCGCTGGCGCGACCACCGCGCCAATGGCGAACAAGCCTTGCAAGACCGGCTGCTGCCGCCGCGGGCAGACAAGAAAGATCAGTGTCTGCCCCGCCACCAGCAATACACCGCCTGCCAGGCCTTGGCAGGCGCGCAAGGCCACCAGTAGCTCGATGCTCACCAATTGCGCCGCACCGACACAGGCCAACCCCATGGCCAGGGTCGCACCGATGATCACCGTGCGCGGTGGCAGCCTGCCCAGCAGCCAGGGCGCGAACAGGAACCCTGCCAATTTGCAGGCGGTGTAAGCAACGTCCAGCCAGGCGAATTCATCCGGCGTGGCATGGGTATCACCCATGATGTCGTTGCGCCCTATTGCCAGCACGCTGCTGGCGATGGCGTCGGTGAGCGCAGCCAGTACGATGCCAGCCACCAGCAGCCACCCTTCGAGCCACCTGACGCCCACCTTCCGGGTGCTCACGAGCCACCTCCGACCTCGATCCGCACTCGCGCCGACAGCCCCGGCACGATGCGCCCGGGCAATGGGTTGTGGGCCAGGCGAATCTTCACCGGCACCCGCTGCACTACACGCACGAAATTGCCCGTTGCGTTGTCCGGCGGCAACAGGCTGAACGCCGCGCCGCTGCCAGGTGCGAAGCTGTCTACCACGCCTTCGAGGCTGTCCTGCGGGTAGCCATCCAGGGTGACCCGTGCCCGCTGCCCAGGCTGGATTTGCTCCAGTTGGGTTTCCTTGAAGTTGGCCACAATCCACACCCCGTCGACCGGGACCAGGTCGAGCAAGGCACCACCCGGCGTAACGAATCGTCCGACCCGTACCTGGCGATTACCAATCACGCCGGCAACCGGCGCCCGCACCACGGTATGCTCAAGATCGATCAGCGCCAGGTCGCGCGCGGCCCTGGCCTGGGCGATAGCCGCCACGGCCGCCTCACGCTGGGCATCCAGCACGGCGATACGTTGACGCTGAGCATCGAGTGTCGCCGCCGCAGCCATCAGCGCGGCCTCGGCGCTGCTGCGGGCGGCGTCGGTCTGATCGACCAAGGCCTGGCTGATTGCACTGTACTGAATCAGCTTGCGGCTGCGCTCGTGGGTTTTGCTGGCCAGCTGCCGCTCGGCCTGGGCCGACTGGCGCTGCGCCTCCGCCTGGCGGACCTGCGCCTGCTGCAGGCGTGTCTGGGCGTCGACATCGCTCAGGCGCGCCTCGGCAGCCTTCAGGTTGGCCTCCGCCTGGGCCAGGTGCGCGCGGTAGTCGCGGTCATCGATACGGAACAACACGTCACCGGCCCTGACCTGCTGATTGTCCCCGACCTCCACCGCCGTCACGTAACCCGACACTTTGGCCGCCAGCGACGTGACATCACCACGCACATAGGCGTTGTCGGTAAAGGCGGCGTCAGCAGAGCGCAACGTCAGCCAGCCCACAGCCAGCACCAGTATGGCTGCCATGCACAGTACGACGCCCACTATCTTCATCCGCGCCGGCTTTAGCATCACCGCCGCGCGGGCCTGCTCAGGTTCATGTGTGTTCATGATGCGTTGTCCTGTATTCGGCCCTGGTGGCATGGCACTGCCAACAGGGCCGAAGGCCTACTTCTCGCTCGGCGTGACCAGTACCGTCTCATTGCTGTCGAGCACGAATACCGCCATCAGCTTGGCAGGCTTGCTGTCGCTGGCGTTGGCACTGACGCCATGGAAAGCGCCCGGTGCCTCGTACCAGTTTTCGCCAGGCTTGTAGACCTTGGCTGGCTCGCCATTGACGCTGCTGCGCACTTCGCCTTCCAGCACCGTGGCGTAGATGAATGCGGATTTCGGGTGCCGATGCGCGGGCGACGCGGCGCCCGGGGCGTAGTCGACGATCACTCCGCGCATGCTTTTGCCTGGCACGTTGGGCAGTGGTCTGTCGAAGACCACGGTGACTTTGCTGACCGGGCGCTCGGCGGCGATAACCGGGGTCATGGCCAGCATGGTGAACGCGGCGGCCAGTAGGGGGCGGCTGAACATGGTGATGCTCCTTCGGTTCGGGATAGGGGTTGAATCGCTCATTGGCGAGCCAGCCAGTCTTCGAAACGGGTGTTGCCAAGCCGCGCGCCACTTGCGGGAGTCAGCGACTTGTCATCGAGTTCGGCACCGAAATATCGGGCATGCACATCCGCCACCACCTTGCGTGTATCTCCACGCAGGCGCAGGAAGCGGCGCACCAGTTCATCCAGTGGCGCGGCCTCTGGCCCGGCAACCTCCAGCATGCCGAGCGCTGGTGGCGCCAACGCCACATCGATCAGCGCCGCCACCACGTCATCCGAGGCCAAAGGCTGGAACAGCGCCGGCGACAGGCGAATCTCCTCTCCCACCGTCCCTGCCTGGGCAATACCTTCGACGAACTCGAAGAACTGCGTGGCGCGCAGAATGGTGTACGGCAGTGCGGACTGCCTGATCAGCGCCTCCTGGGCGACCTTGGCCCGGAAGTAGCCATTTTCCGGCAACCGCTCGCTACCCACGATAGACAACGCGACATGATGCTTGACCCCTGCAGCCTTCTCGGCTGCCAGCAGGTTGCGGGTGGACGTCTCGAAAAAATCGAGCACCGCCTGGTCCTCCCAGGACGGGGCATTCGCCACATCCACTACCACATCCGCACCGTTCATCGCCTCTGCCAGGCCCTCGCGGGTGATGCTGTTCACCCCCGTGCTCGGCGCTGCCGCGACGGCATCGTGGCCGCGCTCGCGCAGGCCGCCGACAAGCTTCGAACCAATGAGGCCAGTGCCTCCGATCACCACGATTTTCATTGGGGCTGTCTCCACGTTCACGACTGCAACCATTGCCGTCGTGGTGGTTCAAGCATGCGCCGCCGGCCTGTGCAGAGTCCTTGCGTACCGGCTGGATTTGCCTCCAGGCTTGCTTGAAATTCCGTCCAAACTGTTCAATCCACGCCCTGGCATGTGCAGCCAGCTTTGCGCTGCCGTATCATCGGCCCATACCAGTGAACAGTCGCCTCGGACACGAAGCCTAGGGCGTGCGAGGGGATGCCACGTGCCATTCGAGTTTGACGACTATGTGCTCGACGAACAGCGCAGGGAGCTGACCCTGTGCGGGAAGGCCGTGGCCATCGGCCCGCAGGTGTTCGACCTGCTGTTGCAACTGGTCAGTCACCACGACCGTGTGCTGGGGCGTGACGAGTTGTTGGCACGCGTGTGGAACGGCAAGATCGTCTCCGAGTCGACCATCACCAGCCATATCAATGCCGTGCGCAAAGCCATCGGCGATTCCGGTGAGGAGCAGCGGCTGGTACGCACGGTAGCGCGCAAGGGCTACCGCTTCGTAGGCCTGGTCCGCGAGCCCTCCAGCAGCGCAACGCAGGCCCCATCCGAATTTGCTCCCGTCGCCTGCGGGCCTGCCCTGCCAGATAAACCATCGATCACCGTGCTGCCCT
The DNA here is from genome assembly GCF_002113575.1 of Pseudomonas sp. B8(2017). Classification (NCBI taxonomy): domain Bacteria; kingdom Pseudomonadati; phylum Pseudomonadota; class Gammaproteobacteria; order Pseudomonadales; family Pseudomonadaceae; genus Pseudomonas; species Pseudomonas sp. B8(2017). The sequence continues at coordinate 100,287 of NZ_NEIO01000012.1, read as the reverse complement.
TCCAGAACCTCAGCGGTGACCCTGAGCAGGACTATTTCGCCGACGGGATGGTCGAGGACATCATCGCCGCCCTGTCCCGCATTCGCTGGCTGTTCGTCATCGCCCGCAACTCGAGCTTCACCTTCAAAGGCCAGCGCATCGATGTGCAGCAGGTTGGCCAGGCACTGGGCGTGCGCTATGTGCTCGAAGGCAGCGTGCGCAAGGCTGGCAAGCGGCTACGCATTACCGGCCAGCTGATCGACGCCACCAGCGGCGAGCATCTGTGGGCCGAGCGTTTCGAGGGGCGGCTCGACGATCTGTTCGAGTTGCAGGACCAGGTGACCGAAAGCGTGGTGGGCGCCATCGCCCCGCAGCTGGAACGGGCGGAGATCGAACGGGCCAAGCGCAAGCCCACCGACAACCTGTGCGCCTACGATTACTACCTGCGCGGCACGGCCAAGCTGCATAACGGCACGCGCGACGCCATCGCCCAGGCTCTACCGCTGTACTACCACGCCATCGAACTGGACCCTGAGTTCGCTTCGGCCTATGGCATGGCGGCGTGGTGCTACTTCTGGCGCAAGCTCAATGGCTGGATGGATGATCGCGCCCAGGAAATTACCGAGGGTGCCCGGCTTGCGCGCCTGGCAGTGGAGCTGGGGCGTGACGATGCCGTGGCGCTAACCCGCGGCGGCCATGCCCTGGGGCACCTGACGGGTGACCTGGACGGCGCGATAGCGCTGCTTGACCGGGCGCGCCTGCTCAATTCCAACCTGGCGCCGGCCTGGTATCTGGGCGGAATACTCAGGGCGTTACGCGGCGAGACACAGACCGCCATCGACAATCTCAAGCACGCCACACGGCTGAGCCCACTGGACCCGGAGATGTTTCGCATGCAGGTGGGCATGGCGTTGGCGCATTTCTTTGCCGGCCGGCTGGATGAGGCTGTGGAGTGGGCGGAAAAGTCGCTGGGGAATCTGCCCAGCCTGCTGGCGGCGGTGGCCCTGCTAGCGGCCAGCCACGCACTGAGCGGGCGGATGGACAGCGCGCACCGGGCGATGGAGCGCTTGCGAGCACAAGACCCAGGCTTGCGGGTGTCAACCTTGCGCCAGTGGCTGCCGATTTACCGCGATGAGGATCTGGCCCGATTTGCCGAAGGGTTGAGTTTGGCGGGGTTACCGGCTTGATCGGGGGGCATGAAACCTTGGCCTGGATTGCCTTCGTTGGAGTACCGAAACTCCAACTACAAATTTGTACCCCCCTAGTGAACCTGAATTGAGGCGCACAGTCTTAGCCGAGCCCTTAATTCGGCCTTGCCGCCGTCATTCACCAGAGCCACTAACCCCATGCGCCAAGCAGTCCGTCGCTCCCCCTTTGTCTCGCTCTGCTTCATTCCTTTTCTTCCCCTGTTCGCCAACCCCGCCCATGCCAGCGGGGAAAGGCAACTCGTGGCAGCCATCAACGACTATCGCACCCAGCCACAACGCTGCGAGCGGCGCATTGTCCGGGGCTCGACACCGCTGGTGCTGAAACCGAAACTGGCGTTGCCGGTCGGCTACGGCGGGGGGTTGCGGGAAGGATTGAAGGCTGCGGGTTATCAGGCGGTGAAGGTGCGGGCCATCCGCCTGGTCGGCGCGCGAGATGCCGAGGAGGCCTTTGACATGCTCCGCAGCGACTACTGCACGGCCCTGCTCGATAGCCAATATGCCGATATCGGCATCAGTCGCTCCCGCAACGAGTGGCGGGTGCTGCTGGCTCGGCCCCTGCTCGATGCCCAGCTTGGCGATGGGCGATCGGCAAGCAACGCGTTGCTGGCACAGGTAAACGCTGCACGGGCGAAGTCGCGCCTGTGTGGTCGCAAGCGCTTTGCCGCTGCACGCCCACTGACCTGGAACACCGCCCTGGGAACGGCGGCGCAGCGCCACAGCCGGGCGATGGCCAACGACAATTTCTTCGCGCACCGCGACCTCGACGGTGATCTACCCGCGGATCGGGCATGGGATGCCGGCTACCGTGGGCGACAGATCGGCGAGAACATTGCCGCAGGCCAAGGCTCGCCGAGCAAGGCGATGGCAGGCTGGCTGGCCAGCCCCGGGCATTGCGCCAACCTGATGAACCCGATGTTTACCCAGGTGGGTGCGGCCTATGCCGAGAACTCGCGTAGCGATAACGGCGTTTACTGGACGATGCTGTTCGGCGCGCCTTGAAGGGCACGTGCCAGCCCTGTGACCAGGGCTGGCCTGCCGATCGTTGCCTGCACCACCTCTGACAACCCCGCCATACCTCCCCCCGCGCAGTCTCAGATGACTGGCGCTGGCGATGACACATCGCTTGCATATGACACTTCGTGTCATTAATATCGCGATTGTGTCCTGACGGCGTCCTCGCCGATCAGCAATCCATCGCCCTTCCCCATGCAGGTACCGCCCATGACGACCACCATGCAGACCCCCAAGGACCAACTCGTCAAACTCGCCCAGCAGCAGATGCTGACGGCGCTGGCCGACAACACCTACACCTCTCGACAAAAACTCGCCCTCACCTGCCGCATCCTGTTCGACGGCGGCCACGATTCGGGCCTCGCCGGGCAGATCACCGCCCGCGCCGAGCAGCCTGGCACCTACTACACGCAACAACTCGGCCTGGGCTTCGACGAGATCGCCGCTTCCAACCTGCTGGTGGTCGACGAAGACCTCACCGTGCTGCAAGGCGGCGGCATGGCCAACCCGGCCAACCGCTTCCATAGCTGGCTGTACCGCGCACGCCCCGACGTCAACTGCATCATCCACACCCACCCACTGCACAGCGCCGCCCTGTCGATGCTTGAAGTGCCACTGGCCATCTCGCACATGGACCTGTGCCCGCTGTTCGACGACTGCGCGTTCCTCAAGGAATGGCCTGGCGTACCGGTGGGCAACGAAGAAGGTGAAATCATCTCCAGGGCGATCGGCGACAAGCGCGCGATCCTGCTTTCCCACCACGGTTTGCTGATCGCCGGCCGCTCGATCGAGGAAGCCTGCGTCCTTGCCATGCTGTTCGAGCGCGCGGCAAAGATGCAGCTGCTGGCCATGGGCGCCGGTGAAATTCGCCCCATCCCGGATGCCCTGGGCAAGGAAGCCCACGACTGGATCTCCACCCCCAAACGTCATGGTGCCGCGTTCAGCTACTACGCGCGCCGTGCCTTGCGTGCCCATGGCGACTGCCTGGGCTGACTGAAGCTGTACTCTTTCCCCAACAACGGCAGAGGTGCCTGGTTATGTCTACACCTGTAATTCGCGGCGTTATCGGCTACACCATCACTCCCTTCACGGCAGACGGCGCGCTCGACCTGGATGCCTTGGGCCTGTCCATCGACCGCCTGATCGCCGACGGCGTACACGCCATCGCACCACTGGGCAGCACCGGCGAAGGCGCCTACCTGTCCGACAGCGAATGGGAAACGGTGGTGCGCTTCAGCCTGGCACGCATTGCCGGCCGCGTGCCCAGCGTGGTCAGCGTCTCCGACCTGACTACCGCACGCACCGTGCAGCGCGCCCGCCTGGCACAGGCCTGCGGCGCCACGGCGGTGATGGTGCTGCCCATCTCCTACTGGAAGCTCACCGAAGCCGAAGTGGTCGCCCACTACAAGGCGGTGGGCGCGGCCATCGACATTCCGATCATGCTCTACAACAACCCGGGCACCAGCGGCACCGACCTGTCGGTGGAGCTGATCCTGCGCATCCTCGGCGAAGTGCCCAATGTGACCATGGTCAAGGAAAGCACCGGCGACATCCAGCGCATGCACCGCCTGTTCAAGGCCACCGATGGCCAGGTGGCCTTCTACAACGGTTGCAACCCGCTCACCCTGGAAGCCCTGGTGGCCGGCGCCACCGGCTGGTGCACCGCCGCGCCCAACCTGATCCCGGCGCTGAACCTGGCGCTGTGGGACGCGGTGCAGCAAGGCGACCTGGCTGAAGCTCGCGCGCTGTTCTACCGCCAGTACGAACTGCTGGAATACATCACCCGCCGTGGCCTGCCTACCACCATCAAGGCCGGCTTGAAGATGCTCGGCCAGGATGTCGGCGCTCCACGCCTGCCCCTGCAGCCACTGGATGCGCAAGGCAGCGCCTACCTGAAGAGCCTGCTGGACGCCCTGGGCGCGGCTGACTGACCCAACGCAGCCGCAAGACCGCTCCCACAGGTATCGCGCCGCTGTCAGGGTTGACGCAGGACCCGTGGGAGCGGGTTCACCCGCGAACACCGGCGCAGCCGGTGCCATGCAAACCCACTCCCACAGACGACTCAAGCGACCGGGTTGGCATGCATCACCCGCCCTGCTGCCCCCGGCCGATCGACGAACAGCACATCCAGCACACTGTTACGCAACCCCTTCAACGCATTCCAGTTCGCCGACGCATGCACATACCTGTCGCGCAACAAACGCAGCTCATCCTCGGTCAACCCAGGCTGTTCACACTCACCCAAGGCAAACCCGTGCAACTTGCGGCTGATGCCCAGCAACTCCTCCGGCAACCGATGCTCAGCCTGCCCACCCAACGGCGCAAACGGTACACCCGCCCGCACCGCCAATTCACGCATGATGCTCAGGTACACCCGGGAAAGCTGCCCCGCCACTTCCCGCTCGCGGTACACCGCCGCATAAACCTGCTTTTGCGCCTCGCTAGGCAGGCCACCGGCAATCGGCTCCTCCCAGGCCAGCACACGCGGCCTGGGCGCGCCCATTTCACCAAACGACGACGCCAGCAACGCACTGACTGTTGCATGCACACGCGTGTGCTCGACGCGCATTCTCAGCGGCACCCGCTGAGAATGCGGTTTGCACAGCAGCACCTGCTCCTGCGTGGTATCCGGGTAACCACCGCCAATGTTCGAGTGCACGCCCGGCAACACGATGTCATGGCCACTGCACACCAGCGGGAAGTTGTGCCGCTGCTCGTCACCCGCCACCAGCTGCACCATTTGCCGGGCAATGCCCGCACCCAGGCCCAGGCGCAAGCCACCATGGCGGTCGTCGGCAGGATCGAAGTCGCCCTGCAGCGGCGCGATAATCGCAGCAACCGTGTCGAACAGGCCGATGAAATTGATGACGATGCCGCAGGACACCGCCAACAGACTGCCGCCGCCATCATGCAGCAGGTTGGCCAGATGACGCACAGCCGCAGCGCCGCGGCTGAAACCGAACAAGTCGAACTCGACCCGCTCGAGCCTTGCCTTTGGGTGCGCCTGGCACCAGTCCCGCAATTGCCCGGCAATCCCCGCCAAGGCCTCGGTGACACGCGCCTCGGCCCCTCTACGCCCACACCCGGTGGCCGAGGCATAGGCATGATCCGCCTCCCCCGCCAGGGTGCCCACGCCCTCGACATAGCGCTTCAGAAACGCCACGGTCCCGTCAGCATTGGCCCCCTGCACCGGATACAGCGCATGCAACAGGGCCACGTTGCTCAAGGCATTGGCATAACTGCCCCCTTTACCCACCGGTGCATCCACCGGCATCACATTGTTCAGGTTGTTACCGGTGCCATCGAAGAACACGCCAAAACGCAGAGTGACCGGCGTGATGCGTGCAGTGCTACAGCTGTTCAGGTCCATTGTCCTGCCTCCTGCTTGTACAAAAAGCACAAGCAGGCGTCAGCACACCGCCGCGGAACATCAGCCAATGGCCAGCCATATGCAGGACATTTCCGGACCTGCATGGCCCCCGGCAAGGATAAATTTCCCTGCCGCCATTGGTCGCCACCCCCCCGGATGGATTAAAGTATCACCCCTTGCCAGGGCTGCTGCTTCCAGCCGCCTGCGGCCCCATACCAGGAACCGTCACCGATGGAACACCGTGAAGCGCTGATCGCGCTGCGCACCTTTCTTTCTTCCCAGATCCTAGGCCAGGAGAAACTGGTCGAGCGGCTGTTGATCGTGCTCCTGGCCGACGGCCACATGCTGGTCGAAGGCGCGCCGGGTCTGGCCAAGACCAAGGCCATCAAAGAGCTCGCCGAAGGCATCGAGGCGCAGTTCCATCGCATCCAGTTCACCCCCGACCTGCTCCCGGCCGACATCACCGGCACCGAAATCTACCGCCCGGAAACCGGCAGCTTCGTGTTCCAGCAGGGGCCGATCTTCCACAACCTGGTGCTGGCCGACGAAATCAACCGCGCCCCGGCCAAGGTGCAGTCCGCACTGCTCGAGGCCATGGCCGAACGCCAGGTCAGCGTGGGCCGCAGCACCTACGACCTGTCGCCGCTGTTCCTGGTGATGGCAACGCAGAACCCGATCGAGCAGGAAGGCACCTACCCGCTGCCCGAAGCCCAGCTCGACCGCTTCCTGATGCACGTGAAAATCGGCTTCCCCGACGCTGCGGTAGAGCGGCGCATCCTGTTACAGGCCCGTGGTGAAGCCCTGGGCGGCGAGACCAAGCCCGAGCGCCGCGTCAGCCAGCAGGCGATCTTCGCCGCCCGCAAGGAAATCCTCGGCCTGTACATGGCCGACGCGGTGGAGGAATACCTGGTGCAACTGGTGATGGCCACCCGCACCCCAGCCAAGTTCGACGCCGAACTGGCCGACTGGATCGCCTACGGCGCCAGCCCGCGTGGTTCCATTTCGCTGGACCGCTGCGCGCGCGCCCACGCCTGGCTGGCCGGGCGCGATTTCGTCAGCCCCGAAGACATCCAGGCGGTGCTGTTCGACGTACTGCGCCACCGCATCATCCTCTCGTTCGAGGCCGAGGCGGCAGGGATCGACCAGGACCGCGTGGTCCAGCGCATCCTCGACGTCGTCGCCGTTGCCTGAGCCCATGCCCACCGCGTCGCTGGCCGAACCCGGCATCCGCATCGGCCTTGCCGAGCTGATCGACATGCGCCACCGCGTGCGCGAAATCCAGCTGTTTTCCCGGCCCGGCCAGCGCAGCCCGCTGGTGGGCCTGCACCACTCCAAGCTGCGTGGGCGCGGCGTGGACTTCGACCAGGTGCGCGTCTACCAGGCTGGCGACGATGTGCGCAACATCGACTGGCGGGTTACCGCGCGTACCCAGGAGCCGCATACCAAGCTGTTCCACGAAGAGCGCGAACGGCCCATCTTCATTCTTGTCGAGCAGAGCCAACGGCTGTTCTTCGGCTCGGGGCTGATGTTCAAGTCGGTGCTGGCCGCCCAGGCTGCAGCGCTGTTCGGCTGGGCCGCGCTGGGCCATAACGACCGCATCGGCGGGTTGGTGTTCGGCGACAACGAGCACCACGAAATCAAGCCCCGGCGCAGCAAGCAGAGCCTGCTGCAACTGCTCAACCGCCTGGCCAAGGTCAACCAGGCGCTGCACACCGAGGCCACGCCCGGGGCCGACAGCCTGGGCCTGGCCCTGCGCCGCGCCCGCGAAGTGCTGCGCCCCGGCAGCCTGGCCATCGTGATCTGCGATGAGCGCTCGCTCACTGCCCAGGTGGAGCAGCACCTGGCCATGCTCTCGCGCCATTGCGACCTGCTGCTGATGCCGGTGTCCGACCCGCTCGACCACGCCCTGCCTGCCGCCGGCCTGCTGCGCTTTGCCCAGCGCAGCGCGCAGCTGGAGCTCGACACCCTGGACGCCAACCTGCGCCAGGCCTACCGCCAGCAGGCCGAAGCGCGCATCGAGCGCTGGGAGCTGATGGCGCAAAAGCTGCGCGTGCTGCTGATGCCACTGAGCACCCAAAGCGAGATGATCGAGCAACTGCGCGAGTACCTGAACGCCCAGCGGCCACGGAGCGCGTCATGAAGAGCAGCGGCCAATGAACCCGCTTGACCAACTGCAGCCGCTGATCGCCCCCGCGCCGATCGGCCTGTGGCCACCGGCACCCGGCTGGTGGCTGCTGCTGGCCGTGATGCCGCTGCTGGCCTGGGGCCTGTGGCGGGTGCGCCACTGGCGCCCGGGCAAACGCCGCATCGTGCGTGCCGAACAACCCTTGGATCCGGTGCGCGTGGAAGCGCTGGCCGAACTGGCGCGCCTGCCGCGCCCCTACGACGGCGCCCCGGCCGGGGCCTGGCTGCAACAGATCAACGCCCTGCTCAAGCGCCTGTGCCGCAGCCACTACCCGGGTGCCAACAGCCATACCCTCAACGGCCGCCAGTGGCTGGCGTTTCTTGACAACCGCTGCCCGGCCGCCGGCCTGACCCGCTGGATGGTACTGGTCGAAGGCGCCTACAAACCCGAGTGCAAGCTCGACGACAAGGCCATCGCCGGGCTCAGCCAAGCCGTCGAAACCTGGATTCGCAAGCATGTTTGAACTGGCCTGGCCGTGGGTCTTCGCCCTGTTGCCGCTGCCGTGGCTGGCGCGCCTGGTGCTGCCGGCCGCCGACAGCGGCGAACCGGTGCTCAAGGTGGGCTTCCTCGACGAACTGGAAGGCCTGGCCGGGCGCCGCGCGCGGCTCAACCTGCCGACCTGGCGCCAGCAGGCGCCCTTTGTCGTCATCTGGCTGTTGCTGCTGTGCGCCGCCGCCCGCCCGCAATGGTTGGGCGAGCCGGTGCCAGTGGCTGCCAGCGGCCGCGACCTGCTGGTGGCGGTGGATGTTTCCGGGTCGATGGACTTCCCCGACATGCAGTGGCAGAACGAAGAAATCAGCCGCCTCGACCTGGTCAAGGCGCTGCTCGGCGACTTCCTGCAGGACCGCGAGGGCGACCGCGTGGGCCTGATCCTGTTCGGCAGCCAGGCCTACCTGCAGGCGCCGCTCACTTTCGACCGGCGCACCGTGCGCACCTTCCTCGACGAGGCGCAGATCGGCATCGCCGGCAAGAACACCGCCATCGGCGATGCCATTGGCCTGGCGGTCAAGCGCCTGCGCCAACGCCCGGCACAAAGCCGGGTGCTGGTGCTGATCACCGACGGCGCCAACAACGGCGGGCAGATCCACCCGCTGACCGCCGCCCGCCTGGCCGCCCAGGAAGGCGTGCGCATCTACACCATCGGCATCGGCGCCAACCCCGAAGCCAGTGGCACCCCCGGCCTGCTCGGCCTGAACCCGAGCCTGGACCTGGACGAAGCCTCGCTCAAGGAAATTGCCGACATCACCCACGGTACCTACTTCCGCGCCCATGACGGCGCCGAACTGGACGCCATCGGCGACACCCTCGACCAGCTCGAACCGGTGGCCCAGCAACCGACCCAGGCGCGCACGGCCAAGGCCCTGTATGCCTGGCCCCTGGCCCTGGCCTTGCTGCTGAGCGTGCTGCTGGTGCTGGCCGTGCAATGGCCCGACAACCTGCTGCACCGCCTGCTGCGCAAGCCGCGCTTCCTGCAACCGCACCCGGAATGGCGCCAGCGCCTGAAGCGCCTGCGCCTGAGGAGGCGGCGATGATCGAACTGTGGCCCGAATGGCTGCGCCCGCTCTGGCTGCTGGCCGTGCCCCTGCTCGCCTGGCTGCTGTACAAACTGTGGCACCGGCGCAAGCGCGCCGGGCGCTGGCAGATGATTCTGCCGCCGGCGTTCCATGGCGTACTGCTCGGCGGTGGCAGCGGCAGCACCAGCAAGCTGCCGTGGGTGGCGCTGGGCCTGGCCTGGGTGCTGGTGATCCTGGCACTGCTCGGGCCCAGTTGGCAGCGCGTGGAAGAAAGCCGCCAGCGCCCGGCCGACCCGCTGGTGATCCTGCTCGAACTGACCCCGCAGATGCTCGCCGAGGACAGCCCGCCCAACCGCCTGGAGCAGGCGCGGCGCAAGATCCTCGACCTGCTGGAGCACCGCCGCGACAGCCAGACCGCGCTGGTGGTCTACGCTGGCTCCGCGCACACCCTGGTGCCACTGTCCGATGACCTGGCCACCAGCCGCAACCTGCTCGAGGCGATCGACCCGTCGATCATGCCCAAACCCGGCCAGCGCGCCGACCTGGCCGTGCAAAAAGGCCTGGCCCTGCTGGCCCAGAGCGGCCTGGGCCAGGGCCGCCTGCTGCTGGTAGGCTCGTCGCTCAGCGCCCCGGAGCGCCAAGGCATTGCCCAGGCGCTCGGCCGCCAGGGCCCGAGCCTGCTGATGCTGGGCATCGGCAGCCGCGAAGGCGCACCGGTGCGCCAGGCCAATGGCGAATACCTCAAGGACGACCAGGGCGGCATCCTGTTGCCACGCCTGGACAGCGCCAGCCTCAAGGGCTTCATCAACGGCACCGGCGGGCGCTACCGGCATGCCCGCATCGACGACCTCGACCTGCGTGGCCTGGGCCTGTTCGACAACCCGCGCGCCGGGCGCAATGACGGCCAGACCCTGCAACTGGACAGCTGGGCCGACCAGGGTTACTGGCTGCTGCTGCCGCTGTTGCTGCTGGCCGCCTGCGCCGGCCGACGCGGCTGGCTATTCTGCCTGCCGCTGCTGCTGGCCCTGCCCCAGCCCAGCCAGGCCTTCGAGTTCAACGACCTGTGGCTGCGCCCCGACCAGCAAGGCCAGCGCCTGCTGGAGCAGAACCGCCCGGCCAGTGCCGCGCGCCAGTTCCAGGACCCGCAATGGCGCGGCATGGCCCTGTACCAGGCGGGCGACTATGCTGGCGCCGCCGAAGCCTTTTCCCAAGGCGACACTGCCGCCGCCCACTACAATCGAGGCAATGCCCTGGCCCATAGCGGTGAACTGGAAGCCGCCCTGGACGCCTACGAACAAGCCCTGGAACGCCAGCCCGACCTGCAAGCGGCGCTGGACAACCAGGCACTGGTGCAGCAACTGCTGCAACAGCGCGAAGCCAAGGCCGAGGAACAACCAGCCAGCAGCGATGCCCAAGGCACGCCCGGCAGCGAAACCGAAGGCAACAGCAGCTCGGCCAGCAGCCCGGCCCAGGGTACGCCCGGCAACGACGAACAAGCCAGCGCCGAACAGCCCGGCGAAGGCAGCAGCAACAGCCAGGTAGCGCCCGGCAACCAGGCGGGCGCGGATGACAGCGTCATCCAGCCGCCGCAGCGCCCGGTATCGACCAGCCTCGATGCCGAACAGCGCCAGGCCCTGGAACAATGGCTGCGGGAGATCCCCGACAACCCGGCGGAGCTGCTGCGGCGCAAATTCTGGTATGAACAGCAATTGCATCAGGAAACCCCACGATGAGTCGCTTCGGCGTCTTTCTCCTCAGTCTGCTGTGGGCCGTGCTGGCCCAGGCCGAACCGCTGCTGCGAGCCAGCGTCGACCGTACCCGCCTGGAAGCCGGCGAAAGCCTGGAGCTCACCCTGGAAAGCCAGGACGTCACCCAGTTCGGCAAGCCCGACCTGCGCGCGCTGGAGGGTGACTTCGAAGTGCGCGGCACGCGCCAGCTGAACAGCCTGCACAGCCTCGACGGCGAAACCCGCGCCAGCACCCGCTGGATCATCACCCTGCTGCCGCGGCGCAGCGGCAGCCTGCGCATCCCCGAACTGCAACTGGGCCAGTCGCACAGCCAGGCCATCGAACTGCAAGTGCTGCAGGCCGATGCCAGCCGCCAGGACAGTGCCTCGCAGGTGTTCATCGAAGCCACGCTCGACAGCAGCGAGGTCTACGTCCAGGCCCAGGCCGTGCTCACCCTGCGCATCTACCATTCGGTGGCACTGTACGACGACAGCAGCCTCAGCCCGCTGCAACTGGAGAACGCCAAAGTCGAACCGCTGGGTGAATCGCGCACCTATGAAAAGGAAATCAACGGCGTCCGCCACGGCGTGATCGAAACCCGCTATGCCGTGTATGCCCAGCAAAGCGGCACCCTCGACATCCCGCCACTGACCTTCACCGCCACCGCCGCCGCCAGCCCGGACCAAGCCCCACAAGCCAACGGTACGGCCCGGGCCGGCCACCAGGTGCAGGTCAGCTCGCTGCCATTGCGCCTGGCCGTGCGGCCGATTCCGGCGGCCTGGCCTGCTGGCGTGCCATGGCTACCGGCCCGCAGCCTGACCCTGGAAGAGCACTGGAACCCCGACCCTGGCAACCAGCAGGTGCAGATTGGCGACTCGCTGACCCGCAACATCACCTTGCGTGCCGAAGGCTTGTCCAGCACCCAGCTGCCGCCGCTGCCAGCCACCGAAATCACCGGCCTGCGCCGTTACCCCGACCAGCCGTTGCTGCGCAACGAAATCAGCGAGCGCGGCATGACCGCCAACCGCGAAGAGCGCGAAGCCCTGGTGCCGACCCACAGCGGTACGCTGGCCCTGCCGGCGCTGGAAGTGGCCTGGTGGAACACCCGCGAAGACCACCTGGAGCACAGCAGCCTGCCGGCGCGCACGCTGAACGTGCAGGACAACCCGGCGCTGAGCGCCGACACCCCGGTTGGTGACAACAGCAGTGCCAGCAGCTTGCTGTGGCCCTGGCAGCTGGCCACCCTGGTGTTCGCCCTCACCACCTTGCTGGGCTTTGCCCTGTGGTGGCGCGCCCGCTCGCAGCCAGCGGTGCTGCGCGCCGCGCAGGCCGGGCCGAGCCCGCGTACCTTGCTGGATGATCTCAAGCGCGCGTGCCAGGCCAACGACCCGCAGGCCACCCGCCAGGCGTTGGACGCCTGGGCCCGCCAGCAGCCAGAGACCCTGGCCGAGATGGCGGCGCGGTTCGTGCCGTTGTCGGATGCACTGGATGGGTTGAACGGGGCGCTGTATAGCGAGAGCGGGCAGTATTGGCAGGGTGAGGATTTGTGGCGGGCGATCGGTACGATTCCGCCGGCTGAGCAGGTATTGCTGCCGACCGGCGAGAACGGCAGCCTGCCGCCGCTATATCCTAAGTAAGTGGTTGCTGTGCCGGCCTCTTCGCGGGCATGCCCGCGAACACCGGCGCAGCCGGTGCCACCGTAAGATATTTCTGAACCTGCACCCCAATGCTTCAGAATCAACCCGCTTAGGACACAGCCCCAAGACAAGCGCGGCCCCTGTAGGAGCGGCCTTGTGTCGCGAAAGGGGCGCAAAGCGTCCCCAGGATCTTCATCACCGCAAAATCGCCGGGGCCGCCATGCGGCCCTTTCGCGACACAAGGCCGCTCCTACAGAAAGCGTGATCACATCAAGGCTGCCAGGTGTTCGCCGACACACTTTCAGGCGAGCACCTGTTAGCCCCATGCTTGGGTTACCATACCGCCCTTTCCCCGCTTGCTCGACTCGACACCAACAGGTCATCCATGCGTCTGTTTCATACCTCCGACTGGCACCTGGGCCAAAGCCTGCACGGCCAGGAACGCGACTTCGAACACGCCTGCTTCCTCGACTGGCTGCTCGGCCAGCTGCGCCTGCGCCAGCCGGATGCGCTGCTGATCGCCGGCGATATCTTCGACACGGTCAACCCGCCGGTCAAAGCCCAGGAACGTCTCTACGACTTCATCGTCCAGGCCCACGAACAACAGCCGAAGCTGGACATCGTGATGATCGCCGGCAACCACGACTCCGGCTCGCGCATCGAGCTGCCCGCGGCACTGATGCGCCGCCTGCGCACCCATGCCCTGGGCCGTGTGCACTGGCTGGACGAGGGCCAGCTGGACGCCGAGCGCCTGCTGATTCCGCTGACCAACGGCCGTGGCAAGGTCGCCGCCTGGTGCCTGGCCTTGCCCTTCCTGCGCCCGGCCGAGGTGACCGGCCCGCAATTGGGCGACGACTACCTGCAAGGCATCACCCAGGTGCACCAGCAGCTGATCGCCGCCGCGCAAAAGAAGCGCAAGAAGGACCAGGCGCTGATCGCCATCAGCCACGCGCACATGGCCGGTGGCGCGGTGTCGGAGGACTCCGAGCGCAGCCTGATCATCGGCAACGCCGAGGCGCTGCCGGCCAAGCTGTTCGACAAGGCCATCAGCTACGTCGCCCTGGGCCACCTGCACAAGCCGCAGAAGGTCAACCGCGAAGAACGCATCCGCTACAGCGGCTCGCCGATCCCGCTGTCGTTCGCCGAAATCAACTACCCGCACCAGGTGCTGGAAGTGGAGCTGGACGGCACTGGCCTGATCAGCGTCGAACCGCGCCCGGTACCGCGCGCCGTGGCCCTGCAACGGGTCGGCCCGGCACCACTGGGCGAACTGCTGGAGCAGTTGGCCGAGCTGCCAGTGATCGACCTGCTCGAAGACCCCAACCGCCAGCCCTGGCTGGAGGTGCGGGTGATACTGGATGAGCCGCAACCCGACCTGCGCCAGCAGATCGAAACCGCACTGGAAGGCAAGGCCGTGCGCTTGATCCGCATCAGCGCCGAATACGCCGGCCGCAACAATGCCGAAGACGATGACCTGGCCTTTGTCGAACTGGCCCAGATGACCCCGCAGGACCTGTTCAGCCGCGCCTGGGAGCAGGCCTATGGCAACCCCGCCGACGAACAGGCGCTGGCCGACTTCGCCCTGCTGTTGCAGGACGTGCAGCAGGAAGAGGAACAGCCATGAAGATTCTTGCCATCCGCCTGAAGAACCTGGCATCCCTGGCCGGCCCGGTCGATATCGACTTCACCGCCGAACCGCTGGCCAGCGCCGGCCTGTTCGCCATCACCGGGCCTACCGGGGCGGGCAAAAGTACCCTGCTCGACGCCCTGTGCCTGGCGTTGTTCGGCACCGTGCCACGGCTGAACGACATTGGCCGCGAGGCCAAGGTGCCGGATGCAGACGGCGAGATCCCTACCTCCGACCCGCGCAACCTGCTGCGCCGCGGCACCGGCAGCGGCTTTGCCGAAGTCGATTTCGTCGGCATCGATGGCCGCCGCTACCGCGCCCGCTGGGAAGCCAACCGCGCCCGCGACAAGGCCAACGGCAAGCTGCAGCACAGCCGCCAGAGCTTCTATGACCTGGACAGCGAGCAGGTACTGGGCAGCGGCAAGAACGAATACAAGCAACTGGTCGAAGCCCGCCTGGGCCTGAACTTCGAACAGTTCACCCGCGCGGTGATGCTGGCCCAGAGCGAATTCGGCGCCTTCCTCAAGGCCGACGACAAAGAACGCAGCGAGCTGCTGGAAAAGCTCACCAACACCGCCATCTACACCCGCCTGGGCCAGCGGGCCTTCAGCAAGGCACGCGAAGCCGGCGAGGCCCACAATGCCCTGAAGGACCGTGCCAGCCACCTGCTGCCGATGGCCGCCGAAGCCCGCGCCGAGCTCGACCAGCGCCTGGAACAGGCGCAACAGCAGTTCAAGGCCGACCAGGCCGGCGAGCGCCAGCTGGAGCAGCAACGCAACTGGCTGAACGAGCAGCGCCAGCTGCAGGCCCAGCACGCCGAAGCCGGCACCGCGCTGCAGGCCGCCGAGCAGGGCTGGCAACAACTGGCTGACCAGCGCCTGGACCTTGTGCGCCTGGAGCGCCTGGCCCCGCAGCGTCACCAGTTCCACCGCCAGCAGGCACTGACCGCGCAACTGGCACCGCTGGCAGCGAAGATCGCCGAACAACAGCAGCAGCAAGCCGAGCTGCAAGTGCGCACCAGCGAGCTCGAACAGGCGCTGGACGCCGCGCGTCAGGCGCTTGCCGATAGCCAGGCCCAACACAGCGAGAACGCCCCTCGCCTGCGCCAGGCCTTCGCCGCCCAGGACAACCTGGCCCGTCTGGAGCAGGAGCTGGCAGCACAGCGCAGCGCCGGCCAGCAGGCCGAGCAGCAGGTCGCCGAAGGCCAGCAGCACCTGCAGCAGCTGGAAGACAACCAGCAGCGCAGCCTGCAGCAACTGGCGCAGATCGACACCGCGCTCGCCGACAGCCAGCACCTGGCAGGCCTGGCCAATGCCTGGCACGCCTACCTGCCGCAACTGAAGCAAGTGATGCTGATCGGGGGCCGCCTGGCCAAGGGCCGTGAAGAGCTGCCCGGCCTGCAAGCCCAGGCCAGCCAGGCCAATGCGCACTTGCAGGCCGAGCGCGATGCCTTCGAGCTGCTGTTCCGCGAAGCCAAGGCCGAACCCCAGGCCCTGGCAGAACAGATCGACCTGCTGGGTGGCATGCTGCAGGACAACCGCAAGCAGCAGCGCGCCGTGGAAGAGCTGTCACGCCTGCATGGCCGTGAACTGGAACTGCGCCAGCAGCTGGAGGCCGTGCGCGTGCGTCAGCAGCAGGCCATGCAGCAGCGCCAGCAACTGATTACCGAAGGCACCGCCGCCAAGGCCGAGCTGGAAGCCGCCGAGCAAGCGCTCAACCTCACCCGCCAGTTGCTGGAACGCCAGCGCCTGGCACGCAACACCAGCGTCGAAGAGTTGCGCGGCCAGTTGCGCGACGGCGAACCCTGCCCGGTGTGCGGCAGCGCCGAACACCCGTTCCACCAGCCTGAAGCGCTGCTGCAAAGCCTGGGTCGCCATGACCAGGCCGAAGAAGATGCCGCGCAGAAACAGGTCGAAACCCTCAACAGCAAGCTGGTGGAGCTGCGCACCCAGCTGGGCGTGGTCAACGCCCAGCTCAAGGACTTCCAGCAGCAACAGCAGTACCTGGACGAACAGCTGCAACCGCTGGTGGCCCAGGTGCAGGCGCACAGCCTGTGGCCGGCCCTGGCCCCGCAGGACGACAAGGCCCGCAGTGCCTGGCTCGACAGCCAGCTGCGGCGCCTGGACGAAGAAATCGGCCAGGACGAGAAACGCCAGAGCGCCCTGCTCGCCCTGCAAAAAGATGCAGCCCGTCTCAACCAGCAACTGCAGGCCGCCCAGCAGGCGCAACAGCAAGCCCAGCGCCACCTGGAGCAACAGCACCAGGCCCTGGCCAGCGACGAGCAGCAGTTGCAGCAAGGCCTCGCGGACCTTGCCGGCGTATTGCCCGAAGAGGCCCTCAAGGCCTTGAACGACGACCCGGCCAATGCCTTCCTCGCCCTGGATCAGCAGATCGCCCAACGCCTGCAGCAACTGGAGCAGCGCAAGGACGAACAGGAAGAACAGCAAGCCCGCCAGGCCCAGCTGGACAAGCTGCGCGACCAGCAGCAGGCACGCGTGCAGACCCATCAGCAGCTGCAGCAGAAACTTGCCGCCCTCGACGAGCAGCGCCAACAGGCCCAGGCTTCGCTTGGCGAACTGCTTGGCGGGCACGCAAGCGCCGAAGCCTGGCAACAGCACATGGACGCCGCGCTGGAGCAGGCCCGCGCCCTCGACGCCGACACTGCCCAGCGCCTGCAGGAGCTGCGTACCCAAGGCGTGCAACTGGCCAGCGAACTCAAGGCCAACACCCAGCAGCAGCAGGCGCTGGACGCCGAGTGCCAGCAGTTGCAGGGCCAGATCGCCCAGTGGCGCGCAGAACACCCGGAACTGGACGACGCCGGCCTGGATCGCCTGCTGGGCATGGAGGACGTACAAGTCAATGAGCTGCGCCAGCGCCTGCAAGGCGCCGAAAAGGCCATCGAACAGGGCCGCGTGCTGCTGCAGGAGCGTGAACAACGCCTGCAGCAACATGCCGCGCAAATGACCGTGGACACCTCGGCCGACGCCTTGGAACAGGCCCTGACCGAACTGCGTGAACGCCTGGCCGGCCATGAGCAGCAATGCGCCGAACTGCGTGCACAGCAGGCCGATGACCAGCGTCGCCAACAGGCGCACCAGGCGCTGGCGGCGGAAATCGAACAGGCCCACCAGCAGTGGCAACGCTGGGCTCGCCTGAACGCCCTGATCGGTTCGGCCTCGGGCGATGTGTTCCGCAAGATCGCCCAGGGCTACAACCTCGACCTGCTGCTGCACCATGCCAACGCCCAGCTGCGCCAGCTGGCCCGCCGCTACCGCCTCAAGCGCGGCGGCAGCGCCCTCGGCCTGCTGGTGCTGGACACCGAGATGGGTGACGAACTGCGTTCGGTGCACTCGCTGTCTGGCGGGGAAACCTTCCTGGTGTCGCTGGCCCTGGCCCTGGGCCTGGCCTCGATGGCCTCCAGCACACTGCGCATCGAATCGCTGTTCATCGATGAAGGCTTCGGCAGCCTCGACCCCGAGTCGCTGCAACTGGCCATGGACGCCCTCGACGGCTTGCAGGCCCAGGGCCGCAAGGTGGCGGTGATTTCCCACGTGCAGGAAATGCACGAACGCATCCCGGTGCAGATCCAGGTACGCCGCCAAGGCAATGGCCTGAGTGACGTGGAGGTGTGCGGGTGATCCTCTACTCGTTCCGCCGCTGCCCCTGGGCCATGCGCGCGCGCCTGGCCCTGCGCTATGCGGGGTGCGAGGTGGAGATTCGCGAGGTAGCGATGAAGAACAAGCCGGCAGAACTGCTGGCCTTGTCACCCAAGGGCACGGTGCCGGTACTGGATACCGGTGCCGGGGTGCTCGAAGAAAGCCTGGACATCATGCGCTGGGCGCTGGAGCAAAACGACCCACAGGACTGGCGGCTGCAGGCCGACCCTGTGGCGGCGCAGCAAGCTGAAACACTGATTGCGCGCAACGACAGCACGTTCAAGGCGCAGGTGAACCTGTACAAGTATGCCGAGCGCTACCCCGAGCATACCCGCGAGCATTACCGCCAGCAGGCCGAGGCCTGGCTGGCGGAGCTCGAAGGCCTGCTGGCAGGCAGGCCCTACTTGCTGGCCACGCACCCGAGCATTGCCGATGCCGCGTTGCTGCCCCTGATGCGCCAGTTTGCCGGGGTCGAACCGCAGTGGTTCGCCGAGGCGGCTTATCCGCGGGTGCGGAGCTGGCTGGAGGGGTGGTTGGCTTCGGAGCTGTTCAAGGCCGTAATGGCCAAATGAACCCTGTTTCCTGTACTGGCCCTATCGCCGGCAAGCCGGCTCCCACAGGGACGGCGCTGGACCTGAGGCCTGCTCAACCCCTGTGGGAGCTGGCTTGCCGGCGATAGGGCCAGTACAACATTCAGTGGGTGTGCTTGCCACTCAATGCCGCATGGAAGTTGGCACTCTGGCGCAGGTACTGTTCGGTGTAGCTATGGGTAGCAGACGCCTTGCCGCTGCTGTCGGCATGGGCATGCGTCGGCAATACGACCGAAGCGGAAATGGCGGATGCGGCAATGACCGGGAAGAGATTGAAGTTCATCTGGGCTGACCTCGACGGCGGTGGTTTGACGTTGGCCCGTTTGGGCCTTGGGTCAAACTTACGCCGCCGAAGCCGCAGGCAAAAATTCATTGCGCCAGTATCGATTATCACGCCGATCGATATCACTCGATGAATTTCAGGTCCGACGGCGCATCCTGCTTCAGCGTCTGCACCGTCTCCAACAGCTTGCCGCTGCGCGGATCGCGGCGTATCACCACGATCTGGTTGCTCTTCTGGTTGGCCACCAGCAGGAAGTTGTCACTCGGATCGAGGGCGAACTCGCGGGGATGATCCCCCTCCACCGAACGGCGCTGCAGGAATGTCAGCTGGCCATCCTGCTTGCCCACGCTGAACACCACGATCTCGTTGGCCGTGCCTCGGTTGCTCACATACAGGAAGCGCCCGTCTGCCGACAGGTGCAAGCCACCTGCCGCTTTCGCCGCAGCTTCCTTGCTCTCGGTCAGGGGCAGGCGCTGGCGTTCGACCAGGTTGCCCTCCTGCACATCGAACATCACCACGTCGGCACTCATTTCCAGGGTCAGGTAGGCGTGCCGGCCCTTGGCGTCGAACAACAGGTGGCGCGGCCCGCTGCCCGGCGGCAGGTCCACCGACGCGGGGATCGCCGGCGTCAGCGGGTGGTCTGCGCTTGCACCGTCGTAGCGGTAGATGAACACCTTGTCGGCACCCAGGTCGCTGGCATACAGGTGGCGGCCGTCGGGTGACAGCACCAGCGAATGCACATGGGCGCCGGCCTGGCGCTCGGGGTTGACCCCGCTCGCCTTGTGCCGGGCCTGTTGCACCACCGGCTTGAGCTTGCCGTCCTTGGCCACCGGGATTACCACCAGGCTGCCGCCAGGGTCGGGCTTGACTGCGTAGTTGGCCACGAATAGATAACGCTGGTCCTGGCTGAGGCTGGCGTGAGTCGGCTCGTCACCTTGGCTGGCCACCTGGTTGATGGGCTTGATCTCGCCTTTTGCACTGACGCTGAAGCTGCTGGCATGGCCGTTCGGGGTTTCATTGACCGCGAACAGCTGGCGTTGATCGGCCGACAATACCAGCCACGAAGGGCTGACACTCTTCACCACCTGCTGCGGCGCAGGGTCGATATGGCCGGTCTTTTCGTCAAACTGATAGCGGTAGATGCCCTGGCTGGCGCCATCGGTGTAACTGCCCACCAGCAAGGTAGCGGCGTGGGCGTGGAGGGTCACGCTCATCAGGCTAGCGGTCAGCAGGCTCGTCCAGATCCGATTCATCTTCGTCATCATCCGGGGCACGAAAGGCACTCATACAGACTAGTCGATGCTCGCCGTTGGCATCGTCGAGTTGCCACTCGTCACCCACGGCGATGGCAGCAGTGATCTGCTCGGGGGTGAAGGACCAGCGGCGGAGCTGGCGGCCGTCCATGCATTCGATGGTGAGGCCGGATTCATCGGAGGTGAAGTCGAAGGCGTGCAGGCCGTCGATCAGGAGCATGTCGCAGGACTGCAGGGCGGTGGCGAGGGGGGACATGGGGGTACCAATCTGAAATGAGTTGGCATTATAGCCCTGGGGCTGCTTTGCAGCCCATCGCGACACAAGGCCGCTCCTACAGGGATCGCATCAGCCTGCCGATACGCGTTCCCCTGTAGGAGCGGCCACTGCGGTCAATGAGCGAAAATGGAGCCCCCCTCCTTGCCCACCATCTTCTCAGGCTTGATCAGGAACCTTGCCAGCGCCGGCAACAGCCACAGCGCACCGAACATGTTCCACAGCAGCATGAAGGTCAGCATCAGCCCCATGTCCGCCTGGAACTTGATCGCCGAGAAAATCCAGGTGCACACGCCGATGGCCAGGCACAACCCGGTGAACAGCACCGCCTTGCCAGTCGAGCGCAGGGTCTCGTAATAAGCCTCCTGCAACGGCAACCCGGCGCGCAGGAAGCTTTCCAGCCGGCTGTAGATGTAGATGCCATAGTCCACGCCAATGCCCACACCCAGCGCCACCACCGGCAAGGTCGCCACCTTGACCCCGATGCCCATGTAGGCCATCAGCGCGTTGCCCAGCACCGAGGTCAGCACCAGCGGCAGGACGATGCACAGGGTGGCGGCGAACGAGCGGAAAGTAATCAGGCACATCACCGCCACACAGATGTACACCAGGATCAGGATGGTCAGCTCGGCCGACTTGATCACCTCGTTGGTCGCCGCTTCGATCCCGGCATTGCCCGCCGCCAGCAGGAACTGCAGGCCTTCCTTGTTGTGGCTGTCGGCAAACGCCTTGGCCACGGCAGTGACCCGCTCCAGGGTTTCGGCCTTGTGGTCGTTGAGGAACACCAGCACCGGCGCCAGCGAGCAGTCGCCGTTGTACAGGCCATCGGCGCGGGCGATGGAGTTGTTGAGGATGTCCGGGTTGCGCGACAGGGTTTCCCATTTCAGGCTGCCCTCGTTCATGCCCTTGATCACCTGCTTGGACACGGTCACGAGGGAAATTGCCGACTGCACGCCCGGGGTGTTCTGCATGGTCCACATCAGCTCGTCGATCGGCGCCATGGTCGAGTGGATCGAGCAGCTTTCCGGCGGGGTCTTGACCATGATCACCAGCACATCGGAACTGGTCGAGTAGTTGCTGATGATGAAGTTGTTGTCCTGGTTGTAGCGCGAGTCGGGGCGCAGCTCCGGCGCGCCCTGGTCGAGATCGCCGATCTTCAGGTTCTGGCTGTACCACAGGCCACCGGCGAAGGCGACCAGCGCCAGGGCCACCGACACCGGCGCCACCTTGGCACTGGCGAAGTTCGACAGCAGGCGCCAGAACGGGTGCTCGCGGGTGGCGTCCTGCTTGCTGCGCTCGACGGCCTTCTTGCTGATGCCGACGTAGGAGATGGCTACCGGCAGCAGGATGAGGTTGGTGAACACGATCACCGCCACACCGATGGAAGCACCGATGGCCAGTTCACGAATCACCCCGATGTCGATGATCAGCAGGGTGATGAAGCCCACTGCGTCGGCGAGGATGGCGATCATCCCCGGCAGGAACAGCTGGCGGAACGTGCGCCGGGCGGCGGTCAGGGCGTTGTCGGCGTCACTCGACTGCAGGGCGATACCGTTGATCTTCTGCACCCCGTGGGAAATGCCGATGGCGAAGATCAGGAACGGCACCAGCATCGAGTACGGGTCCAGGCCAAAGCCCACCGCATGCATCAGGCCCAGCTGCCAGACCACCGCCACCAGGGTGGTGATGAGCACGGCGATGGTGCTGCGGATGCACCAGGTGAACCAGTACAGCAGCACCCAGGTGATGGCCAGGGCGACGCCAAAGAACATCGCCACCATCACCAGGCCGTCGATCAGGTCGCCGACCTTCTTGGCGAAGCCGACGATGTGCACCTTGACGTTGGGGTTCTGTGCCTGGAACTTGTCGCGGATTTTTTCTTCCAGCTGGTGCGAGAACTGCTGGTAGTCCAGCTTCACCTGCTTGCCCGGGTCCTGCGGGTCTGGGTAGCTCTCCAGCAGCGGCACGTCAACGATGCTGGATTTGAAGTTGTTGCCCACCAGGCGCCCCACCTGGCCCGACTTGAGCACGTTGTCGCGCAGGGTGTCGAGGCTGTCCTGCGAGCCGTTATAGGTGTTGGGGATCACCTCGCCACCGGAAAAGCCTTCCTCGGTGACCTCGCTCCAGCGCACGCTGGGGCTCCACAGCGACTTCAGCCCGGCACGGTCGACGCCAGGGATGTAGAACACTTCGTCATGGATCTGCCGCAGGGTCTCCATGTAGTCCTTGTCGAAGATGTCGCCATTCACGGCCTCCACCGAAATGCGCACGGTGTTGCCGAGGTTGGCCAGGTCGTTGCGGTGCTCCATCATCTGCTCGATGAACGGGTGCTGCAGCGGGATCATCTTCTCGAAGCTGGTGGACGGGCGAATCTGCGTGGCCTGCCAGAACAGGAAGATGCTGACCAGTACGCACAGGGCGATGACCACGGGGCGATTGTTGAAGATCAGGCGTTCGAGCAGCGTGGCCTTGTCCTGGTGATGCGGGTGCATGGTGATGCTCTCCCTGCTGGTCATGGACGCACCTCCTGGTCAGCACCCTGCGGGTCAGCCAGGTGCACGCCACCCTGCCCTACCAGCAGCAGGCCGCCATCGGCCAGGCCGCTGACGCCGGCCAGGGCAATGCGGTCGGCGCGGTTGTAGACACTGAAGGTCTGGCCATCATCGGTACTGCGCAGCACGCTGCCGCCATTGCCGACCAGCACCAGGCTACCGTCCTGGACAAGCGTAGCGCCTGCCAGGCCGAATTCGAGGGTGCCCCGTGCGGCCTTGAGCTCGATCGGCTGCCAGCTGTCACCAAAATCGGTGGAACGGAACAGGTTGCCGCGCAGGCCGTAGGCCAGCAGGGTGTGCGGCTGGGCAGTGCCGATCACGCCGAACAGCGAGCCCTCGTAAGGGCCCTCGACCTTGGCCCAGGTCTGGCCGTTGTCGGCGGAGCGGAACATGCCACCCTGCTCGCCGACGATGAACAGGCCCGCGTCACGCACCTGGGCGATACCGTTCAGGTGCAGCTGGTCGGGGTTGTCCAGGCGCTCGGCCACGTCCTGCCAGTGCTGGCCGCCGTCGGTGGTTTCCAGCAAGGCGCCATAGGCACCTACGGCAAAACCGTGCTGGGCGTCGAGGAAGGCGACATCGAGCAAGGGTGCTTCGCGGGACAGGTCTTCGAACTGCTTGCTCCAGGTGGCACCACCATCGCTGCTGGCGAGCACCAGCGCATCATGGCCGACGGCCCAGCCGCGCTTGTCGTCGAGGAAGAACACCGCGGTCAGCAGTTGCCGGGTGGGCACCCGCGCCTGGGTCCAGGTGCTGCCCTGGTCGTCGGAGAACAGGATATGACCGCGATCGCCCACCACCACCAGGCGCTTGCCGGCATGGGTGGCGTCGATCAGCAGGCTTTGGCTGGCCTTGGCTGATTCGGTGGAATACTCGTCGGCGGCAGCGGCTTGCACGCTGTCAGCCCACACGCCAAGCCCCAGCGCCAGTACCGCGCCGGCTGCCAATGGCCAGGCAAAGCGCCTGTTCTGTTCCCTCATGACTGTCCCCCTGTTGTGTTCTTGTGTGGTGGGTCAATGCACTGCAGGTACTGCGAAAAGCCTGATCTAGAGGCCTGCAATAGCTTGAGGGGATCGTAGCGGGGATATCTGCGGGAACACAACGGGCGGGGTGTTATGTTTTGTTGTCGGCCTTGTAAAGCCGGGGCCGCTGTGCGGCCCTTCGCGGGCACGCCCGCTCCCACAGGGATATCACAGGCCTTGAAAGCAGTGATATCCCTGTGGGAGCGGGCGTGCCCGCGAAGGGCTGCAAAGCAGCCCCCTTGGCCCTTAAGCCAGGCTCTTGCTCACAACCTCATACACATCGCTGGACAGCTCACCAGAAGCCAGAATCCGCTCCAGCTCGCCCTTCATCAGGGCCTGACGCGCATCGTCATACTTGCGCCAGCGGGTCAGCGGTGCCAGTTGCCGCGAGGCGATCTGCGGGTTCAGCGCATTCAGCTCGATCACCAGGTCCGCCAGGAAGCGGTAGCCGGAGCCATCCGCCGCATGGAAGTTGACCAGGTTCTGCCCGGCAAAGGCGCCGACCAGCGCACGTACCTTGTTCGGGTTCTTCAGGGTGAATGCCGGGTGCTGCATCAGCGCCTTGACCCGCGCCAGCCCGCCCGGCAGCGTACTGGCCGCCTGCACGCTGAACCACTGGTCCATGACCAGCGGGTTGTCCTTGAAGTGCTCGGCAAAGCTTTCCAGGGCCTTGGCACGCTCGGCCTCGAACGGCGAGTTGACCAGCACGGCCAGGGCGGTCAGGCGCTCGGTCATGTTGTCGCAGTGCTCGAACTGCTCCAGGGTCGCCTGCAGCACCTGCGGCTTGCCGCTCTGCATCAGGTACGACAGCGCGATGTTCTGCAGGCTGCGGCGGGCGAAGTGCTCG
Organism: Pseudomonas sp. B8(2017); assembly: GCF_002113575.1. NCBI lineage: Bacteria > Pseudomonadati > Pseudomonadota > Gammaproteobacteria > Pseudomonadales > Pseudomonadaceae > Pseudomonas > Pseudomonas sp. B8(2017). Next base: position 75,552 of record NZ_NEIO01000012.1, on the reverse strand, counting down.
GCCGAGGCCACGTAGGCGGTGCTGCGCGACACTTCGCGGTTGGCCTGATAGCGCGCCCACAGGGCGTCGAACAGTTGCTCGGCGATCTGCTGGCGGGCGAACTCGCGGGCGGCGTGGATGGCGTCCACGTCGGCCACCTGGCTGATCTCGGTGAGGTAGGCCTCACCCGGCAGCGAGAGCATTTCGGCAACCATGGCCGGGTCCAGCGACTCGTTGCCGAGCACGGTGCCCAGGGCGCTAATCAGACGCTGGTCGAGCTTGAGTGCTTCGCCGCGCTGATGCTGGCCGATCAGTTCCTGCAGCACCTGCACCGACAACTGCTGCCCCGCCTCCCAGCGGTTGAAGCCGTCGCTGTCGTGCTGCATCAGGAACATCAGCCGGTCGCGGTCGTAGGGGAAGCTCAGCTTGACCGGTGCACTGAAGCCACGCAGCAGCGAAGGCAGCGGCTTGGCCTGGATGCCCTGGAAGGTGAAGGTCTGCTCGGCCTCGGTCACCGATAGCACGCGGCTGGTGCCCTGCGCCGTCGCTTCGCCGGCCAGTTGCAGCGGCAGGTCGTTGCCTGCGGCATCCAGCAGGCCAAGCTCCACCGGGATCACGAACGGCAGTTTTTCGGCCTTGTCCGGGGTCTGCGGGCAGCTCTGGCGGAAGGTCAGGCTGTAGGTCTGCGCGGCCGCGTCATAGGCCTCGCTGACTTCCAGGCGTGGGGTGCCGGCCTGGTTGTACCAGCGCTTGAACTGGGTGAAGTCGACGCCGTTGGCGTCTTCCATGGCCTTGATGAAATCGTCCGTGGTCACCGCCTGGCCATCGTGGCGTTCGAAGTACAGGTCGCTGCCCTTGCGGAAGCCGTCTGCGCCCAGCAGGGTACGAACCATGCGCACCACTTCGGCGCCCTTCTCGTACACGGTCAGGGTGTAGAAGTTGGAGATCTCGATGAAGCTGTCCGGGCGCACCGGGTGGGCCATGGGGCCAGCGTCTTCGGCGAACTGGTGAGTACGCAGGTAGGCCACGTCTTCGATGCGCTTGACCGTGCGCGAGTTCATGTCGGCGCTGAACTCGGCATCGCGGAACACCGTGAAGCCTTCCTTCAGCGACAGCTGGAACCAGTCACGGCAGGTGACGCGGTTGCCCGACCAGTTGTGGAAATACTCGTGGGCGACCACGCCTTCGACGCGCTGGTGTGCGGCATCGGTGGCCGTTTCGGCACGGGCCAGCACACAGCTGGAGTTGAAGATGTTCAGGCCCTTGTTTTCCATGGCGCCCATGTTGAAGTCGTTGACCGCGACGATCATGAAGATGTCCAGGTCGTACTCGCGGCCATAGACTTCTTCGTCCCAGCGCATGGACTTCTTCAGGCTGACCATGGCGTGGTCGCACTTGTCGATGTTCTCGGGCTCGACGTAGATGCGCAGGGTCACGTCACGGCCGGACTGGCGGGTGAAGCTGTCCTCGACGCACCACAGGTCACCGGCCACCAGAGCGAACAGGTAGGCCGGCTTCATGAACGGGTCTTCCCAGGTCGCCCAGTGGCGACCATCGTCTGCCGGCCCGCTGCCGATCGGGTTGCCGTTCGACAGCAATACCGGGTAGCGATGCTGCTCGGCGATGACCGTGGTGGTGAAGGTGCTCATCACGTCCGGGCGGTCGAGGTAGTAGGTGATCTTGCGGAAGCCTTCGGCCTCGCACTGGGTGCAGAACATCTTGCCCGACTTGTACAGGCCTTCCAGTGCGGTGTTGCTTTCGGGGTGGATCTTCACGCTGGTGTCGAGGGTGAAGCGCTCGGCCTTGGGCTGCACGGTCAGGCTGTCGGCATCGAGCTGGTAGTCGCCCGGCTGCAGCTCCTGGTCATCCAGCGAGGCGCGCAGCAGTTCCAGCTGCTGGCCATCGAGCTCCAGTGGCGGCAGGCCGGCACCGCGTGCCGGGTTGCGGCGCATGACAAGTTGCGCGTGAACCAGGGTGTGGTCCTCGAACAGCTCGAAGGTCAGGTGCGTCTCGTCGATCAGGTACTCGGGCGCCTGGTAATCCTCGAGGTAGATCACTTGCGGTTGTTCGGTACGCATGTGCAGGTCCTTTTTACTGGAGCACGGCCAACTGGTAGGCCGTGTACTTGCGAATATTGATCACACCGGTGTCGAAGATCAGGTACTGGCCCTTGATGCCCAGCAGCGTGCCTTCCACTACCGGGTCCTTGTCGAGGTTGAAGCTGACGATCTTCGATGGGTAGGCCTCGACCGGGTACTTCATCTGCACCACTTCGGCGTCGGCCAGCGGCTGGATCGCCTGCAGGCCGAAGCGCCCCTGCAGCTCGCGCAGGCCATCGGCACAGGCGTCGAACACCTGTTCACGAATGGCGACCAGGTCGAGCTCCTCGGCATCGCCCTTGAGCAGGGCGCGCCAGTTGGTGCGGTCCGGCACCTGGCTGCGCAGCAAGTCTTCGACCAGGCCGGACTGCTGGCGGGTGGCCACGCGCGCGATCGGCAGGGCCTGGCTGGCACCCTGGTCGAGCCAGCGGGTGGGCAGCTGGGTGGCGCGGGTGATACCGACCTTGATCCCCGACGAGTTGGCCAGGTAGACCACATGGTCGGTCATGCAGAACTGTTCGCCCCACGACGGTTCGCGGCAGGTGCCGGCGTCGTAGTGGCACTTTTCCGGGGCCATGATGCACACGTCGCACTGGGCCAGTTTGGTCATGCACGGGTAGCAGTAACCCTGGCTGAAGCTGGTCTTGGTGCGCTTGCCACAATGGCTGCAGTGAATGGCGCCGAGGTATTCGAGGCGCAGGCGCTGGCCGATCAGCGGGTTGACCGGCACCTGCGTGTCATCCAGACGGAAGCTGTACTGCACCACTGGCGCCTGCAGGCTTACCGCCATCTTGCTCAACGAGCCACGAGCGAGTTCGATCAATGTACCGAGTCCGACTTGAACAGAATGTTGGCGATCGGCGCGGACTTCGAGGCGCATTCCTGCGGGCCCATGTAGCCGGTACGCTGGTCTTCGGGCAGGTTTTTCATCTCCCAGGCGATTACCGCCTGCAGCGACAGCTCTTTCTGCTCGGCAGTGAGCTTGCGGCCATCCGACCATTTGCCGATTTCCACGGCCAGTTTCAGGCTCTCGTAGATTTCCGGGGTGATGTTTTCAATCATTTGCGCGAAAGTGGACATAGTGTCTCCTGATTCAAGCCGACAGTTTACGCCGGGCCAGCGCCCCACCCAAGAGCCCGGTCAGGCATCCGATGAGCAGCCCGCCGACGTGGGCGGCGTTGGCGATCTGGCCAAGGCCCAGGGTGTCGATCACGCCGCTCAGGCACACCACCAGCCAGATCAGCATCATCACCAGCACGCCCTTGGGCAGGTTGAAGTAACGGTCGGGTGCCAGCCACTGGTACAGCCAGATGTGCCCGAGCAGGCCGTACAGCACGCCGGACAGGCCGCCGAACAGGCTCGGCCCGCTGCTGTAGTGCTGGGCCAGGTTGGACACCAGGCTGAACAGCAGGGTCAGGCCCAGCAGAGCCCATGGGCCCTGGCGCAATTCGATGCGTTTGCCCAGTTCCCAGTACCACAGGCTGTTCATGGCCAGGTGCAGCACGCCGAAATGCAGCAGCATGGGCGATACCAGGCGCCACCACTGGCCTTCGTCCAGGCTTTGCGCCAGCGGGCTGAAGTACAGGTAGTCGCCCTGGACGCGGAAATCGAGGAAGGTGAACCAGCTGATGGTGGTGAAGTTGTCGCCCAGGCCGGTGAGGCCGGCAACGATGAAGCACAGCAGCAGGGTCAGGGTGGTGATCTTGCAGGCGCGGGCCTGTTCCGCCAGGGAGGGCCCTTTCGCGGGCTCGCCCGCTCCCACAGGATCGGTGGTGGCTGGCAGGTCGGCGTTGCCGTCGGGGTAGCGCTGGTAGAGTTCGCGGACGTCTGCGGCCAGGGTGTCGGGGGCCCAGAGCACCTGGGCATCGCCCTCCTCGCTGACCCGGTGCGGCACCTGCAGGCGCTGCAGCAGGTGAACGAAGCCGCTGAGGTCGACCGACAGCGGCAGGCGCATCACTTCGATAATGTTCATTGGTTGGCCTGTGGGCGGTCGACATCGACCCAGACGAACTTGTGCGGGTCGATGCGGGTTTCATCATCCAGCCGGTAGGCGGCCAGCTTGCCGTAGAGCACGGCGCTGTAGTCCAGGCAGGCCAGGTTGGCGCGGATCGGCGCCGGGCGGCCGCTACGCCAGTAATGGCCGACGAACAGCATGGGCTCGTCTTCGGCATAGCGCAGCAAGGCGTTCTTCTGGCTGTGACTGAGCGGGGTGCTGGCCACTTCCGCGGGCAGGGCGTCTGGCTGGAACACGATGTCGCCGTAGGTTTGCGGGTCTTCTTCCCAGAACTTGGTGCGGAAGAAGGCACGGGTCAGGCCGTCGCCGCCGGTGAGGGTCAGGCCGTCCGGCAGGCGCATGTCGGTACCGCGCAGCAGGCGGTTGCACACGGTGGCGGCAAAGCTGCCGCTCACCGCCGAGGCCTGGATGAAGTGCTCGTCGATACGCCCGTCGGGGTACTGCTGGCGCAGCGGCTCGATCAGCCGCGGGTCCCAGCAGGCATGCACCAGGCGGAAGCGCCCGGCGTCGACGAACAGCGGCAATTCGTAGAACCAGTTGACGAAGTCGTGCCAGTCAGCGGGGTGGTGGGCAAACTGGGTCAGGGTTTCGTCGATCAACCGGGCGTGGCGCGGCGTATGCTCGCGCACGAAGGCCTTGCCGCTGCCAGGCAGTGCCGGGGTAACCCAGCCCAGCGCGTTGTACTCGTGGTTGCCCATGATGCAGAACGCCTGGCCGGCCTCGACCATGTCGTGGACGATGTGCAGCGCCTCGCGAATGCGTGGCCCGCGGTCGACGATGTCGCCAAGGAACAGCGCCTGGCGCCGCGGGTGGCGCCACACGCCTGCCACACGCTTGTAACCGAGGGCGTCGAGCAGGCGTTCAAGGGTCAGCGCACAACCGTGCACGTCACCGATGATGTCGAAACTACGCGCCGGATCGAGCATCAGTCGTCCCTGCTTCCCAGGCGGCTGCCCCAGCCGAGCTTGGTGCGGCAGACCTCGTAGTAATTGTGGTCCAGCGGGTGGATCAGGCGCAGCTTCTGCGGTTTCTTGCTCACCGTGATGGTGTCGCCGGGGGCACAAGTGAAGTGGTTCTGGCCGTCACAGGATACTTGCGGGTAGATCTGCAGGTCCTTGGACACCACGATCTTCAGCTCGCTGTTGCCGTCGACCACGATCGGCCTGCCCGACAGCGTGTGCGGGTACATTGGCACGATGACGATGGCGTCGAGCTTGGGGTGCATGATCGGGCCGCCGGCCGACAGCGCGTAGGCGGTGGAGCCGGTGGGGGTGGCGACGATCAGGCCGTCGGCCTTCTGGCTGCAGACGAACTGGCCATCGATGTAGATCTCGAACTCGATCATGCGCGTGGACTTGCCCGGGTGCAGCACCACGTCGTTCAGCGCATCACCTTGGCCGATGGCTTCGTTGTGGCGGCGTACCTCGGCCTGCAGCAGGAAGCGGTTTTCCACCAGGTAGTGGCCGTCGAGCACTTCGGCGACCTTCTCTTCCAGCTCGTCGGGGCGGATGTCGGTAAGGAAGCCCAGGTTGCCTCGGTTGATGCCCAGCACCGGAATGTTGTGCCGGGCCAGGGCGCGGGCGGCACCCAGCAGGCTGCCGTCGCCGCCGACCACGATGACCAGGTCACAGACCTCGCCCAGCAGCTTGCGGGTAGAGGTTTGCAGGCCATGGCCGGGCAGCACTTCGGCGATGGTGTCCTCAAGGATCACGTGCAGGTGGCGCTCGAGGAGGAATTTTTTCAGTCGGCGAATGGTGTCGAGCACCTGCGAGCTACCAAGGCGGCCGATGATACCGATATTGCGAAATTGCTCCATGGGGCTCCTGCGAGGCTCTGCGGCGGGTGACTATGCCGCGATTATGGGCGAAACCACCGGGTAGCGGCAAACCGGCTATGCTCGCAGGATGATGCCATTCGCCCTGCTCCACGACCTGCCCCGGCAGCTACGCCGCCCCAACGTGCGCGACCTGGCCTGGGCCCTGCTGTCGCCCCCGTTGCTCAGCGCCCCGCCCTGCCCCCAGCGCCACCCGCTGGCGGGCAGCCTGTGGGCGGACCAGCCACAGCGCCTGGCAGACTGGCTGCGGGCGCTGGATAACGATGACCGCCCATTGCGCGACTGGCTGGCGCAGCTGGGCAGCCGGCGCCTGGGGCACTACTACGAACGGCTGTGGCAATTCGCCCTGGGCCAGGCCCCGGGCATCGAACTGCTGACGGCCAACCTGGCGATTCGCGAAGGCGGGCGCACCCTGGGCGAGCTGGATGTGGTGCTGCGCGACCGCGATGGTGTGCACCACCTGGAACTGGCCATCAAGCTGTACCTGGGCCCGGAGCACGCCGGGCACGACCCCGCCGCCTGGCTGGGGCCGGGCTGCCATGACCGACTGGGAAGCAAACTGGCGCACCTGGCGCGACACCAGCTGCCCATGTCGGCGGGGGCGCACAGCCGCGAGGTGCTGGCCCGGCTGGGGGTGGAGCAGGTGCAGGCGCATGTGTGGCTGGGTGGCTATCTGTTCTACCCGTGGCCTGGGCATGCGCAGCCACCACAGGGCGCCAACCCGCAGCACCTGCGCGGGCGCTGGCTGCGGCGGCGGGACTGGGTCATGGGCGAAGGTGAGCGATGGCAGCCGCTGCAACGGCATGCCTGGCTGGCGCCGGCGCGGGTCGAGGCGCAGGAGTGCTGGGCGGTGGAGCAGTTTGCGGCGTGGCTGCACGTGTTGGAGCGGCAGGCTCCGGCGCAGTTGCTGGTGAGGTTGGAACAAGAGGCTGACGGGGCGTGGCAGGAGGCCGAGCGGGTGTTTCTGGTGGCTGACAATTGGCCATTTACACCCGAGGCATGATGCCGGCTGTTCCGGCCTCTTCGCGGGCTTGCCCGCTCCCACAGGTACTGCACAGGTCTCTGGCTCTGCGCTATGCCTGTGGGAGCGGGCAAGCCCGCGAAGAGGCCGGTGCAGACAACACAATTTTCACAGACCTGGCGCAAAGATTTGTTCCCCCGTAGCCATTACAGTACTTCCTGAGCGCCGGCAAGAGCGCCATTCCGACCTGATGACGAGGACCGATCATGGTTTCATCCACCCCCGCGACCCATTACGCGCGCCTGTCCATCGCCCTGCACTGGCTGATGCTGGTGCTGCTGGCCGCTGTCTATGCCCTTATCGAACTGCGTGGCCTGTTCCCCAAGGACAGCGTCGAACGCAACCTGATGAAGGACCTGCACTTCATGCTCGGGCTCAGCGTGTTCGTGCTGGTCTGGTTGCGCCTGGCCATCCGCCTGAGCCGCCCGACTCCACCCATCGTGCCCAAACCTGCGGCCTGGCAGACCGGCCTCGCGCACCTGATGCACCTGGCGTTGTACCTGCTGATGATAATCCTGCCGCTGGCCGGCTGGCTGATCCTCAGCGCCGCCGACAAACCAGTGCCGTTCTTCGGCCTGGAGCTGCCGCACCTGATCGGCCCGAACCCGGACCAGGCCAAGTTCATCAAAGGCTGGCATGAGCGCATCGGCAGCTGGGGCTACTGGCTGATCGGCCTGCACGCTCTGGCCGGGCTGTATCACCACTATGTACAGCGCGACAACACGCTGCTGCGCATGCTGCCCTACAAGTAACCGCGCCGGCCCTGCAGGCCGCCGGTGTGCACCACGATCAGGCGGGTGCCGGGCGCGAACAGCCCGGCCTCGACCTGCTCACGCAGGGCCAGCAGGGCCTTGCCGGTGTAGAGGGCTTCGAGCGGCACGCCGGTGTGCCGCTCGCAATCGGCGATGAACGCCAGCAGCTCAGCGTCGAACTTGCCGAAACCGCCACGGCAGGCGTCGTGCAGCTGGTAGCCATGCGCGCCGGCCAGTGTCGCTACCACCTCCGGCACACCATGGTCCCTGGGTACCGCCAATGCACCATGCACCACATGTGCGCCCGCCTCGGCCATTACCAGGCCGGCCAGGGTAGTCCCCGTTCCGGCAGCCAGCCACCAGGCGTCGTAGCCCGACCAGCCCAGTGCCGCGATCTGCGCGCGCGCCTGCTGCATGATCAGCGCGCAGCCCTGTGCACCGGCCAGCCCGCCGCCCCCTTCGGGGATGCAGTGCCAACCCGGGTAGCGTGCCTGCCAGGGTTCCCAGAAACCCGCTTGGTTTCGTGCGCGATAGCCGCCATAGCCCAACCAGTGCAGTTCCATGCCCAGCGCCTGCAGGTCACGCACGGTTGGCGTGTCCTGGGCGTGGCCACGCAGCAGGCCGGCGGTGGCGAAGCCGAAGCGATTGCCGGCAGCGGCCAGGGCGTGCAGGTGGTTGGAATGGTTGCCGCCGAGGCTGATAAGGCCCGGGGCGTTGCTGGCGCTGGCCTGTTGCAGGTGGTGGCGTAGCTTGAACCATTTGTTGCCGCTGATCAGCGGGTCGATCAGGTCCAGGCGCAGGATGGCGGTTTCTACCTGGGCTTGTTGGAGCCAGGGCAGGATCAGGGGCTGCAGGGGGGGTTGGGGGAGGTCAAATTGCATCGCGCGAGTTTACCAGTGATATCCCGGGGCTGCCTTGCAGCCCTTCGCGGGCTTGCCCGCTCCCACAGTCAGGAGTGCGTTATCCCTGTGGGAGCGGGCAAGCCCGCGAAGGGCCGCAAAGCGGCCCCGGCGATCTCAGAGCTCAGCCGCCAATCTCGAACCCTGGTTGATCGCCCGCTTGGCATCCAGCTCGGCCGCCACATCGGCCCCACCTATCAGGTGCACCGACTGCCCCGCCGCCACCAGCCCGTCCTGCAGCTCGCGCAGCGGCTCCTGCCCGGCACAGATCACCACGTTGTCCACCGCCAGCACCTGTGGCTCGCTTTCGGCCACGCGAATATGCAGGCCGGCATCGTCGATACCCAGGTACTCGACGCTGTTGAGCATCTGCACCCGCTTGTTCTTCAACCCGGTACGGTGAATCCAGCCGGTGGTCTTGCCCAGGCCGTCACCCACCTTGGATTTCTTGCGCTGCAACAGGTACACCTGCCGCGCCGGGGCATGCGGCTCGGCCTTGATCCCGGCCACGCCACCGCGTGCCTGCAGATGGGTATCGATGCCCCACTCCCTCCAGAACGCCTCACGGTCCTGGCTGGTAGCGACGCCCTGGTGCACCAGGTACTCGGAAACGTCGAAACCGATGCCGCCCGCACCAATCACCGCGACAGTCTTGCCCACCGGCTTGCGCTCGAGCAGCACGTCCAGGTAGCTGAGCACCTTGGCATGCTCGACACCGGGGATGGCCGGCGTGCGCGGGGCGATGCCGGTGGCCAGGATGATCTCGTCGTAGCCACCGTCCACCAGAGCCTGCACATCGACCCGGGTGTTCAGGCGCAGGTCCACGCCCGTGCTTTTGACCTTGTTGCGGAAGTAACGCAGGGTTTCATGGAACTCTTCCTTTCCCGGCACCCGCTTGGCCACATTGAACTGCCCGCCGATCTCGCTGGCGCCATCGAACAGGGTTACCGCGTGGCCGCGCTCGGCCGCCACCGTGGCTGCCGCCAGGCCGGCCGGGCCAGCGCCGACCACGGCAATGCGCTTCACGGTGCGCACGGGCAGGTAGTTGAGCTCGGTCTCGTGGCAGGCACGCGGGTTGACCAGGCAACTGGTCAGCTTGCCGCCGAAGGTATGGTCCAGGCAGGCCTGGTTGCAGCCGATGCAGGTATTGATCTCGTCGCCGCGGCCGGCAGCGGCCTTGTTGACGAAGTCCGGGTCGGCCAGGAACGGCCGTGCCATCGAGACCATGTCGGCATCGCCCTCGGCCAGCACCGCCTCGGCCACCTCCGGGGTATTGATGCGGTTGGTGGTGATCAGCGGAATGTTCACCACGCCACGCAGCTTGGCGGTGACCTTGCTGAACGCCGCACGCGGCACCTTGGTGGCAATGGTCGGGATACGCGCTTCGTGCCAGCCGATGCCGGTATTGATCAAGGTCGCGCCAGCCTGCTCGATGGCCTTGGCCAGCAGCTCGATTTCGTCCCAGGTGCTGCCGCCCTCGATGAGGTCGAGCATCGACAGGCGGAAGATGATGATAAAGTTCGGCCCGACCGCGCCGCGCACCCGGCTGACGATCTCCACCGCCAGGCGCATGCGGTTTTCATAGCTGCCACCCCAGCGATCGGTGCGGTGGTTGGTGTGGGCGGCGAGGAACTGGTTGATGAAGTAGCCTTCCGAACCCATGATCTCGACGCCGTCGTAACCGGCGCGCTGGGCCAGCACCGCGCAATTGACGAAGTCGGCGATCTGCTTCTCGATACCCGCCTCGTCCAGTTCCTTGGGCTTGAACGGGTTGATTGGCGCCTGGATCGCGCTGGGCGCCACCTGGCGCGGGCTGTAGGCGTAGCGCCCGGCATGCAGGATCTGCAGGCAGATCTTGCCGCCGGCAGCGTGTACCGCCTCGGTGACGATGCGGTGCTTGTCGGCCTCTTCCTCGGTGCTGAGCTTGGCCGCCCCGGAATACACCCCACCCTCATCGTTGGGCGCGATGCCGCCGGTGACCATCAGGCCGACGCCACCGCGGGCGCGCTCGGCAAAGTACGCCGCCATGCGCTCGAAGCCGCCCGGGCGCTCTTCGAGGCCGGTGTGCATCGAGCCCATCAGGGTGCGGTTGCGCAAGGTGGTGAAGCCCAGGTCCAGCGGGGCGAGCAGGTGCGGGTAGCGGTCGGCGGCCATGGAAAGGTCCCCAGGTGGCGTGATCACGGAATGCGGGTGCCGCGCTGTCTGGCGGGCCCCGTCGTTTGTCTGCCTGCGACATTAAACAGCCGTTTGAACGGGCTCAATGATCGAAACTGACAAGTTATTGATCCTCGCGCACAGCACGACTACCCTAGGAAACTCTCGTTTCCAAGGCGCTGTCCTGCTTCATGCGAAAACTCCTGGCAAGCGCCCTGGCGCTGGTGATGATCGCCGCCCTCTGCGGCTACGGTTTCTGGACCCAGCAGCGCCCGGAAGGCCACTACCTGTCCGACCTGCGCATCGAACTGGCACTGAACCACGGCGTGCCGGGCGAGCACGGCAACCTGCTCGGCGTCGAACCGCTGCTCTACCCGGGCGACTACCAGAACCTGCAACGCCTGCACCGCAAGCTCGCGGCCTACCTGGAGCAGGCACGTAGCCAAGGGCTTGTCGGCCCGCGTACGGTGGTGGTGCTACCAGAGCACATCGGTACCTGGCTGTGGGCACGCGGCGAAAAGAACGAGCTGTACCAGGTCACGCAAAGCCGCGAAGCCCTGCAATGGCTGGAACTGAGCAACCCGCTGCGCTATGGCCTGGCCATGCTCCGTGCCGACGGGGACGACTGGCGCGCCGACGCGCACCTGCGCATGAAAGCCGAGCAGATGGCTGCGGACTACCAGCAACTGTTCGGCGGCCTGGCCAAGGAATTCAACGTCACCCTGGTGGCCGGCTCCATCGTGCTGCCCGCCCCCTACGTGAAACAGGGTGTGCTGCATGCCGGCAGCGGCCCGCTGTTCAACAGCAGCGTGGTGTTCGCCGGTGACGGCTCGCTGCTGGGCCAACCGCAACGCCAGCAGTTCCCCGACAGCGAAATGCGCCGCTATGTGCACGATGGCCGCCAGCACCCGCTGCAGGTATTGCAAACCCCTGCCGGGCGCCTGGGCGTGCTGGTGGGCAGTGACAGCTGGTACCCGGAAAACCACCAGCAACTGGCACGACAGGCGGTACAACTGATCGCCAACCCGGTGTTCCTCAGCGGCAAGGGCAGCTGGCAAGCGCCCTGGCGCGGCAATCGCCATCAGGATGCCAGCGCCGGGCTGGCCTTGCAGCGCGGCGAAGTCAGCGAACAGGCGGCCTGGCAGCGCCTGACCGAAGCGGCCGGGGCCGGCGTCAGCAGCATGAGCGTGTTCATGCGTGGGCAGTTCTGGGAACAGGGCAGCGACGGCCAGGGCTTTGCCCACCAGGCGGGTGAATTGCTGGCGGGCACCCCCAGCCCTGGCGCCCGCTTGCTGAACCTGTGGTTGTAAGCCCATGGCCCGCCCCCGCGTGCGCCTGGGCGACCTGTCGGTTGGTTTTGTCCAGCCGCTGACCGAGGCCCTGCGCGAACTGGGCCACGACCCCGAGCCACTGCTGCGCCGATATGGCCTGGATGCGGCGCGCCTGAGCGAAGCCGGTGCGCGCTTGTCGATCCCGCGCTACATGCACCTGGGGCACGCCGCCATCGAACTGTGCGGCGAGGCCGCGCTGGGCCTGCACATGGGGCGCCTGAGCCGCCTGGCGCATGCCGGCCTGGCCGGGGTCACCGCTGCCCAGGCACCGAACCTGGGCGAGGCGGCACGCACCCTGTTGCACTTCGAGCCGCTGTACGCCGCCAACTACCGCGGCCACTCCAGTTTTCAGGAAGATGCCCAGGGCGCCTGGCTACGCTTCTACTCCATCAGCCCCTACAACGCCTACAACCGTTTCGTGGTCGATTCGCTACTCGCCGGCTGGCTCGCCCAGCTTGCCGACCTGGCCGGTACGGCAGTGCAGGCCGAACATATGGACATCGAGTTTGCCGCACCCGCCTATGCCGCGCGCTACCAGCCGCTGTGCAGCGCGCCCGTGCAGTTCGCGGCCGACGGCAACCAGCTGCGCCTGAGCCGCGCCACGCTGCAGCTGGCCAACCCCAGGCACTGCCCGAGCACCTGGCAGCACCTGCTGCAGCTGTGCGAGGCGGAAATGTTGCAGCGTACGCGGGTGCGCAGCCTGGGTGAGCGCATCACCCACCTGCTGGGCCCGTTGCTCAATGGTGGCCGTGAACCGGACCTGGAAGAAGTGGCGCTGCACCTGCAACTGCCGACCTGGACCTTGCGACGCAAACTGGCCGAGGAAGGCACGCGCTTTCGCGACCTGCTCAGCGAAACACGGCGCGACCTTGCCGAAACCTACATCCGCGATACGGAGCTGGCCTTTGGCGAGATTGCCTATCTGCTGGGGTTTGCGTCGGCCGAGGCCTTCCAGCGCGCCTTCAAGCGCTGGACGGGCCTTACACCGGGGGAGTTTCGCCGCAGCCAGCGGCGGGCGGGCTAGAGCTCGGTAGCGTCGTCAGCCGGTTCCGGGGTGTCCAGTTCATAAGCCTGGAATTCGAGAAGTTCTTCCTGGTATTCGTCCATAACCCTGCGTCCTCTCATCTCATGATCTTTATCGGTGTCGCCTTCAACCTAAGCAGGTGGAGTGAAGGAATGATGACAAGCTTATGAGTGGTAAACGTAGCAGGTGTTCAGGAAGTTATCGCGGTGCGTCTGTAATAGGGGATGGACTGCCTGCACCGGCCTCTTCGCGGGTAAACCCGCTCCCACAGGTACTGCGCAGATGTTGAGAACTGCGAAGTACCTGTGGGAGCGGGTTTACCCGCGAAGAGGCCGGTGCAGGCAAGCTATCAAAGGGCGGGGGAAGCGGTCTCGGCGGCCTCGGCAGGCTGGGCTTCCTGCTGCACCTCGATCGGTGCCGCCTCCGCTGGCGGCGCCACCGGCTGCGAGCCTTGGCTGTCATCCACCACCGGCGCGGCTACCGCCTCGCTGGCCGGGGCAACAGCGGCCGGGGCTGGCGCCGCTTCAACCAAAGGCACCGCCACCGGGGCCGGTGCCACCGGCGCTGCCGCGGCCTGCTCCGGCAGCCCCAGGGCAGCCGCGGGCGCTTCGACCTTCGGCGCGGGCTCCTCGACCTTGGCCTTGCTCTCCTGCTTAGGCTTGGGCTTTGGCAGGTAGCTCTCCACCAGGGCGAAATAGCGGTCATAGAACTGCGCCGCCGTCACCGTCTCGCTGGCCACCTTGACCATCGAGTCGTCGCTGGAGCCGATCGGCATCGACACCGACCCCAGTACACCAACGCCCAGGCTGGCGGAGGTGTTGGACTTTTTCAGGGCGTAGCGGTCCTGCAGGGCGTTGGCGAACATGGTCGAACGCTGCTCGTCGCTCACATCCGGCGCACAGGTGACGTTGAAACTGATCTGCAGGTGGTTCTCGCTGTTCTGCTGGAAGCTCTTGTTGCCCACCACCTGGTTGGCGCCGCTGCTGGTGATGATGTAACCCTGGCTGAGCAAGGCGCGCCGGGCGGCCTCGCAGGAGCCGGCATCACTCACCGGGAAGCTGCGCGAGAAGGTGCCCGAGTCATCGAAGTTCTCGTGCTCGTAGACGGCGGCTTTTTTCGAGGAACAACCGGTCACGCCCGCCAGCACCAGGGCCAGCCCGAGCGCACCAAAGACGGAAGATCTGGTCATTGCGAATTCCGGGTAAGTCGAGAAGGTGCCTATTGTGCAACACAGCAGGCAGGCACAGGAACCGCTGATCGGTGAAGAGTCTGTCAGGTTCGTGTAAATCTGGGTCAAAGGCGGCGATTGCCAGGCGTAAAAACGAAAAAAGCGACCCGAAGGTCGCTTTATCGTGGCTTCGAGGCGTTCAAGGGGCCTCGAGGCGAAGATGGCGCAGCGGACGGGACTCGAACCCGCGACCCCCGGCGTGACAGGCCGGTATTCTAACCGACTGAACTACCGCTGCGTATCATTCAGGCTTGCGCCCGATTGAAACCTGGGTCTACCCTTCCGGCGCGATGGCCTCAGGGCAGGCACAAAAAAAGCGATAACGTGATCGCTTCTCTTGTGTTTGCTTCAAGGTGTTCAAGGGACCTTGAAACGAAGATGGCGCAGCGGACGGGACTCGAACCCGCGACCCCCGGCGTGACAGGCCGGTATTCTAACCGACTGAACTACCGCTGCGTATCGTTCAGGCTTTCGCCCGATTGAAACTGGGATCAGCCCAAGGCGTTTGCCTTGTGGCTTCAGACCGGTGCCAGGCACCCATCTGTTACTGAAAAATGGCGCAGCGGACGGGACTCGAACCCGCGACCCCCGGCGTGACAGGCCGGTATTCTAACCGACTGAACTACCGCTGCGCAGTGCGTTCCTCTCTGGCTATCGGCTTCTTGCGAAACCCGAAGCACCAGGAACATCTCAGGAAGTGGTGGGTGATGACGGGATCGAACCGCCGACCCTCTGCTTGTAAGGCAGATGCTCTCCCGGCTGAGCTAATCACCCTCGCGATGTTGCTTGTTGCGTTTGCTTCGCTGAGGCCGCGAAATTTACGCAGGTGGCGAAGCTAAGTCAATAGCCCCATTGAATTTTTTTCAGAAAAGCGCAAAAGCGGTGCGGTTGCCTGTGGCGGCCTCTTCGCGGGTAAACCCGCTCCCACAGGTACTGCACAGGCCTTGAGAACTGCGCAGTACCTGTGGGAGCGGGTTTACCCGCGAAAAGGCCGGTACAGGATATGCAAAAGGCTCAGGTATAGATCATCTTGCGGGTCATGCCGCCATCGACCACGAACTCCTGGCCGGTGACGAACGCCGCTTGCCGAGACAACAGCCAGGCAACCATGGCCGCCACGTCCTCCACCGTCCCTACCCTGCCCGTCGGGTGCTGGGCATGGTCCGCCTCGGTCAACGGCTCGGCACGGCGCTGCGACGGGTCACGGGCATCGATCCAGCCCGGGCTCACCGCATTGACGCGGATCTCCGGGCCCAGGCTCATGGCCAGGGCATGGGTCAAGGCCACCAGGCCGCCCTTGCTCGCCGCGTAGGCCTCGGTATCGGGCTCGGACTGCCGCGCCCGGGTGGAGGTGAGGTTGACGATCGCCCCGTTGTGCGCACGCAGGTACGGCGCACAATGCTTGGCCAGCAACATCGGGCCGTTGAGGTTGACCGCCAGCACCCGGTTCCACTGCGCCAGGCTCAGGCTTTCGAGGGTCTGGTTGTGCGGATTGGCGATGGCCGCATTGCACACCAGCGCGTCCAGGCGGCCAAACTGCCCCAGCACCTCGGACACCCCGGCGCTGACCTGGGCCTCGTCGGCAACGTCCATGGTAATGAACCAGGCATTGTCACCCAGGGCCTTGGCCGCCTTGGCGCCACGCTGGCGGTCAAGGTCGCTGAGCACCACCTGCCAGCCTTCGCAGATCAACCAGGCGGCAATGCCCAGGCCGATGCCGCGCGCGGCACCGGTCACCAGGGCTACCCGGCCGTTATGGCCGGGCGTACCGCCGCGGATTTCGATCACAGTACCGCCAACCCACGCGCCAGGTCGGCCTGCAGGTCGGCCACATCTTCCAGGCCCACGGCAACGCGGATCAGGCTGTCGCGGATGCCGGCGGCTTCACGTTCCTGCGGCGTCAGGCGACCGTGGGAGGTGGTGGCCGGGTGGGCGATGGTGGTCTTGCTGTCACCCAGGTTGGTGGTGATGGAAATCACCCGGGTAGCGTCGATGAAGCGCCAGGCGCCCTCTTTGCCACCCTTGACCTCGAAGCTGACCACCGCACCGAAGCCACTCATCTGGCGCTTGGCCAGTTCGTGCTGCGGGTGGCTCGGCAGGCCAGCGTAATGCACCTTCTCCACGCCCTCCTGCTGCTCCAGCCACTCGGCCAGTACCTGGGCGCTTTCGCAGTGCGCACGCATGCGCAGGCGCAGGGTTTCCAGGCCCTTGGTGAAGATCCAGGCGTTGAACGGGCTGAGGGTGGGGCCTGCAGTACGCAGGAAGCCCACCACTTCTTTCATCTGCTCGGCACGGCCGGCAACCACGCCACCCATGCAGCGGCCCTGGCCGTCGATGAACTTGGTGGCCGAGTGGAACACGATGTCGGCACCCAGCTTCAGCGGCTGCTGCAGCGCCGGGGTGCTGAAGCAGTTGTCCACCACCAGCATGGCACCGTGGGCATGGGCGATTTCGCTGAGGGCGGTGATATCGACCAGCTCGGCCAGCGGGTTGGACGGCGACTCGACGATCAGCAGCTTGGTATTGGCCTTGATGGCCTTTTCCCAGCCGGCGAGGTCGACCAGTGGCACGTAGTCCACCTGCACGCCAAAGCGCTTGAAGTACTTCTCGAACAGGCTGATGGTCGAGCCGAACACGCTCTGCGATACCAGCACATGGTCACCGGCACTGCACAGCGACATCACCACGGCGAGGATCGCCGCCATGCCGGTGGAGGTGCCCACGGCCTGCTCGGCGCCTTCCATGGCCGCCAGGCGCTCCTCGAAGGCACGCACAGACGGGTTGGTGTAGCGCGAATAGACGTTGCCCGGCGTTTCGCCGGCAAAGCGCGCGGCGGCATCGGCAGCCGTGCGGAACACATAGCTGGAAGTCAGGAACAGCGCTTCGCTGTGCTCGGCCTCCGGTGTACGGTTTTGACCGGCGCGCACCGCCAGGGTGTCGAAACCGACACCCTCGAGGTCACTGTCCAGTCGTCCGGCATCCCATTGATCCGTCATGCCGTCGCTCCCGAAATCAGTTGTTGTAGAGGTCGATGATCGCGCTGACCGCCTGGTTCTTGACCTTGGCCAGGTCGTTACGAGCCTGCTCGATACGGTCGAGGTAGGCTTCGTCGATATCGCCGGTGACGTACTCACCGTTGAATACCGCGCAATCGAAGTGGTCGATCTTGATCTTGCCGCCACCGACCGAGTCGATCAGGTCCGGCAAGTCCTGGTAGACCAGCCAGTCGGCGCCAATCAACTCGGCCACTTGTTCGGTGGTACGGTTGTGGGCGATCAGTTCGTGAACACTCGGCATGTCGATGCCGTAGACGTTGGGGTAGCGCACCGCAGGGGCTGCGGAGCAGAAGTAGACGTTCTTGGCGCCGGCTTCGCGAGCCATCTGGATGATCTGCTTGCAGGTGGTGCCGCGCACGATCGAGTCGTCCACCAGCATCACGTTCTTGCCGCGGAACTCCAGCTCGATGGCATTGAGCTTCTGGCGTACCGATTTCTTGCGCGCGGCCTGGCCGGGCATGATGAAGGTACGGCCGATATAGCGGTTCTTGACGAAGCCTTCGCGGAACTTGACGCCCAGGCGGTTGGCCAGTTCCAGGGCCGCGGTGCGGCTGGTGTCCGGGATCGGGATGACCACGTCGATGTCGTGCTCGGGGCGCTCGCGCATGATCTTGTCGGCCAGTTTTTCACCCATGCGCAGACGGGCCTTGTACACCGACACGCCATCCATGATCGAGTCCGGGCGGGCCAGGTAGACATGCTCGAAGATGCACGGTTGCAGCTTCGGTGCTTCGGCGCACTGCTTGGTGTACAGCTGGCCTTCTTCGGTGATGTATACCGCTTCGCCCGGCGCCAGGTCGCGGATCAGGGTGAAGCCGAGCACGTCCAGGGCCACGCTTTCCGAGGCGATCATGTATTCCACGCCTTCGTCGGTGTGACGCTGGCCGAACACCACCGGGCGGATGCCGTTGGGGTCACGGAAGCCGACGATGCCGTAGCCGGTGATCATCGCCACCACGGCGTAACCGCCGACGCAGCGGCTGTGCACGTGGGAAACCGCGGCGAACACGTCTTCTTCGGTCGGCTGCAGCTTGCCACGCACCGCCAGCTCATGGGCGAACACGTTCAGCAGTACTTCCGAGTCGGAGTTGGTGTTGACGTGGCGCAGGTCGGACTCGTAGATCTCCTTGGCCAGCTGCTCGACGTTGGTCAGGTTGCCGTTGTGTGCCAGGGTGATGCCGTATGGCGAGTTGACGTAGAACGGCTGGGCCTCGGCCGAGGTCGAGCTGCCCGCAGTCGGGTAGCGCACGTGGCCGATGCCGATGTTGCCGACCAGGCGCTGCATGTGGCGCTGCTGGAACACGTCGCGCACCAGGCCATTATCCTTGCGCAGGAACAACCGGCCGTCATGGCTGGTCACGATACCGGCAGCGTCCTGGCCGCGGTGCTGGAGGACCGTAAGCGCGTCATACAGCGCCTGATTGACGTTCGACTTACCGACGATACCGACGATGCCACACATGCGACGCAACCCCTACTTTGACGAAACTTGAGTGAATAGCGCTCAGGGCTTTGCCGGCCCGAGCAACTGTTCCTTGAACGGAAGATCAGCTGGAGTGCCGATCAGCCCACTGGGTGTCCACTGGCCGGTAAAACCCAGGATCAGGTTTTTCGACCAGTCGGCGACCAAGAGAAATTGTGGTATCAGGCGTGATTCCTGCCACCAGGTGTCCTGTTGAACCGGCCCCAGGCTGATCAGCCCGATGGCCACCACCACCAGCAAGGCCCCGCGCGCGGCGCCGAAGGCCATGCCCAGGAAACGATCGGTACCGGACAGCCCGGTCACGCGGATCAGCTCGCCGATGAGGAAGTTGATCATGGCCCCCACCAGCAAGGTGGCGACGAAAAGAATGGCGCAGCCGGCGATGACGCGCATCGACGGCGTCTGGATGTAGCTTTCAAGATACACCGAGAGCGAACCGCCGAACATCCAGGCAACCGCACCGGCAATGATCCAGATGAGCAAGGACAAGGCTTCCTTGACGAAGCCGCGCTTGAGACTGATCAGTGTGGAGACGGCGATGATCGCGATGATCGCCCAATCAACCAAGGTAAATGCCACGGTGCTGCCTGCAGACGTTTGAGGCGGCGCATTTTAACAGAGCGGCGGGGGCTTGGGTAAGCGGAATGTCAGACAGATTGGTGTTGGCTTCATCGCCGGCAAGCCGGCTCCCACAGGGACTGCGCAGGCCTTGAGAGCAGCGCGGTCGAGGTGGGAGCTGGCTTGTCGTGGCGACGAACCGCGTCGGTGGGCGGCAAAGCCACCCCCGGGTCATCAGCTGCGCTCAGGCTGGAAGCGCACCACGAAGCCCTTGAGGCTGTTCTGACGGTTGATGGCGTCACGCACGCGCTCGGCCTCGGCCCGCTCGATCAGCGGCCCCACGTACACCCGGTTCATGCCACCCGCCGAGCGGATATAGGCGTTGTAACCCTGGCTACGCAAGGTTTGCTGCAGCTTTTCGGCCCCGGCACGGTTGGACAGGCTGGCCAACTGGATCGACCAGCTGACCGGCAGGCCGTTGACGTCGATCTTCGATGGCGCCGCCGGCGCGGCCGGCTTGGCTGCCGGCTGAGGCTCGACCTTGGCCACGGGCGCCTGCGGCTTGGCGGGCTGAGGCTGGGGCTGGGACTGCACCTGCGACTGAGGCTGGGTCTGGGGTGACGGGGTAATCGGCTGGCTGGGCGCGCTCGCCGGCGCGGTGGACTCGTCCACCACCACCGGTGGCTGTTGCGGCTCTTGCGCAATGGCCTGCGGCTCCGGCACGGCGACCGGTTCCACCTTCACCTCCGGCAGGCTTGGCATGGCCGGCGCCTGCGGGGCCTCGACGCGCACCTGACGCATCTCGTCCTCGCGGGTGAACAGCATCGGCAGGAAAATCACCGCCA
The DNA here is from genome assembly GCF_002113575.1 of Pseudomonas sp. B8(2017). NCBI lineage: Bacteria > Pseudomonadati > Pseudomonadota > Gammaproteobacteria > Pseudomonadales > Pseudomonadaceae > Pseudomonas > Pseudomonas sp. B8(2017). Next base: position 55,275 of record NZ_NEIO01000012.1, on the reverse strand, counting down.
GCGCCACCAGCACCAACGCACCCACCATGCGCTGTTTCATCCCTTTATCCAGCACTGCCATCTACTCCACCCTCCTGGGCGTGCCGCTCCAGCCATTCCAGTGCCTGGGCAACACAGAAAAACGAACCGAACAGCAAGATCTGGTCATCCGCCGTTGCCTGCGCGCATTGCCCTTCAAGGGCAGCATCGACGCTGGCATAAGACTTCACCGCGGCGCCGACGTTCGTCAAGGCCGTGGCCAGCTCCGCAGCCGGGCGGCTGCGCGGGGTATCCAGTGGCGCCACTGCCCAGTCGTCGACCAGCCCCTGCAGCGGCGCGACAACACCGTCCAGGTCCTTGTCGGCGAGCAGGCCGAACACCGCCAGGCGGCGCCCCTTCAGCGGCCGGGCCGCCAGGCGCCGGGCCAGGTACTCCGCGGCATGCGGGTTGTGCCCGACATCCAGCAACAGTTCCACCGGCTTGCCCTGCCAGCTCAGCAGGCGACGGTCGAGGCGACCTGTGATGCGGGTATCCAGCAGCGCCTGGCGAATCTGCCCGGCGTCCCAGGGCAGGCCCATCAGCAGGTAGGCCTGCAGGGCCAGCGTGGCGTTTTCCATGGGCAGGTCGAGCAAAGGCAGGCCACGCAGCTCTACCTGCGCACCATCAGCCGCAGTACCCCGCCAGTTCCAGCTGCCATCGGCACTGGCCAGGTCGAAGTCACGACCACGCAGGAACAGCGGCGCAGCCAGTTCGGCGGCCTTGTCCAGCAGCGGCCGAGGCGGATCCAGGTCACCGCACAGTGCCGGCTTGCCCTGACGGAAGATGCCGGCCTTCTCGAAGGCCACCAGCTCGCGGGTATCACCCAGGTAATCGACATGGTCGACGCCGATGCTGGTCACCAGGGCCAGGTCGGCATCCACCACGTTCACGGTGTCCAGGCGGCCACCAAGGCCCACTTCCAGTACCACGGCATCCAGCTGCGACTGGTAGAACAACCAGAACGCGGCCAGGGTGCCCATCTCGAAGTAGGTCAGGGAAATATCGCCCCGCGCCGCCTCGACGGCGGCGAAGGCTTCGCACAGGGCCTCATCGCTGGCTTCTTGGCCATCGATCAGCACCCGCTCGTTGTAACGCAACAGGTGCGGCGAACTGTACACGCCGACCTTGAGCCCCTGGGCACGCAGCAGCGAGGCCACGAAGGCGCAGGTCGAGCCCTTGCCGTTGGTGCCGGTCACCGTCACCACGCGTGGCGCCAGCTTGCCCAGCGCCAGCCGGGCAAGCACCTTCTGCGACCGCTCCAGGCCCATGTCGATGGCCGAGGGGTGCAACTGCTCGAGGTAGGCGAGCCATTCGCCCAGGGATCGTTGTTTCATCACGCGACGGCAGCCGCCTCACGCGCTTGCTCCGGGGTTTCCTGGCCGGTCATCTGCGCCAGCAGGCGGGCCAGACGCGGGCGCAGTTCGCCACGGGAGATGATCAGGTCGATGGCGCCGTGCTCCAGCAGGAACTCGCTGCGCTGGAAGCCTTCCGGCAGCTTCTCGCGCACGGTCTGCTCGATCACGCGCGGGCCGGCGAAGCCGATCAGTGCCTTCGGCTCGCCGACGATCACGTCACCGAGCATGGCCAGGCTGGCGGAAACACCACCGTATACAGGGTCGGTCAGTACCGAGATGAACGGGATGCCTTCTTCACGCAGGCGCGCCAGCACGGCCGAGGTCTTGGCCATCTGCATCAGCGAGATCAGCGCTTCCTGCATGCGTGCACCGCCCGAAGCGGAGAAGCAGACCATCGGGCAGCGGTGCTCCAGGGCATAGTTGGCCGCGCGCACGAAGCGCTCGCCGACGATGGCACCCATGGAGCCGCCCATGAACGAGAACTCGAAGGCGCTGACCACGATCGGCATGCCCATCAGGGTGCCGCTCATGGAGATCAGGGCGTCCTTCTCGCCAGTCTGCTTCTGCGCCCCGGTCAGGCGGTCCTTGTACTTCTTGCCATCACGGAACTTCAGGCGGTCGACCGGCTCCAGGTCGGCGCCCAGTTCGGCACGGCCATCGGCGTCGAGGAAGATGTCGATGCGCGCACGTGCGCCGATGCGCATGTGGTGGTTGCACTTGGGGCAGACATCCAGGGTCTTTTCCAGCTCCGGACGATACAGCACGGCCTCGCAGGCCGGGCACTTGTGCCACAGGCCTTCAGGCACCGAGCTCTTCTTCACCTCGGAACGCATGATCGAAGGGATCAGTTTGTCGACTAACCAGTTGCTCATGCTTTCTTTCTCCAGTATTGGCAGGCGTGGGCCGGTGTCGCCGGCCCTGCCCTGCCCTTGAGCTCAAAATCTTTTATGAAACGATGATGGACCGGCCGCCGGGACTTCCAGCGCGCCACCCCACCGCTAATGTGTTGTCTTGCCGCCACAGGCGCAGGCGGCTGCCCCGCAGGGCTGCGAAAGCTATGGACGATGGCGCGCAGCCAGCCGTCACATCTGCCATCACGCCTGTTTCACCGCACGCATGAATGCCTCGATCTTCGCCGCGTCCTTGATGCCCTTGGCTTGCTCCACGCCGCCACTGACATCCACCGCGTACGGCCGCACCTGGGCGATGGCCTGGCCGACATTGTCGGCAGACAACCCGCCCGCCAGTATGATCGGCTTGCTCAGGCGCGCCGGCACCAGCGACCAGTCGAACGCTTCACCGGTGCCTCCGGGTACGCCTGGCACATAGGTGTCCAGCAGAATGCCGCGGGCACCGGCGTAAAGCTGGCAGGCCGCCTCCAGGTCGTCGCCCGGGCGCACGCGCAGGGCCTTGATCCAGGGGCGGTGGTAGCCTTCGCAGTCCTGCGGGGTTTCATCGCCGTGGAACTGTAGCAGGTCCAGCGGAACCACTTCGAGGATCTCGTTCAGCTCGCAGCGCGAAGCGTTGACGAACAGCCCGACCGTGGTCACGAACGGCGGCAGCTCGGCGATGATCGCCCGCGCCTGGCGCACGTCCACGGCGCGCGGGCTCTTGGCATAGAAGACGAGGCCGATGGCATCGGCGCCCGCTTCGGCAGCGGCCAGTGCGTCTTCGATGCGGGTAATCCCGCAGATCTTGCTGCGAACATTGCTCATGGACAGCGAACCCTGCTTGTTACGGTGAAAGGCCGGATGTTAGCAAATGACTTTTCGCCCGTCAGTCTGCCAATGCCTCGTAGCCGGTCAAAAAGTGTGGGCCGATGTAACGCTTGGGCAGCGCGTATTCCTCGGGATACTCCACCTGCACCAGGTAGAGCCCGTACGGGTGCGCCGTGACCCCGCCTTCGCGGCGGTTGCGCCCCTCCAGCACCTCACGCGCCCAGGTGACCGGGCGTTCTCCGGCACCAATGGTCATCAGTACACCGGCAATGTTACGCACCATGTGGTGCAGGAAGGCCGTGGCACGCACATCCAGCACGATCATCTGGCCATGGCGGGTGACGCGCAGGTGGTAGATGTGCTTGATCGGCGACTTGGCCTGGCACTGACTGGCGCGGAAGGCACTGAAGTCATGGGTACCGAGCAGGTACTGCGCGGCTTCGGCCATGCGTTCGACATCCAGCGGGCGGTGGTTCCAGGTGACTTCCTCGGCCAGGTGCGCCGGGCGGATCGGGTCGTTGTAGATGACGTAGCGGTAACGCCGGGCGCAGGCCTTGAAGCGGGCATGGAAGTCGGCCGGCATCGGCCGCGACCAGACCACGCTGATGTCATGGGGCAGATTGAAGTTGGTGCCCATGGTCCAGGCGCGTTCGTCGCGCACGGCGCGGGTGTCGAAGTGCACGATCTGCCCGCAGCCATGCACGCCGGCGTCGGTGCGCCCGGCGCAGATCACCGAGATCGGCTCGTTGGCCACCTTGGACAGGGCCTGCTCCAGGGCCTGCTGGACACTGGGCACGCCACTGGCCTGGCGCTGCCAGCCACGATAGCGCGCGCCTTTGTATTCCACGCCCAGGGCGATGCGGGAGTAGCCTTCGGCCGCGGACTCGGCGGCGGCGGCGGCGGTGTCGATGATGTCCAAAAGCATGAAACCTGTGGGGTGTACGGAATGGCGGGGATTATAACGACAACGGCAGCCGTGTAGGGCTGCCGTTGAATATGCACTGCCTTTCAGGGCCTCTTCGCGGGTAAACCCGCTCCCACAGGGCCCGCACAGAATTCGGACCTGTGATGAACCTGTGGGAGCGGGTTTACCCGCGAAGAGGCCGGAGCAGGCAACCTCAGACCAGCCGGGAGAGCATGTCCTCGGCTTCCTGACGCTGGCTGTCGTCGCCATCCTTGACCACTTCATCGAGGATGTCGCGCGCGCCCTGGTTGTCGCCCATGTCGATATAGGCGCGGGCCAGGTCAAGCTTGGTGGCCACTTCGTCGCTACCGGAGAAGAAGTCGAAGTCCAGGTCGTCCAGTGGCTCGGGCTCTGGCTGGGCAACCGCGTCTTCACTGGTGAAGTGCGGCTCCAACGACGGCGATTCGAGGCTCTGCGACAGCTTGTCCAGTTCGGCGTTGACGTCGTTCAGCTCCGAGGCAAAGCTCTTGGCTGCCGGCGAATCGTCTTCCAGCGACAGCGAAAGATCGAAGTCGGACGGCAGGTCGAACTCGGAAAGCGGGTCGAACGCTGGCTCGCTGTCGAAGGCAGCCAACTCGGCGGCGACATCCACCGGGGCTTCGTCCACCGCTGCCGGGGCGGCCGGGGCAACCGGTTCGCTGATGTCGAGGTCGAAATCGGACAGGTCCACAGCGGGCTGTGGCTCGGCCTGGGCCAGCATGGCCTCGAACTCGGCGTCGGCGTCGGCCTGCAGCTCGGCATCCACGGCAAACGGCTCGTCTTCCGGCTGAGCCGCTTCCAGCATCGGTTCATCCAGTACCGGCTCGTCGACGACAGGTTGCTGGCCCACCGATTCGTCCAGCAGCGGCGCCGCCAGCGGGTCTTGCTCGGGCAGGTCGTCACCCAGACTCAGGTCGAAGGCACTGTCCAGGTCCTGCTCGTCCAGGCCCGGCGCATCGAGGGCCGGCACTTCATCGAAGGCATCCAGCTCAGCATCCAGATCAACTTCGGGCTCAAGCACTGCCTCAGGTTCCGCCTGGGCAACGGCCTCTGGTTCAACCGCCACCTCTGGCTCGAACGCCGGCTCTTCCTCGGGTGCCACGTCGGCAACCACTGGCGTTTCAGGCTGATCCTGCAGCAGCTCCTGCACGTACTGCTCATCCATCTCGGCAGCCAGGGCCGCCGCGCCCAGGCCGGCAGCGGCCAGGCCGAGCATGGCCGGGTAGCGCTCTTTCAGCCCGGCAACCGCTGCACTGTTCGGCTCGCTGGCCGGCAGCTTGCGTTCCTGCTCGACGAACGCGCTCTGGTCACCCTGGCGGGCGTACACATCCATCAGTTTCAGACGCAGGTCGTCACGCTGCGGCGAGGCGGCCACTGCAGGCTCCAGCAGGTCGGTGGCGCGGTTCAGGCGGCCTTCGGCCACGCATTGCTCGACCTCCGCCAGCAGCGCTGCGTGGGGGTCGGCTTGCGGTTCAGGTTGCGCTTCGACGGCGGGTGCCGATGTTTTTTCCGCGGCGGTGGCGGCGGCAGCCGAAGCAGCGACCACGGCCGGCGACAGGGTCACGCTCGGGGCCGAGACCTCGACGCCATCGAAGCTTGCGCTATCGCTGTCGAAGCCTGCGCCCTGCTCTTCTTCCAGCGCCCGCGCCATGCGCAGGTGCTTTTCAGCCTCCTGCTGGGCCTTGCGCTTGCGCGCCAGCAGCAACAGCAGAAGCAGCAGTACGAGGAAGGCACTACCGGCAATCAGCCCAAGCAGCAGCGGGTTGCCCATGATTTCGTCGACCATGCTGCCAGGCTGGCCGGCAGGTGCGGCCTCGGCGGCGGGCGCCGGCTTGGGTGCGGTATCGACGGCGGCAGGCGCAGGCTTGGCGACCGGTTGGGCCGGCGCCGCCGCACCCTGGGCTTCAAGGCGGGCCAACTGGTTGTTCTTCAGCTCGATCAGACGCTGCAGCTTGTCCAGCTGGCTCTGCAGGTCGGCCATGCGGCTCTTGAGTTCTTCGTTGTCGCGACGGCTGGTGTCCAGGCTTTCCTGGGCCACCGCCAGCTTGTCGTTGAGGGCCTTGGCCTGGTCGGCACCGGCCTGGTTGCCCGGGCTGACCAGGCGCAGGTTGTCGCCCTGGGCGATACGCGCCGGCGCTGCCTCGGCGGCACCGCGACGGGTGGCGTCCAGCTGGCGGGCACGCGGGCCCAGGCGACGGCCTTCACGCCAGGCAGCATACTGCTCGGCCACCTCGGCGGTCGCCTCTCCCTGCGGGATATTCTGGATCTGCTGCTGGTCGGGCAGGCGCAACACCTGGCCAACCTTCAGCTGGTTGATGTTGTTGCCGATGAAGGCGTCCGGGTTCAGCGCCTGGATCGCGATCATGGTCTGCTGGATCGAACCACCCTGGGTGTTGCGCGCGGCAATCTGCCACAAGGTGTCGCGGCGTTGGGTGGTGTAGCTGCCGGCAGCGGTCACCGCTGGTGCTACATTGCCTGCTGCCGGCTTGTCGCCCTGGGCCTTGGCCTGGTCGAGCAGCACGCTGTAGTCACGCAGCAGGCGGCCCTGCGGCCACATCACCTGGACCAGGAACTTTACCACCGGTTCAGGCAGCGGCTGGCTGGAGGTAACCCGCAGCACGCTCTTGCCGTTGGGGTTGATCACCGGCGTGAAGGTGAGGTCTTCGAGGTACGTCGGCAGCGCCACCCCGGCCTTGCTGAACTCTTCCGGCGGCGCCAGGCTCGGCGCCACTTCGGCGGCGGTGAGGTCGCGCACGTCGAGCAGCTCGATCTCGGCGTCCAGGGGCTGGTTCTGTGCCGACTTGAGGGTCAGCTCCCCCAGGCCCAGGGCATTCGCCATGCCCGACGACAGCGCCGATGCTGCAGCCATGGCCAGAACCAGTTTGCGAATTCGAAGCATGACCTCTTCCCTTGTATAAAGCGTCCTGAAACCTGCATGCGGAGCAGGACAATAGTGCTCGCCAGTATCTTTTACGGCATGTGTTTAATCAACAATTGCGCCACTTGCACGGCATTGAGCGCGGCGCCTTTGCGCACGTTGTCGGTGGTCAGCCAGAGGTTGAGTTGCTGGTCTTCATCAACACCGTGCCGTACACGACCAACATAGACCACGTCCTGGCCCACTGCGTCGCCTACCGGGGTCGGATAATCATCGCGCTCCACCAGTTCGACGCTGTCGGCCGCCTCGAGGGCCTGGTTGACAGCGTCCAGGTCTACCGGGCGACGGCTCTGCACCGCCACACTGAAGCTATCGCCGAAAAACACCGGGACTTGAACGCAGCTCACGGAAATCTTCAGTTCCGGCAGGCCCAGCAGCACGCGCAGCTCGCTGACCAGGCGGTGCTCCAGGGCCGTGTGGCCTTGCTCATCGGCGGCTCCGACCTGGGCCAGCATGTTGAACGCCACCTGGCGATCGAAGAAGCGTGGCTCCAGGGGGCGGGCATTGAGCAACTCGGCGGTTTGCCGGGCGAGTTCGTTGACCGCTTCACGGCCTTGTGCGGACACCGCCAGCGCGGCCATTACCTGCACCCGCTCGATATCCAGCAGGCCTTTGAGCGGTGCCAGTGCAACGGCCAGGGCAACCGCGGCCGAGCACGGGCTGACGATGCGGGCGGGCAATGCCAGGCTGGTCAGGCGTTCGGCGTTGGCTTCTGGCACCAGGGCGAGGGCGTCGTCCAGGCCAGCGGACAGGTCGATGACCGTGCAGCCTGCCTGCAGCGCCTTGCTGGCAAAGCTGCGGCTGACGGCGGCGCCTGCGGCGAAGAAGGCCAGCTTGACCTGGGCGAAGTCGAAGCTGTCCACTTCACGCACCTTCAGCTTCTTGCCGGCGAACATCACGCTGCTGCCCGCCGATTCCATGCTGGCCAGCAGGTGCAGGGTGGCGACCGGGAAATCCAGCTCTTCGAGGATCTGCACCAGGGCTTCACCGACGCTGCCGGTGGCGCCGACGACGGCGATGTCCAAAGGGTGTGTCATGGAAGGGATCCTTTTGCTGAAAACGGCGGGGGGCGGCACTTTACTCGGATTGTAGAGTTTTGTCTGTGCTGGCCCAAACCTAGAGCTGCGCTGCGCCGCGCCGCTCTTGATCTTGATCTTGATCTTGATCTTGATCTTCGCGACTTCAGAAGGCCGAGCAGAGGTCTTGCGGAGGGAGGTGACGGGCATGGATGCCCGTCAAGCGCTGAGGCCCCATGGATGGGGCCTGCAGCGCGTACTCCCGGGAGCAAGACCGGCGCGAGGGAACCCCGGAGCGTAGCGGAGGGGCCGGATGATGGGAGCGCAGCGTTTTTTGGTTACTTTTTGCCGCGTTTGGCAAAAAGTGACTCGCCGTAAGGGCGAAAAGGTGAGTCAGCGTCGCCATCGCAAACGGACTGTTCGCCATATCAAAACCGTCGCTTAAAGCTTTTGGGCTTTTGGGCTTTTGGGCTTTTGGGCTTTTGGGCTTTTGGGCTTTTGGGCTTTTGGGATGTAGGCATTCACATCGAGTAGGCATTCATTCGCGATGGTGGCGCCAAGTCACCTTTCCGCCCTTACGGCGGGTCCCTTTTTGTCGTGGCAAAAAGGAACCAAAAACCGTCGGCTCCCATCATCCGGCCCCTACGCTTCGCTCCGGGGTACCCTCGCTACGGGCCTGCTCCCGGGAGTACGCGCTGCAGGCCCCATCCATGGGGCCTCAGCGCTTGACGGGCATCCATGCCCGTCACCTCCCTCCGCAGTCCCTTCGCTCGGCCTCCTGAAGTCGCAATCGGCGGCGCCTGAACTATCGCGCGCCTAGAAGCAAAAGCAAAAGCAAAAGCAAAGAGAGCCGGGCCGGCCGGGATGGATCGGAAATAAAAAAACCCGCGCTGTCACCAGCGCGGGTTTTCGGTCAGACCGGAACGATCAACGCTCCAGCAGAATCCGCAGCATGCGACGCAGCGGCTCGGCCGCGCCCCACAACAGCTGGTCACCTACGGTGAACGCGCCCAGGTACTGGGAGCCCATGTTCAGCTTGCGCAGACGACCAACCGGGATGTTCAGGGTGCCGGTAACCTTGGTCGGGCTCAGCTCCTGCATGCTGATTTCACGCTGGTTAGGCACCAGCTTCACCCAAGGGTTGTGCTGGCTGATCATGCCTTCGATGTCGGCCAGCGGCACGTCCTTGTTCAGCTTGATGGTCAGCGCCTGGCTGTGGCAACGCATGGCGCCGATGCGCACGCAGATGCCGTCGACCGGGATCGGGCTCTTGAAGCGGCCGAGGATCTTGTTGGTCTCGGCCTGGGCCTTCCACTCTTCACGGCTCTGGCCGTTCGGCAGTTCCTTGTCGATCCACGGGATCAGGCTGCCAGCCAGCGGCACGCCAAAGTTCTCGGTCGGGAAGGCTTCGCTGCGCATGGTCTCGGCAACCTTGCGGTCGATGTCGAGGATGGCGCTGGCCGGGTTGGCCAGGTCATCGGCAACGGCAGCATGGGTAGCACCCATCTGCTTGATCAGCTCGCGCATGTTCTGCGCGCCGGCACCCGAGGCCGCCTGGTAGGTCATGGCGCTCATCCACTCGACCAGGCCGGCTTCGAACAGGCCACCCAGGCCCATCAGCATCAGGCTGACGGTGCAGTTGCCGCCGATGTAGTTCTTGGTACCCGCGTCCAGCTGCTGGTCGATGACCTTGCGGTTGACCGGGTCGAGGATGATCACCGCGTCATCCTGCATGCGCAGGGACGAGGCGGCGTCGATCCAGTAACCCTGCCAGCCGGCTTCACGCAGCTTGGGGAAGACCTCGTTGGTGTAGTCGCCGCCCTGGCAGGTCAGGATCACGTCGAGGGTCTTGAGTTCTTCAATCGAATAAGCGTCCTTGAGCGGAGCTGTATCCTTGCCCACGTTCGGGCCCTGGCCGCCAACATTGGAGGTGGTGAAGAACACCGGCTCGATGAGGTCGAAATCCTGCTCCTCCAGCATCCGCTGCATGAGCACGGAACCGACCATACCGCGCCAACCGATCAGACCTACACGTTTCATCGCAACTACACCTTTGCTAAAAGTGGGCCGCCACCGGGAATTTTGGGTGGCGGGCCAGAGAGATTACAGATTCCGCAGCGCTGCGACTACTGCGTCGCCCATTTCCTGCGTACCAACTTTGCGGCAGCCTTCCGAGAAGATGTCGCCGGTGCGCAGGCCCTGGTCCAGGACCAGGCTCACGGCCTTCTCGATCGCCTCGGCGGCAGCCGACTGATTGAAGCTGTAACGCAGCATCATCGACACCGACAGGATGGTCGCCAGCGGGTTGGCGATGCCAAGGCCTGCGATGTCCGGTGCCGAGCCGTGGCACGGCTCGTACATGCCCTTGTTGTCGGCATCCAGCGACGCCGAAGGCAGCATGCCGATGGAACCGGTCAGCATGGAAGCCTCATCCGACAGAATGTCACCGAACATGTTGTCGGTCACCATCACATCGAACTGCTTGGGCGCACGCACCAGCTGCATGGCGGCGTTGTCGACGTACATGTGGCTCAGCTCAACATCCGGGTAGTCCTTGGCCACGTCCTCGACCACTTCACGCCACAGCTGGCTGGAAGCCAGGACGTTGGCCTTGTCCACCGAGCAAAGCTTCTTGCCACGCACGCGGGCCATGTCGAAGCCGACACGGGCGATGCGGCGCACTTCGCTTTCGCTGTACGGCAGGGTGTCGTAGGCCTGGCGCTCGCCGTTTTCCAGCTCGCGCTGGCCACGCGGGGCACCGAAGTAGATACCGCCGGTCAGCTCACGGACGATGAGGATGTCCAGGCCGGAAACGATCTCTGGCTTGAGCGACGAGGCATCGGCCAGTTGCGGGTAGAGGATGGCCGGGCGCAGGTTGGCGAACAGGCCCAGTTGCGAACGGATTTTCAGCAGGCCGCGCTCGGGGCGGATGTCACGCTCGATCTTGTCCCACTTCGGCCCGCCCACGGCGCCCAGCAGCACGGCATCGGCCTTGCGCGCACGCTCCAGGGTCTCGTCGGCCAGCGGCACGCCGTGCTTGTCGATGGCGGCGCCACCGATCACGTCGTGCTCCAGGCTGAAGCCGAGCTGGAACTTGTCGTTGGCCAGCTCCAGCACCTTGACCGCCTCGGCCATGATTTCCGGGCCGATACCGTCACCTGGGAGAATCAGAATCTGCTTGCTCATGCTTTCCTCTATCCAATCACGCGGTGCGGCCAAGCGGGCCCCACCGAAAAGTTCTTAACGCTCGGCCCACAACACCAGCACATCGGTGCTGAACGAACCATCGGCCTCGATCTGGTAATACTGCCGTACTTCTTCACCCATGGCTTGCTGCAATTGGCGAATTGCCATGCGCATTGGCTCGGGGGTGCGCATGCGCTCGACCCAGCTGGAAAACTCCAGGCGCAGCGGCTGGCGGGTGTGGCTGCGTACATTTAGGCCAGCCTCGCTGACCTGGCGCTGCCATTCGGCGGCGGAATAATCGCGCACGTGGCTGGTGTCGCGCAGTACTTCGACCGTTTGCAGGTAGGTATCGAGCAGCGGGCTGCCCGGCGACATCACGTCGATGAACGCTGCCACGCCACCCGGCTTGAGCACCCGGCGCACTTCGCGCAGGGCCAGGCCCAGGTCGCTCCAGTGGTGGGCCGAGTAGCGGCTGAAGACGAAGTCGAACGAAGCGTCGGCGAACGGCAGGCGTTCGGCGGCACCGCGCTCGGTGGTGATATTGGCCAGGCCGCGCTCGGCGGCGGCACTGGCGACCACGTCGAGCATGGCCTGCGAGAGGTCGTAGGCGACCACTTCGGCGACCAACGGAGCGACGTGGAAGCTGACATGACCGGCGCCGCAGCCCAGGTCCAGCACGCGGGCATGGCCCTGCCCCGCCAGCGCGGCCTGCAGCAGGGCGAATTCACTGCCCTGGGCGTGCACAGCGCTGCTGAGGTAGGCGCTGGCCTGTTCGCCGAACTGGCGTTGGACCACATCGGTGTGCTGGGTGCTGGTCATGTCTCGATCCTTCTGGTTTCGGGTTGTCTCTACTGGCCCTATCGCCGGCAAGCCAGCTCCCACAGAGAACCTACAGCCTTCAGACCTGTGGAGTTCCTGTGGGAGCTGGCTTGCCGGCGATGAGGCCAGCAAACCCAACTAAATCATTCAGGCATCCCGGAACAGCCAAGGCTGCCCGGCGCGGTGCTTGCCTTCGAAGGCCTTGATCGCATCGCTGTCCTGCAGGGTCAGGCCAATGTCGTCCAGGCCGTTGAGCAGGCAGTGCTTGCGGAACGCATCGATCTCGAAGTGCAGCACCTTGCCATCCGGACGGGTCACCGCCTGCGCCTGCAGGTCGATGGTCAGCTGATAGCCCGGAATGGCTTCGACCTGCTTGAACAGCTCGTCGACTTCCTCGTCGCTGAGGATGATCGGCAGCAAGCCGTTCTTGAAGCTGTTGTTGAAGAAGATGTCGGCAAAGCTCGGCGCGATCACGCTGCGGAAGCCGTACTCGTCCAGCGCCCATGGGGCGTGCTCACGGCTGGAGCCGCAACCGAAGTTCTCCCGCGCCAGCAACACGCTGGCACCCTGGTAGCGTTCGTGGTTGAGCACGAATTCCTTGTTCAGCGGGCGCTTGCTGTTGTCCTGGTAAGGCTGGCCCACATCCAGGTAACGCCACTCGTCGAAAAGGTTGGGGCCGAAGCCGGTGCGCTTGATCGACTTCAAAAACTGCTTGGGGATGATCTGGTCGGTGTCGACGTTGGCACGGTCCAACGGCGCGACGAGGCCAGTGTGCTGGGTAAAGGCTTTCATGCTGCGCTCCCTTGGATCAACTCGCGGACATCGATGAAGTGGCCGGTCACCGCGGCGGCGGCGGCCATGGCCGGGCTGACCAGGTGGGTACGGCCACCGGCACCCTGACGGCCTTCGAAGTTGCGGTTGGAGGTGGACGCGCAGTGCTCGCCGCTCTCCAGGCGGTCCGGGTTCATCGCCAGGCACATCGAGCAGCCTGGTTCACGCCATTCGAAACCGGCCTCGAGGAAGATCTTGTCCAGGCCTTCACGCTCGGCCTGGGCCTTGACCAGGCCCGAGCCAGGCACCACCAGCGCCTGCTTGACGTTGGCAGCGACCTTGCGGCCCTTGGCGATTTCGGCGGCGGCGCGCAGGTCTTCGATGCGCGAGTTGGTGCACGAGCCGATGAATACGCGGTCGAGCTTGATATCGGTGATCGCCTGGTTGGCGGCGAGGCCCATGTACTTGAGGGCACGCTCGATCGAACCACGCTTGATCAAGTCAGGCTCGGCAGCCGGGTCCGGCACGCGCTGGTCGACGGCGAGGACCATCTCCGGCGAAGTGCCCCAGCTGACCTGCGGCTTGATTTGCGCAGCGTCGAGCTCGACCACGGTGTCGAACACCGCATCAGCGTCGGAAACAAGGCCTTTCCAGGCTTCGACCGCCTGCTTCCACTGCTCGCCCTTCGGCGCGTACGGGCGGCCTTCGACATAGGCAACGGTGGTGTCGTCCACCGCCACCAGGCCTACGCGGGCACCGGCTTCGATGGACATGTTGCAGATGGTCATGCGGCCTTCCATCGACAATTCGCGGATGGCGCTGCCAGCAAATTCCATGGCGTGGCCGTTACCACCGGCAGTACCGATCTTGCCGATCACGGCCAGGACGATGTCCTTGGCGGTAACGCCGGCAGGCAACTGGCCTTCCACGCGCACCAGCATGTTCTTCATCTTCTTGGCGACCAGGCACTGGGTAGCGAGCACGTGCTCTACTTCGGAGGTGCCGATGCCGTGCGCCAGGGCACCGAAGGCGCCGTGGGTGGAGGTGTGCGAGTCACCGCAGACCACGGTCATGCCAGGCAAGGTGGCACCCTGCTCCGGGCTGATGACATGGACGATGCCTTGACGCTCGTCATTCATCTTGAATTCGACGATGCCGTATTCGTCACAGTTCTCGTCGAGGGTCTGCACCTGCAGGCGCGACACCTGGTCGACGATGGCCTCGATACCGCCCTTGCGCTCTGGCGTGGTCGGCACGTTGTGGTCCGGCGTGGCGATGTTGGTGTCGATGCGCCAGGGTTTGCGGTTGGCCAGGCGCAGGCCTTCGAAGGCCTGGGGCGACGTCACTTCGTGGATGATGTGACGGTCGATGTAGATCAAGGACGAGCCGTCATCACGGCGCTTGACCTCATGGGCTTCCCAGAGTTTGTCGTAGAGCGTTTTGCCAGCCATCAGACTGTTCCTCATCAGCGTCTTTCTATGCCAAAGACCCCTTGGCTTGTGCGGTCGATGCTAGGGGGTTAAATTGAATAACTCAAATTCATAATTTTTATGCTTTGGATAACCAACAGGAATACAACCCCATGGATCTGGCGAACCTTAGCGCCTTCATCGCGATAGCCGAAACCGGTAGCTTTTCCGGGGCGGCCGACCGCCTGTTCCTGACCCAACCGGCCGTCAGCAAGCGCATCGCCGGGCTGGAACAGCAACTGGATGTGCGCCTGTTCGACCGGCTGGGCCGCGAGGTGACCCTGACCGAGGCCGGCCGCGCCTTGCTGCCCCGCGCCTACCAGATCCTCAACGTCCTTGATGATACCCGGCGCGCACTGACCAATTTGACCGGGGAAGTGAGTGGTCGGCTGACCCTTGCCACCAGCCACCATATCGGCTTGCACCGCCTTCCCCCGCTGCTGCGGGCTTTCACTCGGGAATACCCGGCAGTGGCGCTGGATATTCAGTTCATGGATTCGGAACAGGCCTACGACGAAATCCTCCATGGCCGCGCCGAGATTGCCGTTATCACCCTGGCGCCCGAGCCGCACCACCTGGTCAAGGCCGTGCCGGTGTGGGACGACGCCCTGGACTTCGTCGCCGCCCCCGAGCACCCGCTGGCCAACAACCATACGGTCAGCCTGGCCGACGTCGCCCGCCACCCGGCCGTGTTCCCCGGCGGCAACACCTTTACCCACCATATTGTCCAGCGCCTGTTCGAAAGCCAGGGCCTGACGCCGAACATCGCCATGAGCACCAACTATCTGGAAACCATCAAGATGATGGTGTCGATCGGCCTGGCCTGGAGCGTGCTGCCGCGCACCATGCTCGACGAACAGGTTGCACCCATCGCCTTGCCGGGCATACAGCTGTCGCGCCAGCTAGGCTACATTTTGCACACGGAGCGTACGCTATCGAACGCGGCCAGGGCATTCATGGCCCTGCTCGACAGCCACGCAGGGCCCGCCTGACCGGTCGTCAGCCCGGTATTGCCACCTCCAAGGACGCGTCACACGCCAAAGGTCTGGTACCGATGCCCAAATCAGCGAATCGCTTTTTGCGCCTGCCGCGCATACCTGCGGCCGACCCTCAGGAGTCCGAGCAGGCCTGGCAGAACGCCCCGCAATTGCTCGCCGCGCTGAACGGCGCGCGGCTGGGGGCCTGGCTATGGGATATCGAAAGCGGCCGGGTCAGCTGGTCACGGGGCACCCAGGCCCTGTTCGGCTTCGACCCGCAGCGCCCGCTCCCCGCCGATGTCGACTACCTCGACCTGCTGCCCGAGGAAGACCGCGCGCGTACACGCCAGGTGTTTCAGGCAGTGTTCAACGGCGAACCGGTAGAACAGGCCATGCGCCACCGTATCCGCTGGCCGGACGGCAGCCTGCACTGGCTGGAGATCAACGGCAGCCTGACCCACGACCCGAACGGCCGGCCGCAGATGATCGGGGTGATCCGTGAAATCACCCGCCAACGCGAGCGGGAAACGGCGCTGATCAATTCGGAAAAACGCTTCGCCACCCTGTTCCACCTCAGCCCCAATGCCATTTTGCTCACCCGCCGCCACGACGGCATGATTTTCGAGGTCAACCAGCACTTCGAAGACATGTTCGGCTGGCCCGGCAGCCAGGTGATCGGCAAGACCAGCCTGGAACTGGGCCTGTGGGTCAACCCCGAACAGCGCCACCAGATGCTGGAATCGACCCGGGCCAACAGTGGCCCGCTGATCCTCGAGGTGCAGTTCCGCGCCATCAGCGGCAAGGTGCATGACGGCATCCTCTGCACCCAGGGCATCGAGCTGGAAGGCGTGACCTATCTGATCAGCACCTTCGTCGACACTACCGAACGCAAGCGCGCCGAGCAGGCCCTGAAGGACAGCCAGGAGCGCCTGGACCTGGCCCTGGACTCGGCACAGCTGGGCACCTGGGACTGGCATATCCCCAGCGGCATGCTCTACGGCTCGGCCCGGGCCGCACAGCTGCACGGCCTGCCGCCCATTCCCTTTCACGAATCGTTCGACGCGTTTTTCGAAGGGGTACCGGAGCAGGAGCGCAACTCGATGCGCCAGGCCTACCGCAGCCTGCGCGAAGGGCCTGCCGGCAACTACCAGATCACCTACCGGGTACAACTGGAGAACGGCATCTCGCGCTACATCGAAAGCCGCGCCCGGCTGTACCGCGACGAGCAGGGCAACCCGCTGCGCATGGCTGGCACCTTGCTCGACATCACCGACCAGGTGGAACGCGAACAGCGCCTGAGCGCCTCGGAAGAGAAGTTCGCCAGCCTGTTCCAGGTCAGCCCCGACCCGATCTGCGTCACTCGCCAGGACACTGGCCAGTTCATCGAGATCAACCCGGCGTTCACCCAGACCTTCGGCTGGGGCACCGACCAGGTGATCGGCCGCACTGCCGAGGAAATCGGCCTGTGGGCGGAGTCAGTCGAGCGCGCGCAACGCATCGAGCGGGTAATCCGCGAGCAGGCCCTGAGCAACGTCGCCGTGGTGGTCAACCACCGCAATGGCGCACCGCTGACCTGCGTGATTTCCAGCCGCCTCATCACTGTCGATGACCAGCCTTGCAGTGTTACCACCCTGCGCGACATCACCCAGCAACAGCGCGCCGAGGCGGCGCTGAAGTCCAGCGAGGAGAAGTTTGCCAAGGCCTTCCACTCCAGCCCTGACGCCATCACCATCACCGAACGCTATAGCGGTCGCTACCTGGAAATCAACGACGGTTTCTGCCGCCTGACCGGCTACAACGCCGCCGACGTGGTCGGCCGCACGGTGTACGAGATCGGCATCTGGGCCGACGACAAGCAACGCAGCGCCCTGCTGGCCGAGTTGCGCGAGCGTGGCCGGGTGCACCACCGCGAGATGCTGGGGCGCAACAAGCGTGGCGATATCCTTACCGTGGAGGTGTCGGTGGAGCCGATCACCCTCAACGAGGTGGACTGCCTGCTGCTGACCGCCCGCGATGTCAGCCAGCTGAAGAACGCCCAGGCACAGATTCGCCACCTGGCCTACCACGACCCGCTGACCAACCTGCCCAACCGTGCCCTGCTGATGGACCGCCTGAGCCAGCAGATCGCCCTGCTCAGGCGCCACAACCTGCGCGGCGCCCTGCTGTTCCTTGACCTCGACCACTTCAAGCACATCAACGACTCGCTGGGCCACCCGGTGGGCGACACGGTGCTGAAGATCATCACCGCACGGCTGGAAGCCAGCGTGCGCCTGGAAGACACCGTGGCGCGCCTGGGTGGCGACGAGTTCGTGGTATTGCTCAGCGGCCTGGAAGGGAGCCGCGAGCTGGTCGAAGAGAAAGTCCGCGGGCTGGCCGACACCCTGCGCGAACTGCTGGCCGAGCCGATGTCGCTGGACGGCCAGCGCCTGCAGGTGACACCCAGCATCGGCGTGGCGCTGATCCCTGACCACGGCGCCACCCCGGCCGACCTGCTCAAGCGTGCCGATATCGCCCTCTACCGGGCCAAGGACTCCGGGCGCAACACCACCCAGCTGTTCCATACCACCATGCAGAAGGCTGCCAGCGAGCGCCTGCGCATGGAAAACGACCTGCGCCTGGCCCTGGCCCGCGGCGAGCTGGCGCTGCACTTCCAGCCACAGGTGGATGCCCGCGACAACCGCATCGTCGGCGCCGAGGTACTGCTGCGCTGGCACCATCCGCAACTGGGTCAGCAGCCGCCCGCGCAATTCATTCAGGTGCTGGAAGAAAGCGGCCTGATCCTGGAAGTTGGCAGCTGGATCCTCGACGAAGCTTGCGATGCCTGCGCGCGCATGCTCGGCGACGGGCTGATCGACGCCGATGATTTCAGCCTGTGCGTGAACATCAGCCCACGGCAGTTCCGCCAGAACGACTTTGTCGGGCGGGTACTGCGCAGCCTGGACGATTACCGCCTGCCACGGCAGATGCTCAAGCTGGAAATTACCGAAGGCATCGTCATCCAGAACCTGGAAGACACCATCAGCAAGATGCGCGAGCTGAAGCGCTACGGGGTGAGCTTTGCCATGGATGACTTCGGCACCGGCTACTCCTCGCTGACCTACCTGAAGCGCCTACCGGTGGATGCGCTGAAGATCGACCAGACCTTCGTGCGTGATGCACCGGTGGACCCCAATGACGCCGAAATCGTCCGCGCCATCGTCGCCATGGCCCGCAGCCTGGACCTGGCGGTGATTGCCGAAGGGGTGGAGCTGACCGAACAGCTGGAGTTCCTGGAACGGCTGGGGTGCCACCTGTACCAGGGGTACTTGCACAGCCGGCCGCTGCCGTTGCCGGAGTTCCGGCAGATGTTGCTGGAGGCGCCAGCGGATTACTGAAACCGAAGCGGATGCGATTCCTGTGGGAGCGGCCTTGTGTCGCGAAAGGGTCGCGCAGCGGCCCCAGGATCTCAGCCATCCTGCAGCATTGCCGGGGCTGCTGCGCAGCCCTTTCGCGACGCAAGGCCGCTCCCACAAGGAAGCTGGCCCCAGGCGATCACAATAAAAAGGGCACCCGAGGGTGCCCTTTTTCACATCTACTCGATCAGTTCAGCGCTGGCTTGTCGCCGTTGATCGGAATGCGCTTGGCCTTGGCTTCTTCAGGCACGATGCGCAGCAGGTCGATGCTGAGCAGGCCATTGGCCAGGCCGGCGGCCTTGACTTCGATATGGTCGGCCAGGCGGAACGACAGCTTGAAGGCGCGCTGCGCGATACCCTGATGCAGGTAGGTCACTTCAGCAGCGCCATTGTCGCGCTTGCCACCGGTCACGGTCAGGACACCTTTTTCAACCTGCAGGTCGAGGTCCTCTTCCTGGAAACCGGCTGCAGCAACCACGATGCGGTAGTGGTCATCGCCATGCTTTTCCACGTTGTAGGGCGGGTAGCTGCTACCAGCCTCGTTACGTGCCGCGGATTCGAACAGGTCGTTGAAACGGTCGAAACCAACGGAATGGCGGAACAGTGGAGCGAGAGAGAAAGCGGTGGTCATGGTCATGAACTCCTGAGATTCAGCAAGTAAGTCATTACGCGACCCGACTTCGGCATCGCGTACTCAAGAGATATGGCCGAGGGAAATGCTTTCAAGGGGGGAGCAGAAAAAATCTGGATTCCTGCATTGGATTTGATGGCCTCTTCGCGGGCACGCCCGCTCCCACAGGTACTGCACAGGGCTCAGAATCCGTGAGGCCCCTGTGGGAGCGGGCGAGCCCGCGAAAGGGCCGGATCAGGCAACACAAGCTTCGAAGGAAGCCACCTCAACCCCCAGCAACCGGCTGATCCGCGCACAGTCATCTTCCCGCCGCAACTCGGCAAACAGCACAACCGCTTCGGGATAACTGCGGGTCAGCATCGCCAGCCACTGCTTCATCCGCCCCGGCGCATAGCGCGGCGACAACTTGGCCTGGGCCTGGCGCCAGAATTCGCGCAGCAACGGCAGCAGGTCGTCCCAGCTCATCGGCTGGTACTCCCGCCCGTCACGCGCCGCGGCAATCTGCAGCCCCAGGTCGGGGCGCGAAACCAGCCCACGGCCCAGCATGATGTCTTCGGCACCACTGACCTCACGACAGCGCCGCCAGTCGTCCACGGTCCAGATCTCGCCATTGGCGAACACCGGTACCTTGACCACATCCTGCACCCGCGCCACCCACTCCCAGTGGGCCGGCGGCTTGTAGCCCTCGACCTTGGTCCGCGCATGCACCACCAGGTGCGCCGAGCCGCCTTCGGCCAGCGCCGTGGCACACTCCAGCGCGCCATCGGGGCTGTCGAAACCCAGGCGCATCTTCGAGGTGACCGGGATATCCGCCGGCACGGCACGGCGCACTTCACGCACAATCGCGTGCAGCAGTTCCGGCTCCTTGAGCAGCACCGCTCCACCACGCGACTTGTTCACGGTCTTGGCCGGGCAACCAAAGTTCAGGTCGATCACCGGCGCGCCCAACTCGCAGGCCAGCGCGGCGTTTTCTGCCAGGCACACAGGGTCCGAGCCCAACAGCTGCACACGCATGGGCACCCCTGCGGCAGTCCGCGCGCCATTGCGCAACTCGGGTGCCAGCTTGTCGAACGAGGAAGGCGGCAGCAGGCGGTCGCACACGCGAATGAACTCGGTGACGCACCAGTCGATACCGCCCACGCGGGTCAGCACGTCGCGCAGGATGTTGTCGACCAGCCCCTCCATGGGGGCCAGGGCAATTTGCATGTTGGGGTCTCGGCGGAAAAAGTCGGCAGTCTAACAAAAATTGCCGGTGTTTCAGGCGCCGATCAGCGCCGGGCCGTAACCGTCGAGGAACTCCGCCGGCATGCGCCTGGGCTTGCCGCTGGACAGCTCGATGCAGGCAAAGGTGGTCTGGGCGCGCAGCAAGGTCACGCCGTCGCGCGGGCGCTTGAGCTGGAAGCGCCGGGTCATGCGCAGGCGCTGGTCCCAGTCGATGATCCAGGTGGCCAGTTGCAGCTCGTCGTCCTCGTAGGCAGCGGCCAGGTAGTCGATTTCGTGGCGCACCACGGCCATGGCCCGGTCCAGCCGGCGATATTCGGCCAGGTCCAGGCCCAGGCGCTGGGAGTGGCGCCAGGCGCAGCGCTCCAGCCAGGTGACGTAGACCGCGTTGTTGGCGTGGCCAAGGCCGTCGATATCCTCGCTGCCGACGCGCAGGTCGATGACGAAAGGTGTTGCCAGGTCCCAGCTCATGTTCGCTTCCTTGGAGCAAAAGTGGATTTAGCAGGGCCCTGCAGAAAAAAGTCCAGCCCTTGTGGAGGATTTACCGGCCTCATCGCCGGCAAGCCGGCTCCCACAGGGTCTGCGCTGGTTCAAAGGCTTGCGCTGTACCTGTGGGAGCTGGCTTGCCGGCGATGAGGCCAGTACAGGCAACATCATCAGGCACTTTGCCGCGCTGGCGCACCAGCCCGGGCCAGCAGCTCCAACACCGCTGCACTCAGGCGCGGATCGGACAACACCCGCTGGTGGCCACCCGCCTCCAGCAGCATCAGGCGGCTATCGAACCAGGCCTTGTGGATGACCTGGGCCTCATCGGCTGCCACCAACGCATCATCGGCGGCATGCACCACCAGCCCAGGCAACTCCAGCTGGTAACCCGTCACATCCAGCCGCGCAATCTGCATGCCCACATCCCGCTCCACCTGGCGAATGAATGCCGCCCGCGCCCGCGCTGGCAGCCCCAGGCGATGGGCAAAGCCACGCAGTACGCCCAACAGCCGCGCCGGAGCGGCAATGCTGACCGCTGCCTCTGTGCGCAGCCCCATCTGCAGGGCCAGCAATACACTGGCACCGCCCATGGAATGGCCAATAACCGCGCGCAGCGGCGGCAGTTCGGCAGCAGCCTCCAGCAAAGCTCGGGCAAACAGCACCACATTTGCCTGCTCGCCGGGCGAACGCCCATGCCCCGGCCCCTCCAGCGACACCACGGTATGCCCGGCCTGGACCAAGGTTTCGATCAACGCGGCAAACTGGGTCGGGCGCCCTTCCCAGCCGTGCATCAGCAGCACGGCCGGCCCCTTGCCCCAGCGCAAGGCCGACAAACCGAAGCGCAGGGTGATGCGCTCGGCGCTGGCCAGCACGGGCAACTCCCAATCCCGTGGCGGCAGGTTGCGCGGGGTCATGAAGGCACGGCGCATCTTGCCCGCGACGTGCTCGGGGGCCAGGCGGCCCAGGGTGCCATTGACACCACGAATCCAGCTCAGGGTAGTCATCGCCATGCTCCAGGGTTAAAGCACCGCCGATTTGGCGGCGCGCAGAATACGATCAGACAGCTCGCTGGTGCCCAGGGCACGGGCCAGCGCCAGGCCGCCAACCATTAGGGCCAGGTCGGCCAAAGCCTTGTCGGCGTCCTCGGGGCGGTCGACCATGGCAGCAGCCATCAACTCGATGTGCTCGGCCAGCACCTCGCGGAAGGCCTCCGGCAGGCGCTGCATCTCGCCCAGCGAGTTGGGCAGCGGGCAGGCATGCACTTCGGCATCACGGTGCTTGCGCGACAGGTAGAAGGCACTGGCCAGCGCCCGCCGCCCGGCGCCATCCAGGCTGGGGTCGATCTGCGCGAGCAAGGCGCGGCGCTCGCCCAGCAACTGGCGGAACGCTTCGAGCATCAACTCGTCCTTGCTGTCGAAATGGGCGTAGAAGCCACCGACGGTCAGGCCTGCCGCCCCCATGACCTGGCTGACGCTAGGCTCGGCCGGGCCGTGCTGGATCAGCGCACTTCGCGCCGCCTCGAGGATGCGCTCGCGGGTTCTGCTCTTCTTGTCGCTCATCAGGCCACTCGCCGATCAAAATATTATGATCGAAATATTATTCGCATAATATTTTTTGGCAAGCAGAATCTGCAGCCGCCTGTCGGTCGCGAAATTTTGAGTAGGGAAGAAAAACAAAAGGCCCATTCAATAATCGAATGAGCCTTAAAAGTCCCGCAAAACGCGGGTAAACGTGGCGTCCCCTAGGGGACTCGAACCCCTGTTACCGCCGTGAAAGGGCGGTGTCCTAGGCCACTAGACGAAGGGGACGTAACCTTCGTGCCGATCCGCTAACGCGAATCGCGGCAAAAATGGTGGAGCTAAGCGGGATCGAACCGCTGACCTCCTGCATGCCATGCAGGCGCTCTCCCAGCTGAGCTATAGCCCCGAAACAAAAGGCTCATCAGTAATCGACGAGCCTTTAAAGCCCTGCAAAACGCAGGAAAAGTGGCGTCCCCTAGGGGACTCGAACCCCTGTTACCGCCGTGAAAGGGCGGTGTCCTAGGCCACTAGACGAAGGGGACGTAACCTTCGTGCCGATCCGCTAACGCGAATCGCGGCAAAAATGGTGGAGCTAAGCGGGATCGAACCGCTGACCTCCTGCATGCCATGCAGGCGCTCTCCCAGCTGAGCTATAGCCCCGGATTTCTAGCCTCTCGGCCCAGCGACATCCTGAAACATCGCTTGTGCAAAACTGGCGTCCCCTAGGGGACTCGAACCCCTGTTACCGCCGTGAAAGGGCGGTGTCCTAGGCCACTAGACGAAGGGGACGAACCTTCTTACCTTCAAGACCCGATTGCTGTACCCGGTCTTGACCGACAGCCTTGGCTGCCAGACGGAATTTGGTGGAGCTAAGCGGGATCGAACCGCTGACCTCCTGCATGCCATGCAGGCGCTCTCCCAGCTGAGCTATAGCCCCACAATGTCGCTTTGAACCGAAGCGCTGGCTGGGTGCCTGGCGTTTCGTTTTCGTTCATCGCTGTGGACGGGGCGCATATTAAGATCGGATTGCAGGGCTGTCAAACGAATTTTTCAAAATATTCAAAAAATTTTTCACAGATAACAATCACTTACCGCCCTGCCCTGCTGAATCAAGCCACTTGCCCTCAGTAAATGGTCTGGGGGAGCGGCCTGTGGGAGCGGGCGCGCCCGCGAAACAGGCGACGCGGTGGATGGCACCGGCTTTGCCGGTGTTCGCGGGCATGCCCGCTCCCACAAAGATTGCACAGACTTTTAGACAGTTGCGCCTAAAGCCTGGGGAACGCCGTCAGGCGATGGAGGCCAGCAGCTTTTCCCACTCTTTGTTTTCTTTCTTCGACACACCACCCAGCAGGTCCAGGGCCTGGCGCAGGCGGTAGCGGGTCAGGTCCGGGCCAAGGATTTCCATGGCGTCCAGTACCGAAACCGAGCTGGCCTGGCCGGTAATGGCGGCAAACATCAGCGGCATGGCGTCACGCAGCTTCAGCTCCAACGCCTCTACCACCGCCTGGATGCAACCGGTGATGCGCTCCTTTTCCCACTGACGCAGGCTTTCGAGCTTCCACAGGATCAGCTGGATCACCTGGCGTACCTGGTCGGCCGACAGTTTCTTGCTTTCGAACAGCTTGGCGTCCAGCTTCAGCGCGCCTTCGAAGAAGAACCCGCCCAGCGGGGCAACCTGGCTGAAGGTTTCCACCCGGCCCTGCACGTGCGGGGCGATCTTCATCATGTAGTCGCTGTTGAACGCCCATTTCTGCAGGCGCGCGGCGAACTCCTCGACCGGCAGTTCGCGCAGCCACTGGCCGTTCAGCCAGGACAGCTTCTCGATGTCGAAGATCGGGCCGCCCAGCGAGATACGCGACAGGTCGAAGTGCTCGACCATCTCGGCCAGCGAGAACTTCTCGCGCTCGTCCGGCATCGACCAGCCCATGCGACCCAGGTAGTTGAGCATCGCCTCGGGCATGAAGCCCATGCGCTCGTAGAAAGTCACCGAGGTCGGGTTCTTGCGCTTGGACAGCTTGGACTTGTCCGGGTTACGCAGCAGCGGCATGTAGCACAGCTTGGGCTGTTCCCAGCCGAAGTATTCGTACAGCTTGATCAGCTTGGGTGCCGATGGCAGCCACTCTTCGCCGCGCAGCACGTGGGTGATGCCCATCAGATGGTCGTCGACCACGTTGGCCAGGAAGTACGTCGGCAGGCCGTCGTTCTTCATCAGCACCTGCATGTCCATGCGGTCCCACGGGATCTCGACATCGCCACGCAGCATGTCCGGTACCACGCACACGCCTTCGCTCGGCACTTTCATGCGGATCACGTGCGGCTCGCCAGCGTCCAGGCGGCGCTGCACTTCCTCGGCGCTCAGCAGCAGCGCGCGGCCGTCGTAGCGCGGGGTTTCGCCACGGGCTTGCTGCTCGGCGCGCATCTGCTCCAGCTCTTCGGCGGTGCAGAAGCAGTAGAAGGCATGGCCGGCGTCAACCAGCTCCTTGGCGTACCTGGCGTAGATCTCGCCACGCTCGCTCTGCCGGTACGGGCCGTGCGGGCCGCCGACGTCCGGGCCTTCGTTCCATTCGATGCCGAGCCAGCGCAGGGCATCGAAGATCTGCTGTTCCGACTCGCGCGTGGAGCGCAGTTGGTCGGTGTCTTCGATGCGCAGGATGAACTCACCGCCGTGCTGCTTGGCAAAGCAGTAGTTGAACAGGGCGATGTAGGCGGTGCCGACATGGGGGTCGCCGGTAGGCGATGGCGCGATACGCGTGCGTACGGTGGTCATGGAGAGTCTCGAACGAAAGATGAAACAAAGGCGGGATGTTAGCAGGAGGCAGGCACCGGGCTCCAGCAATGGCGCGAACGTCACTTGTCGACCGGCCATGTGCCGCTGTTAAATTTATTTACATTTCTGGAACGATAGTCCTCATGCCTGCCCAACTCAAACGCCGCCTGCTGGTCTTCTTCACTTTGGTGGCCGTCATCGCCCTCGCCTTCCTGGGCCACTGGTACTTCAAGGGCCGCTTCTACGAAAGCACCGACAACGCCTACGTACAGGGCGAGATCACCCGCATTTCCAGCCAGTTGGGCGCACGCATCGACGAGGTGCGGGTCGAGGACAACCAGCACGTCAGGAAAGGCGACCTGCTGGTGCGCCTGGAGGCCGCCGACTTCGAACTGGCCGTGCAACGCGCCCGCGCCGCCCTGGCCACCCGCGAAGCCGAACAGGTGCAGGCGCAAAGCCGCCTGACCCAGCAAGCCAGCCTGATCGCCGCCGGCCAGGCCCAGGTGGCGGCCAACCAGGCCACCTTCGACCGCTCGCGCCTGGACCTGAGCCGCGCCGAGAAGTTGCGCAAGCCAGGTTTCGTATCGGAAGAGCGGGTCACCACCCTGTCCGCGGACAGCCATGTCGCCGGCTCGCAGGTCGACAAGGCCCGTGCCGACCTGCAAAGCCAGCGCCAGCAGGTCAATGCGCTGACCGCCGAGCTCAAGCGCCTCGACGCGCAGATCGCCAACGCCCGCGCCGACCTGGCCCAGGCCGAACTGAACCTGACCCGCTGCGAAATCCGCGCACCGATCAGCGGCAGCATCGGCCAGCGCAACGCGCGCGATGGCCAGGTGGTACAGGCCGGTGCCTACCTGCTGTCGATCGTGCCGGACGAAGACATCTGGGTGCAGGCCAACTTCAAGGAAACCCAGATCGGCCGCATGCAGCCCGGCCAACGTGCCGAACTGCTGTTCGACAGCTACCCCGACACACCGATCGAAGGCCGGGTCGACAGCCTGTTCGCCGCCTCCGGCGCGCAGTTCAGCCTGCTGCCGCCCGACAACGCCACCGGCAACTTCACCAAGGTGGTGCAGCGCATCCCGGTCAAGCTGACCTTCCGCGCCGACAACCCACTGCACGGGCGCATCCGCCCTGGCATGTCGGTGACCGCCACCGTCGACCTGCGCAGCGAAGACGAAGGCCGCAATGGCCGGTGACCAGTTGCTCAGGCCCACCGCAGAGCCGACCCGGAGGGACTGGATCGCGGTAATGAGCGTGATGCTTGGCGCCTTCATGGCGGTGCTGGACATCCAGATCACCAACTCGTCGCTCAAGGACATCCAGGGCGCGCTGTCGGCGACGCTGGAGGAAGGCTCGTGGATTTCCACCTCTTACCTGGTCGCGGAGATCATCATGATCCCGCTCACCGCCTGGCTGGTGCAGCTGCTGTCGGCGCGGCGCCTGGCGGTGTGGGTATCCGGCGGTTTCCTGTTGTCGTCGCTGTTATGCTCGATGGCCTGGAACCTCGAGAGCATGATCCTGTTCCGCGCCCTGCAGGGTTTTACCGGCGGTGCGCTGATCCCGCTGGCCTTCACCCTGACCCTGATCAAGCTGCCCGAACACCACCGCGCCAAGGGCATGGCCATGTTCGCCATGACCGCCACCTTCGCCCCCTCCATCGGCCCTACCTTGGGCGGCTGGCTGACCGAGAACTGGGGTTGGGAATATATTTTCTACATCAATATCCCGCCGGGCCTGGTGATGATCGCCGGGCTGCTGTACGGGCTGGAAAAGAAGGACGCGCACTGGGAACTGCTGAAAAGCACCGATTACGCCGGCATCGTCACCCTGGGCCTGGGGCTTGGCTGCCTGCAGGTGTTCCTGGAGGAAGGCCACCGCAAGGACTGGCTGGAGTCGCAGCTGATCGTCGGCCTGGGCAGCATCGCCCTGGTCAGCCTGATCACCTTCGTGATTCTGCAGTTTTCCAAGCCACACCCGCTGATCAACCTGCGCATCCTCGGCAACCGCAACTTTGGCCTGTCGAGCATCGCCAGCCTGGGCATGGGAGTGGGCTTGTACGGGTCGATCTACCTGCTGCCGCTGTACCTGGCTCAGGTGCAGGGCTACAACGCCTTGCAGATTGGCGAGGTGATCATGTGGATGGGTATCCCGCAGCTGTTCCTGATCCCGTTGGTGCCGCAACTGATGAAAGTGGTGTCGCCCAAGGTGTTGTGTGCCCTGGGGTTCTGCCTGTTCGGCGCCGCCAGTTTCGGCTCGGGGGTGCTCAACCCGGACTTTGCAGGGCCGCAGTTCAACCAGATCCAGATCATCCGTGCCATCGGCCAGCCAATGATCATGGTGACCATTTCGCTGATCGCCACGGCGTATATACAGCCGCAGGATGCGGGTTCGGCGTCGAGCCTGTTCAATATCCTGCGTAACCTGGGCGGTGCGATCGGCATTGCGCTGCTGGCCACGCTGCTGGATGCACGGACCAAGGTGTATTTCGATTACCTGAGGGAGGCGGTGGTGCCGAGCAACCCGCAGGTGGCGGAGCGGTTGGCGCAACTGGCGGAGCGGCTGGGCAATGACAATGCGGCGCTGGGCAAGTTGAGCGAGATCACTCACCAGCAGGCGTTGATCATGGCCTATAACGATGCGTTCCACTTTGTGGGGATCGGGTTGGCGGTGAGCATGGTGGCGGTGTTGTTGACCCGCAAGTTGCCGGAGGGGCTGAAGGCTGGGGAGACCCACTGAATGGGTTGTCGCCTGAGCCGGCCTCTTCGCGGGTAAACCCGCTCCCACAGGTACTGCGCAGAGCTCAAGGATTACAGCGATCCTGTGGGAGCGGGTTTACCCGCGAAGAGGCCAGTGCAGGCAGTAAAAAAATCAGCTGGTAATCAACCGCTCGCGCAGTTGGGCAATCTCGTCGCGCAATTGCGCCGCGGCCTCGAACTCCAGGTCGCGGGCGAACTGCATCATCTTCTCTTCCAGCTGCTTGATGCGCTTGGTGATCTCGCCCGGCGTGCGCAGCTCGGCCTCGTAACGGGCGCTCTCCTCCGCTGCCTTGGCCATGC
Source organism: Pseudomonas sp. B8(2017) (assembly GCF_002113575.1). Classification (NCBI taxonomy): domain Bacteria; kingdom Pseudomonadati; phylum Pseudomonadota; class Gammaproteobacteria; order Pseudomonadales; family Pseudomonadaceae; genus Pseudomonas; species Pseudomonas sp. B8(2017). The sequence continues at coordinate 26,989 of NZ_NEIO01000012.1, read as the reverse complement.
CCTTGCGCTTCTTGCTGCGCGCGCCGGGCACGGTGGCGCCTTCCATGATGTCGGTGATGTCCTTGACCACACCTTTGGGCACGATGCCATTGGCCTGGTTGAAGGCGATCTGCTTCTCGCGACGACGCTCGGTCTCGTCGATGGCGCGCTGCATGGAACCGGTGATGTTATCGGCATACAGGATGGCCCGGCCATTGAGGTTACGCGCAGCACGGCCGATGGTCTGGATCAGCGAGCGCTCGGAGCGCAGGAAACCTTCCTTGTCGGCATCGAGGATCGCCACCAGCGACACCTCGGGCATGTCCAGGCCCTCACGCAGCAGGTTGATGCCCACCAGCACGTCGAAGGTACCCAGGCGCAGGTCGCGGATGATCTCCACCCGCTCGACGGTGTCGATGTCCGAGTGCAGGTAACGCACCCGCACGTCGTGGTCGGCCAGGTAGTCGGTGAGGTCTTCGGCCATGCGCTTGGTCAGCGTGGTGGCCAGCACCCGCTCGCCCTGTGCCACGCGCTTGCGGATTTCCGACAGCAGGTCATCCACCTGGGTAAGCGCCGGGCGTACTTCCACCTGTGGGTCGACCAGGCCGGTGGGGCGCACCACCTGCTCCACCACGCGCCCGGCGTGCTCGCCCTCGTAGGGGCCCGGGGTGGCCGACACGAAGATGGTCTGCGGGCTGACATCTTCCCACTCGTCAAAACGCATCGGCCGGTTGTCCAGCGCCGAAGGCAGGCGGAAGCCGTACTCGACCAGGGTTTCCTTGCGCGAGCGGTCGCCCTTGTACATGGCGCCGACCTGCGGAACGCTGACGTGGGATTCATCGATCACCAGCAGCGCATCGGGCGGCAGGTAGTCGTACAGGGTGGGCGGCGGCGCCCCGGCCGGGCGCCCGGACAGGTAGCGCGAGTAGTTCTCGATGCCGTTGCAGTAGCCCAGCTCCAGGATCATCTCCAGATCGAAGCGGGTGCGTTGCTCCAGGCGCTGGGCCTCGACCAGCTTGTTGGCCTTCTGCAGGTACTCCAGGCGGTCCTTGAGCTCTTCCTTGATGCCTTCCACCGCCTCCAGCAGGGTTTCCCGCGGGGTGACGTAGTGGCTCTTGGGGTAGAAGGTGAAACGCGGCAGCTTGCGGAAGACCTCGCCAGTCAGCGGGTCGAAGGCGGCGATGTTCTCCACCTCGTCATCGAACAGTTCGATGCGGATGGCCTCGAGGTCCGATTCGGCCGGGAAGATGTCGATCACATCGCCGCGCACGCGGAAGGTGGCGCGGGCAAAGTCCATCTCGTTGCGGGTGTATTGCAGGTCGGCCAGGCGGCGCAGCAGCGCGCGCTGGTCGAGCTTGTCGCCGCGGTCCACGTGCAGGACCATTTTCAGGTAGGTCTCGGGGCTGCCCAGGCCGTAGATGCACGACACGGTGGTGACGATGATCGCGTCACGCCGCTCCAGCAGCGCCTTGGTCGCCGACAGGCGCATCTGCTCGATGTGGTCGTTGATCGAAGCGTCCTTCTCGATGAAGGTGTCGGACGACGGTACGTAGGCTTCAGGCTGGTAGTAGTCGTAGTAGGAAACGAAGTACTCCACCGCATTGTTGGGGAAAAACGCCTTGAATTCGCCATACAGCTGCGCGGCCAGGGTCTTGTTCGGCGCCAGCACCAGAGTCGGGCGCTGCACCTGCTGAATGACGTTGGCGATGCTGAAGGTCTTGCCCGAGCCGGTCACCCCGAGCAGCGTCTGGTGCGACAGCCCCGCCTCGATGCCTTCGACCATCTGGCGAATGGCCTCGGGCTGGTCGCCGGCCGGCTGGAAACGGGTGACGAGCTGGAACTCGGACATGACGGACCTCGCGGTGTTGCAGCAACTGTAAATTTAGCCAGTAGTCTATACCCAAATGCGCCCGCCGGGGGGCGCTTTCAAGGCACAGCTGTGAGCGCTTGTTACGGTGGACCCGGCAATTAGACCAATGGTCGAAAAATATTTGCGCAAATGACCGGAAAAGCGATGCCGGACTGTCGCGGTGACCGGTCGGTATCACTATACTGACTCCCCGTTTGTGCACCGCTTCAGTGCATTCGGGCTGGAGCGTGTACGTCCTATCACACTCCAATCAGAGCCAAGGTAACAATGAGCCTGTTTTCCGCTGTCGAGCTGGCACCCCGCGACCCTATTCTGGGCCTCAACGAAGCATTCAACGCCGACCCACGTACCGACAAGGTCAATCTGGGCGTGGGCGTGTACTGCAATGAGGAAGGCCGCATTCCGCTGCTGCGCGCCGTGATCGAAGCCGAGACCCAGCGTGCCGCCCAGCACGCCTCGCGCGGCTACCTGCCGATCGACGGCATCGCCACCTACGACCAGGCTGTACAAAAGCTGCTGTTCGGCGCCGAGTCGCCACTGCTGGCCGCCGGCCGCGTGGTTACCGTGCAGGCCGTTGGCGGTACCGGCGCGCTGAAGATTGGTGCCGACTTCCTCAAGCGTGTGTCGCCTGACGCCGTGGTTGCCATCAGCGACCCGAGCTGGGAAAACCACCGCGCGCTGTTCGAATCGGCCGGCTTCCCGGTGCAGAACTACCGCTACTACGACGCGCCGACCAACGACGTCAACCGCGCCGGCATGCTCGAAGACCTGAACAACCTGCCGTCCGGCTCGATCGTGGTGCTGCACGCCTGCTGCCACAACCCGACTGGCGTCGACCTGAGCCTGGACGACTGGAAAAACGTCCTGGAAGTGGTCAAGGCCAAGGGCCACGTGCCGTTCCTCGACATGGCCTACCAGGGCTTCGGTGACGGTATCGCCGAAGACGCCTTCGCCGTGCGCCTGTTCGCCGAGTCGGGCCTGGAGTTCTTCGTGTCCAGCTCGTTCTCCAAGTCGTTCTCGCTGTACGGCGAGCGCGTCGGTGCGCTGTCGATCGTCACCGCCTCCAAGGACGAGAGCACCCGCGTGCTGTCGCAGGTCAAGCGCGTGATCCGCACCACCTACTCCAACCCGCCGACCCACGGTGCAACCATCGTTGCCACCGTGCTGAACAGCGCCGAACTGCGCCAGATGTGGGAAACCGAGCTGGCCGAAATGCGCGAGCGCATCCACGGCATGCGCAAGCAGATGGTTTCGCTGCTGGCCGAATATGGCGCCAACCGCGACTTCAGCTTCGTTGGCCGCCAGGTTGGCATGTTCTCGTACTCGGGCCTGACCGTCGAACAGGTCGCCCGCCTGAAGAACGAGTTCGGCATCTATGCGCTGGACACCGGCCGCATCGCCGTGGCCGCGCTGAACCAGAGCAACATCCACGTGGTGACCAAAGCTATCGTGCAGGTGCTGTAACTCATTGTTTTGCCTAGGGGTGGCTTGACTTCCCCTAGGCAATCAGTAAGATACGCACAGATTCCGCGATAGCTCAGTCGGTAGAGCAAATGACTGTTAATCATTGGGTCCCTGGTTCGAGTCCAGGTCGCGGAGCCAAACATTGAAAACCTCCAGATGCGCAAGCACTGGAGGTTTTTTGTTGCACTTATCCCCTCATGCCAGCGCACGGCTGCTGTATCGTCCGAGATCCCTCGACGAGCACAGGCAAGCATGAAAGCCAACGATTTCACCCAGAACGCTCAGCAAGCGGTAGCAATCGCCGCCAACCAGGCCCTCCTGGCTAGCCGACAAGCAACGTTCGCCGTGGGTGGCTGCATCATAGAAAATGCCACTGGCAAGGTACTGGTCGCCCTGCACAACCGCGTGCTGGAGCCCTCTGCCAGCCAGGCGCAACCCGCATTCAGGCTTCACGACCCAACGGGGCATGGTGAGCGCCGGCTGGTCGACTGGTATTTCGACAACCAGCAGCGCCTTGCCCTACCCCCCGCGCATGAACTGACCGTCATCACCACGCTCGACCCCTGCGCCATGTGCGCAGGTGCCTTGCTGACTGCCGGCTTCAATGTTGCGGTAAGTGCGCTCGACACCTTTGCCGGCATCAATCATGACGGCCGCTTCGAATTCCCCGGCCTGCCGGCCGCACTTCGTCTGCGCGCGCAAGCCACGTGGGGCTACTATGCTGTCGGCAGCCCTTTTGATCGCGACTATGTCGGGCCGGCGCAAGGGCCGATCTACGCCGGCGAACGCATCGATGCCGCAACGATGTGCCTTACCCGTTCGTTGTTCGAAGCCAGCGTGAACCACGTGCACGACGAAAGCAGCAACGCCGGCCTGCCGCCCTCTGCCCTGAAAGACCCGATCGCCCTACCCAGCCGGAGCTTGGTACGCCAGGCCCTGGCGGGCTTGAGCCCATGGAGCCTGCGCATCAAAAGTGCAGACCCTCGCCTGCCCGGCATCGAACTGGCCGAGCCATTGGTCGACACAGCGCTCGCGGCAGATACGTGCAACGCCGTAGCCTTGCTGGACCCATTCGGCAATCTGCTGGCCTGCCTGGGCGGTGACGAAACGCGCTCCCCCATTCGCACTGCGTTCATGGAGACCACTCGCAGCTACGCCGCGTTACGCTGGAACCTGATGAACCATGACGACCCACAGGTCCGCGACGAAGCACACCAGCATCTCACCCACCCCCGTTACTGCACATTCGTCCTGCTCCGTTTTCCGGACCCGGCCGGCAGCGAGGCGGTCATGACCCTTGGCGCCTATGGCTCCACCCTGGAACGGTACACCGCGCCGTCCTTCCCCTCCAGCCTGCAATATGTGTTGCTGCCAACAGGCTGCACTGCCAAGGACGTTGCTCGACTGGCGCAAAATCTGCCGCCGTTCTACACCAGCAACGCACAGGTCGCGCCTTGCCAGGTACTGGACCCGAACCTGATGCAGGAAGTGACAACCCGGCTGCGGCAGGCTCAGCGCTCCGAGCCTGCTGCCGGATAGGGCAATGTGACCGCACTGCCTTCATCCACCAGGCTCCAGACCAGCAACTTGGCTGACTGCTTCTGACTGGCGTTGCGTGACACGCTGTGCACGGTACCCGGGGCTTCGTACCAGTATTCACCGGCCTTGTAGGTTTTCTCCGGCTCGTTATCGAGCTTCGATACCACTGCCCCTTCCAGCACGTAGGCCATCACTGCGCCCGGGTGCTGATGCGCGGGTGATGCCTGGCCGGGGGCGTAGCTGACGGTGAGCATCACAGCGCTCTTGCCGGGGGCGTTCGAGGGTTGTTGCTGCTGCAGGACCTTGACCTGGTCGGCAGCGTCGCCGTGCGCCCAGGCAGGGGTTTGAGCGGCGAGCAGGGCGAAAAGGATGATACTGAAGGGTTTCATGGGGGGCTTCTCCTGGATGGCAATTGCCTGCAGGTTAGGCCTGTGGGGCAGAGAGACAAATGACCAATTCGGGGAAAAACCAAGAGGCCGATTATTGCCTGTGCCGGCCTCTTCGCGGGCTTGCCCGCTCCCACACCCTTGAAGCCTGTAGAAAACCCTGTGGGAGCGGGCGAGCCCGCGAAAAGGCCGGTGCAGGCACCAGATATCTCAGCTGCTACGCCCGATCGGATAAAACTCACCGTGGCTCCAGACCCCAAGCCACTCTTCCCCGTCGATCTCACGCGGCACCGCCAGCTCCACCAACTGGTAGAACACATTGCGATGAATCAGCGCCTCGAGGTTGCTGCGCATCAGCACATACGGCGATGGCTCCTGCGTGACCGGGTCGATCACCACGCGCAGCGGGTTGGCCGGCCCGGCTTCGACCTGGTCCTCGACATTGCTGGTGAAGCGCAGCACCTGCTGCTCACCCTCACCTTCCACGTCCAGCGCCACGGCCACGAACGGCGCATCGTCGACGCGGATGCCCACCTTCTCTACCGGGGTAATCAGGAAGTAGTCATCGCCATCGCGGCGGATGATGGTGGAAAACAGCCGCACCATCGGCTTGCGACCGATCGGCGTACCCAGGTAGTACCAGGTGCCATCACGGGCGATGCGCATGTCGATGTCACCGCAGAAATCCGGGTTCCACAGATGCACCGGCGGCAGGCCCTTGGCCTTGGGAATCTGCGCCAGAAGATCATTGGCCTTGCCGGAATCGCTCATCACGCTTGCCTCATTCACTCACACCCAGAAGGCTACGAGCGTACTCGCGCATCGGCGCGCCAAGCAAATCCTCCGGGGTTTTATCGTGGAACGTCAACAAACCGCCACGGCTCTTGATACGCGCAGTGTCGATCAGGTAGCGGGTGCTGGTTTCGATGAGCATCATCTGCACCACGCCGGTGTCCCAGCCCAGGCGGTCGACCGCTTGTTCGTCATACCACTCGTCGCCATTGCCGATACGGTCGTCGGTCCGGGCGAAGCGGGTGTACAGCACGTAGTCGGCACCCACCGAACGCGCCTGGGCGATGGCCTCTTCCAGGCCCAGTGGCCCTTGGGCACGGCGTACCAGCGGGAAATACTCGACGAAGCTCTTGTAGGCCTGCTCGGCCACCGCGTTCTGCCGCGGCACCGGCCCCTTGCCCGGGGGCACGAACGCGCCCTGGCCGATGAAGATGAACGAATCGGGCTGCAGGCGGATCGACAGGGTGCGCCGGGTATCGCTATGGTCCAGCAGACCGGCATCGCTCATGTGGTAACGGACGCCCTCGCCCATATCGCTGACATTCATGCAACCGCCCAGCGCCATCAGCGCCAGCAGCAAAACCAGGCTACGCATCTTTCCTCCAGTGGCCGGCGACGAAAAACCGGCGAATAGCCGGCGGATGCAGCTTTTGCGCCAGCTTCAGCCACCGATCACCTTCATCACCATCACATCGCCGGAAAACGCCAGGTCCTGCTTGTCTGCCAGGGCCTTGACCAGCAAGCGCTGCAGGGCTGGCAGCGCCTGATGCCGCGGTTTTTCCAGCAGATCGCCGACGAAATGGCGATTGCCTGACGACAGGCAACCGTGCAGCCAGCCCGTGGAGGACAGGCGCAGCCGCGAACAGGTGCGGCAGAACGGTACGCTTTCGTTGGCGATCACGCCAAAGTGGCCCTTGCCGGGTACCTGATAACGCAAGGCGGTGGCATCCAGCGGCGCGTCGACCTGAACGTAGGCATGCTTGCCAGCGATCAGTGCGAGCAGTTGATCGAGGCCGACGAACTGCTGCAGGAAGGCGTTGTGGTCACGGGCCAGGTGGCCCATGCGCATGAGCTCGATGAAGCGCAGTTCGAAGCCGCGCTCAAGGCAGTAATCCAGCAGCGGCAGCACCTGATCGAGGTTGTGCCCGCGCATCGGCACCATGTTCACCTTGATCTGCATGCCCATGGCGCTGGCCTGCTGCATACCCGCCAGCACGCTGGCCAGGTCGCCGCCCCGGGCGATATGGCGGAAAGCATGTGGGTTGAGGGTGTCGAGGGAAACGTTCAATCGGCGGATACCTGCCGCCTGCAACTGGGGCAACTTGCGCGTCAGCAGCTGGCCATTGGTAGTCAGCGAGATATCGTCAAGGTCGAGCTTGGCCACGGCGGCCAGGAAGGCATCCAGCCGCGGACTGACCAATGGCTCACCACCGGTGATGCGCAAGCGTTCGATGCCGGCGGCTTCGATCAGGTAGGCCACACCACGGGCCAGGGCATCCGCCGGCAGTTCGTCCTGTGCTGCCACCAGGCGCTTGCCGTCTGGCACACAGTAGGTGCAGGCATAATTACAGGCAGCCGTCAGGCTGACGCGCAGGTTGCGAAAACGCCTGCCTTGACGATCGACGATCATGAATGACTCCGGCATGGATGATGGGGGCTGGCAAAACCTGACTCATAAATCAGGTTTTTGCAAGCCCTATCCTTTTTGCCGCTGTCGGTGTCGCCGTGCTGTTGTGGAAGCAGGCATGTCAGTCATGGGGCTGCTGCGCAGCCCATCGCAGGCAAGCCAGCTCCCACAGGATCGCGCAACACTTGAGATCTGCGCTGTAAATGTGGGAGCTGGCTTGCCTGCGATGGCCGCAAAGCGGCCCCAATAACGCTGACTGGCAGGCTTCAGGGAAAGCCTGCACTATCTCAGTTGGAAGGTTCCGGGTCGCGCTTGCGCTTGTTGCCCATGCGCACGCCAATGTCCATCAGGAACTGGAAGAAGCCTTCCTGGTCCTCCAGCACATTGCTCCAGAACGGCGAGTGGTACAGCGCCACGGCGCCGTGCACCAGCGCCCAGGCGGCGCAATAATGGAAATACGGCGGCACGTCTTCGAGCTTGCCTTCGCTGATACGGCCCTTGATCAGCTGGGTCAGGCGGTCGAAGTTGGAGGCACGGATGCTGTGCAACTGTTCGACCATTTCCGGTACCTGGTTGCCCTTGACCACCTTTTCTTCCAGGCGGTCGAACAGCCGGTAACGCTGCGGATCGCGCATGCGGAACTCGAAGTAGGCTCGCGACAGGGCTTCCTTGTCGCGATCGACGTCGGCCGAATGCAACAGCGCGTTCAGGTCGCGCTCGTAGTCGAGCATCAGGCGCAGGTAGATCTCCGCCTTGGACTTGAAGTGCTTGTAGATCGTGCCTTTGCCGATGCCCACGGCGTCAGCGATCATCTCGACGGTGACGCTGTCTTCACCCTGTTCGAGAAACAGTTTGAGCGCGGTGTCGAGGATTTCCTGTTCGCGACGGCGAAACTCACGGACCTTACGAGGTTCTTTCTGCATAGGAAGGACTGGATGACAATCGAAGCGGTTTATTATGCCTAACTTGCGGGAAATTGCACGGATCATCCAAGCATGTCTGTGTTTCATGATGCTTACGGCCATGCGCTGCGGGAGGAATGAAACGTTGGCGTATTCCAAATCTGTTTAAAAAACGATCAATATGCACTGGCACTGCGCCAAAGCTGACCAATACTTGAAGTGTTGGCGCGGCGCATCCCCCCCAAGTGGCGCGCCGATAAAGGTGCTCAGGGACCGCGTACCTTTGTTTTACTCCTAATGGTCTTAACCCGGATTCCCCCCCCAGAACCCGGGTTTTTTTTGCTTACGTGACGGGCCGCCCACTCGAGGCTCGTGCTGAGCTTTTGATCTTGCTCTGGCTTTTGATCTTGCTTTTGATCTTGATCTTCGCGACTTCAGGAGGCCGAACGCAGGTCTTGCGGAGGGAGGTGACGGGCATGGATGCCCGTCACCTCCCTCCGCAATCCCTTCGCTCGGCCTCCTGAAGTCGCAATCGGCGGCGCCTGAACTATCGCGCGCTTGAAAGCAAAAGCTGAAGCAAGAGCAAGAGCGCTCAGGCTTTGTATTTTGAAGAGTTGCTGTCAGGCCACCCGCGCCAACGGGAACAAGCGCTTGAAGTTGGCAGTGGTCTGTTCGGCCAACTGCTCATAACTGGCCCCGCGCAACGAAGCCACGTACTCCGCCACCTCACGCACGTACTGCGGCAAATTCGGCTTGCCCCGATGCGGGATCGGCGCCAGGTACGGCGAATCCGTCTCCACCAGCAAACGATCGACCGGCACCTGCCGCGCCACTTCACGCAGGGCATCGGCATTGCGGAAGGTAACGATGCCAGACAACGAAATGTAATACCCCAGGTCCAGCGCCGCCTTGGCCATGTCCCAGTCTTCGGTGAAGCAGTGCAGCACGCCGGCCTGCGGCAGGTTGGCCTCGCGCAGCAGCGCCAGGGTATCGGCACGCGCCGCACGGGTATGCACGATCACCGGCTTGCCGGTCTGCCGCGAGGCCTCCAGGTGCAGGCGGAACGAGGCTTGCTGCAACTCGGCTGCTTCCGGCTCGTAGTGGTAATCCAGCCCGGTTTCACCAATCGCCACCACATGTGGGTGAGCCAGTTCGCGCAGCAGCCATTCCAGCGCCGGCGTTTCGCCCGGCGCCAGGTCCAGCGGGTGCACGCCCACCGAGCAATCGACATCGGCGTAGCGCTCGCTCAGCGCCTTCACCGCACCAGCATTCTCGGCACTGACGCCAATACACAGGAAATGCCCGACCCCGCGCTCACGCGCCGCCTGCAGGGCAGCATCGAGGGAGCCCTGGTGGGCGCTCAGGTCTAGACGGTCGAGATGGCAATGGGAATCTACGAGCATGGGATAACGACACACATGAAAAAATGAAAATCAGCGGGCGCCCGGCAACTGCAGCCAGTGGGCCAGCAGCGATTCAAGCAGCAGGGCGCGGTTGAGGTTGGCCTTGCCCAGCACCTTCTGGCGCTGTTCCAGGATCCATGCCTGCACCTCCAGCACCTTGGCCTGGCGGCTCTTCTGCGCCAGGTACTGCACCACCTTGCGCATATCGGCCAAGCCTAGCCCCTCCTCGTCCTGGGTCAATTGGTAGCGCAGGATCAAGTGCGCCCAATCGCAGAACCAGTCGAACAGCAGCAACAGCGGTACACCGTTCCAGGCATCGGCCAGCTGGCTGGGCGATTGCTGCTGCTTGAGCAGCTTCTTCACCCCGTCGGTGACCAGCGCGCGCTGCTCGCGCACGCCTTGCGCCTGCAAGCTGACCGCCATCAGCGGCGAACCGGCAGCCAGGGTCAGCAACTCGTCGCGCTCGGCCTCGTCACTGTCGGGCAGCGCGCCAGCCAGCCAGGCCTGGCTCTGGGCCAGGCTGGGCTGCGGGCAGGCGACCTGCTGGCACCGGCTCTTGATGGTAGGCAACAGGCGGCTGGGCTGGTGGGTGACCAGCAGCAACACGGTATCGCCGGAGGGTTCTTCGAGGCTCTTGAGTAGGGCGTTGGAGGCGTTGACGTTCATCGCTTCCACCGGCTCGATCAGTACCACCTTGCGCCCACCCAACTGCGCGGTCTGCACCACGAAGGCCACCAACTCGCGCACCTGGTCAACCTTGATCGGCTTGTCGGCTTCTTCGGGCTCGAGGACGAAGTTGTCCGGGTGGCTACCAGCCTTGAGCAGCAAGCAGGACTTGCACCCGCCACAGGCCTCCAGGCCCTGGGGCTGCTGGCACAGCAGGCGGGCCATCAGGCGCTCGGCCAAGGCCCGCTTGCCGATGCCCTGCGGCCCATGCAGCAGGTAGGCGTGAGCGTGCTGGCTGCGGCCAGCCAATTGTTGCCAGAGTGCCTGCTGCCAGGGATAGGCCTCAGCCACGGCAACGCTCCACGATGCCTGGTAGCAACGCATCGATGGAGCGCTGTACGGCCTCCAGAGGCTGGGCGGCATCGAGCAGGCTATAGCGCTGTGGTTCGCGATTGGCGCGCTGCAGGTAGGCCTGACGCACCGCTTCGAAGAACGCCTGGCCTTCCTGCTCGAAACGGTCCAGGCGGCCACGGGCGGCGGCGCGAGCCAGGCCCACTTCGACCGGCAGGTCAAAGACCAGGGTCAGGTCCGGGCGCAGGTCACCCTGAACGAATTGCTCCAGGGTGGCGATCCGCTCGACCGACAAACCGCGCCCGCCGCCCTGGTAGGCGTAAGTGGCATCGGTAAACCTGTCACACAAGACAACCGCCCCGCGGGCCAGCGCCGGCCGGATCACCTGCGCCAGGTGCTGGGCACGCGCAGCGAACACCAGCAACAGTTCGGTATCGGCCGCCATGCTTTCATCGCTGGGCGCCAGCAGCAGCTCGCGCACCTTTTCGGCCAGCGGCGTGCCGCCGGGCTCACGGGTCAGCACCACGTCCAGGCCCTGCTCGCACAGGCGCGCAGCCAGGTAGTCGCGGTTGGTGCTCTTGCCCGCGCCTTCGGGGCCTTCCAAAGTAATAAACAAGCCGCTCACAGGCAGTCCTTAATGTTGTTCGTCAGGCATCGGCCGTTCGGCCGCTTGCGCGCCGCCGGCAGGGGCGTCCTGCACAGGCGGCTGGTCGGGCGCTGGCTGCGCGGTAGACTCGTCGGCAGGCGCCTCGGGCTGTTCGGCCTCGTCGGTACTTGGTTGTGGTTGGGGTTGGGGTTGTGGCTGCGGCTGCGGCTCTGGCTGCGATTGCGGCGCGGGGCTGGAGCGGTAGTCCGCACGGCGCTTGAGCTGGAACTCGCGCACCGCCGAGTTGTGGTCGTCGAGGTCGTCGGAAAACACGTGGCTGCCATCGCCACGGGCGACGAAGTACAGGCTGGTGCCATCGGACGGGTTGAGCGCCGCGTGAATCGCTTCGCGACCGACCATGGCGATCGGGGTCGGCGGCAAGCCGGTGATGGTGTAGGTGTTGTAGGGCGTCGGCTCGCGCAGGTCGGCGCGGGTGATCTTGCCGTTGTAACGCTCACCCATGCCGTAGATCACGGTAGGGTCGGTCTGCAGCATCATGCCCAGGCGCAGGCGCCGCACGAAAACGCCGGCGATCTGCCCGCGCTCCTGGGGAATGCCGGTCTCCTTCTCTACCAGCGAGGCCATGATCAGCGCCTGGTACGGGTCACGGTATGGCAGGTCGGTGGTGCGCTCGGCCCACTCCTTGGCCAGCACTTCGTCCAGGCGCATGTAGGCCTGCTGCAGCAACTCGACGTCGCTCATGCCACGCACGAAGCGGTAGGTGTCCGGGAAGAAGCGCCCCTCGGGGAACACACCGGTATGGCCGAGCTTGTCCATCACTTCCGAATCGGACAGCCCATCCAGCGTATGCTTGATCTTTTCATGCTTGGCCACGGCCGAACGCACCTGGCGGAAGGTCCAGCCTTCGACCAGGGTCAGGTTGTACTGCACCACGTCGGCCCGACGCCAGGCATCGAACAGCTGCTCCACGGTCATGCCGGGGGTCAGGCGGTACTCGCCAGTGTGCAGCGGGGTGCCGGCCATGTTGAAGCGCCAGTACAGACGCAACCAGACGGCGTCGTCGAGCAACCCTTCGTTCTGCATGCGATAGAACATGCGATTGGGGGTGGTGCCATTGGGCACGTCGAGCAGGCGCTCCTGCGTCACGTGCAGGGGCTGCTCCAGGACCGAGTTGACCTTCCAGGCCGACCAGCCCACGGCAAGGCCGGCGAGGATCAAGCCCATTTCCAGCAGCAGCAGGAATTTACGTCTCACGAATTCAGGTTTCCAGTAACGTACGGGCAACGGCCTGCAGTTTACGGGTGAGCGGGCCCGGCGACCAGTTTAGCGCGGCAACGCCACGCACGGGCCAGACACCGTAGACGCTGTTGCAGACAAATACTTCATCTGCCTGCTCCAGCGCGTCGAACGGCAGGTCGCAGACCTGCACCGGGATGCCCAGCAGCGCTGCCTGTTCCAGCAACGCGGCCCGCATCACGCCAGCGACGCCACAGCGGCTGAGGTCGGCCGTGAGCAGCACGCCATCGCGCACCAGGAACAGATTGCTGTACACCCCTTCGATCACCCTGCCCTGCCCATCACGCATCAGGCCTTCGGCATGTTCGCTGTCCTGCCATTCGGCACGGGCCAGCACCTGCTCCAGGCGGTTGAGGTGTTTGAGGCCGGCCAGCAGCGGTTGTTCCCCAAGCCGGGTCTGACACGGGAACAGGCGCACGCCGTGCTCGGCATGTTCGACAGGATAGCTGGGCAACGGGCTGCCCTGCAGAATACGGCGCGGCGCGGCACCGGCAACCGGTGCGTAACCGCGCTGGCTGTCACCACGAGTAAGGATGAGTTTGGCTACGCCATCACCGAACTGGCTGGCATAGCGCAGGAGTTCGTCGCGCACCAGCGCCAGGTCGGCACTGATTGCCAGGCGCTGGCAGCCCAGCGCCAGGCGTGCGAGGTGGCCGTCCAGCAGGCTGGGCCGGCCGCCGCGCACGGCGATGGTCTCGAACAGCCCATCGCCGTAGGCCAGGCCGCGGTTCTGCAGGTTGACTGCAGCCGCCGGCTGGCCATCGATCCAGCTTTGCATCAATCGGCGAACCGGCGGAATACCAGCGAACCGTTGGTGCCGCCAAAGCCGAACGAGTTGGACAGCACCACATCGATCGGCATGCTGCGTGCCTGGTGCGGTACGAAGTCGAGGTCGCAGCCTTCGTCCGGCTCGTCCAGGTTGATGGTGGGCGGAGCCATCTGGCTGTTGATCGCCAGCACGCTGAAGATCGCTTCCACGGCACCGGCGGCGCCCAGCAGGTGGCCGGTCATCGACTTGGTCGAGCTGACCGCCAGCTTGTAGGCATGCTCACCGAACACACGCTTGATCGCCGCCACTTCGGCCACGTCGCCAGCAGGGGTCGAGGTGCCATGGGCGTTGATGTAGCTGACCTCTTCCGGCTGGATGCCGGCATCACGCAGGGCGTTGGCCATGCAGCGGGCAGCGCCTTCACCGGTGTCGGGTGGCGAAGTCATGTGGTAGGCGTCACCGCTCATGCCGAAGCCGACAAGCTCGGCATAGATGGTCGCGCCGCGGGCCTTGGCGTGCTCCAGCTCTTCGAGCACCAGGGCACCGGCACCGTCGGACAGCACGAAGCCGTCACGGCCCTTGTCCCACGGGCGGCTGGCCCGGGTCGGCTCGTCGTTGCGAGTGGACAGTGCACGGGAGGCACCGAAGCCGCCCATGCCCAGGCCGCAGGCGGCCATTTCGGCGCCGCCGGCGATCATCACGTCGGCTTCACCGTAGGCGATGTTGCGCGCGGCCATGCCGATGCAGTGGGTACCAGTGGTGCACGCGGTGGCGATGGCGTAGTTCGGCCCTTGCAGCCCCAGGTGGATCGACAGGAAGCCGGAGATCATGTTGATGATCGAGCCAGGCACGAAGAACGGCGAAATGCGACGCGGCCCCGAATCGTGCAGGGTGCGGCTGGTTTCTTCGATGTTGGTCAGGCCGCCGATACCCGAGCCCATGGCCACGCCAATACGCTGGCGGTTGGCGTCGGTGACTTCCAGGCCGGCATTACGCACTGCCTGGAACCCGGCCGCCAGGCCGTACTGGATGAACAGGTCGAGCTTGCGGGCCTCTTTGGCCGACAGGTATTGCTCGACCTCGAAGCCTTTCACCGAGCCGCCAAAACGGGTGGAGTAGGCAGACAGGTCCGTGTGTTCGATCGGACCGATGCCACTGCGGCCAGCCAGAATGCCCTGCCAGGTGCTCGGTACATCAGTACCCAGTGGCGACAGCATACCCATACCGGTGACCACGACGCGTCTACGCGACACAGTACTCTCCTTTTCTAATGACAGAGTTTCTTGCCATTGCATTCAAGCAATGGAATGAAATGGCAACAAGCTCTTGGTACCCGGTGAACGAGCCCGATCTGCAAAACGCAGGGTGCTCGCAAAGAAAAAACCGCACGCCGGCAAAGGCAGTGCGGTTTTTCCCGACAAGAAGCGTCGACTACAGCGTCTTAGGCCTGGTGGGCTTTGACGTAGTCTACAGCAGCTTGAACGGTAGTGATCTTCTCGGCTTCTTCGTCAGGGATTTCGGTCTCGAATTCCTCTTCCAGAGCCATCACCAGCTCAACGGTGTCAAGCGAATCGGCACCCAGGTCATCGACGAAGGACTTCTCGAGAGTCACTT
Organism: Pseudomonas sp. B8(2017); assembly: GCF_002113575.1. Lineage (NCBI taxonomy): Bacteria > Pseudomonadati > Pseudomonadota > Gammaproteobacteria > Pseudomonadales > Pseudomonadaceae > Pseudomonas > Pseudomonas sp. B8(2017). The sequence continues at coordinate 11,724 of NZ_NEIO01000012.1, read as the reverse complement.
CCTCTTCCTTGACGCCCAGTTGCTCGGCGACGATTTTCTTGACGCGTTCTTCGATGTTGCTCATACCTAGGTTTACTCCTAATGGATATATGTCAGGCAGCTGGCCGGTGGCTAATTTTATAGAAAGACGTTCGCTTTTCAAGCTAAACGCACCTTCACACCAGTCACCACACCCGCTGCCTGGAATCTGGTTGCAGCTTTATAACGGATTTTAGGCTCGCAGTATGACTCTTTTTTTACGAAATCCGTCACATTGAGTTGCAGTGTTACATGTACATCCCGCCGTTGACCGGCACGGTGGCGCCGGTTACGTAGGCTGCGCCGTCGGATGCCAGGAACGAAACCACCTTGGCGATTTCGTCTGCCTGGCCCAGGCGGCCCAGCGGGATCTGGGTCTGCAGGGCTTCGCGCTGCGCTTCTGGCAGTTCGCGGGTCATGTCGGTGTCGATGAAGCCCGGGGTCACCGAGTTGACGGTGATGCCACGCGAGCCCACTTCACGCGCCAGGGCGCGGCTGAAGCCTTCCAGGCCGGCCTTGGCGGCCGCGTAGTTGGCCTGGCCGGCGTTGCCCATGGCACCGACGACCGAGCCGATGCTGATGATACGGCCCCAACGTGCCTTGGTCATGCCACGCAGCACGCCCTTGGACAGACGGTAGAGGCTGTTCAGGTTGGTATCGATCACGTCGAACCACTCGTCGTCCTTCATGCGCAGCATGAGGTTGTCACGGGTGATACCGGCGTTATTGACCAGGATGGCCGGTGCGCCGAACTGCTCGCCGATGGCGGCCAGCACAGCTTCAACCGACTCGGCGCTGGTCACGTTCAGTTCCATGCCGGTACCGGTGATGCCGTGTTCTTTCAGGGTGGCAGCAATGCGCTCGGCGCCGGAGGCCGAAGTGGCGGTGCCAATCACGGTCGCGCCCTGGCGGCCCAGCTCGAGGGCGATGGCCTGGCCAATGCCACGGCTGGCGCCGGTGACCAGTGCAACTTTACCTTGCAGGCTCATGCAAGCTTCTCCAAATCAGGCCAGTGCCGCGCGGGTGGCGGCGACGGCGTCAGGGGTATTGAGGTTGTAGGTGGTCACGCCATCGGCGCAACGCTTGTTCAGGCCAGCCAGGACCTTGCCCGGGCCGCACTCGACCAGGTTGACTGCACCGTTAGCGGCCAGGGTCTGCACGCATTCGACCCAGCGCACTGGCTGGTACAGCTGCGCCAGCAGGTCGTGCTTGAGGGCATCGAGGTCAGCGGCAACGGCAGCGGTGACGTTCTGCACCACGGGAATTTGCGGGGCGTGCCACTCGATGGCGTTGACCGACTCGGCAAAGCGCTCGGCAGCCGGCTTCATCAGCGCGCAGTGCGACGGCACGCTGACCGCCAGCGGCAGGGCGCGCTTGGCACCCTTGGCCTTGCACAGCTCGATGGCGCGATCGACGGCGGCCTTGTTGCCGGCGATGACCACCTGGCCTGGCGAGTTGAAGTTGACCGCGCTGACCACCTGGTCTTCGGCCGCTTCGGCGCAGATTTCCACGACCACGGCGTCATCCAGGCCGAGAATGGCGGCCATGGCGCCATGACCGGCCGGCACGGCTTCCTGCATCAGCTGGCCACGGCGCTCGACCAGGCGCACGGCATCTTTCAGGCTCAGGCTGCCGGCGGCAACCAGGGCGCTGTATTCACCCAGGCTGTGACCGGAGACGAAGGCCGGCCTGGCACCGCCCTCTTCCAGCCACAGGCGCCACAGCGCGATGGACGCGGTGAGGATGGCCGGCTGGGTCTTGTCGGTCTGGTTGAGTTGTTCTTCCGGGCCTTCCTGGACCAGCTTCCACAGGTCGTAACCGAGTGCCTCGGACGCTTCCTTGAAGGTTTCGATGATCACTGGCTTCTCGGCGCCGAGCTCGGCGAGCATGCCCAGCGACTGGGAACCTTGACCGGGAAAGACGAATGCGAGAGATGCAGACATTGAACAAGCCCTTATGATCTTGTCGTCGGATAGGGTGCGCCGGGCTTTGGGCCAGGCGCGGAATCTGAAAGCTTGGATGGAGACGCAGACCAAGCGGTCACATTTAAGCACTTCAGCGGCGATATGCCTAAGGTCTTTATTCCTTCAGCACCGGCCCTTTCGCGGGTAAACCCGCTCCCACAGGGTTACCACAGACCTGAAGGTTGTGGAGCACCTGTGGGAGCGGGTTTACCCGCGAAGGGGCCGGCACAGGCTACAACAGCAGGTCCTCGAGCCGCCCATGCAAGCGCTGCGGCAGGTTTTCCTGGATCTCGATCAACGCCCGCTGGATGGCACTCTGGAAGCCCTGCACCCCCGCCGAGCCATGGCTCTTGATGACGATGCCCTGCAACCCCAGGAAACTCGCGCCATTGTGCCGCGCCGGTGCCAGGTCGGCCTGCAGGCGCTTGAGCAGCGGCATGGCCACGGCCCCGGCTGCCCGCGACAACACGCCACCCTTGAACAACTGCTCGATGCGCGCGCCGATCATCGTCGCCAGCCCCTCGCTCGACTTGAGCAGGATGTTGCCGACGAACCCGTCACACACCACAACATCGGCTTCGCCACGATACAACCCGTCACCTTCGACGAAGCCTATGTAGTTGAGCCCGCGGGCGTTCTGCAACAGGCTGGCCGCCAGCTTGACCTGCTGGTTGCCCTTGATGTCCTCGGTACCGATGTTCAACAGCGCCACGCGCGGCCGCTGCACACCCAGGGCCTGGGCGGCCACCGAGCCCATCACGGCGAACTGGTAGAGGTTCTCGGCGCTGCAGTCGACGTTGGCGCCAAGGTCGAGCAACTGGCAGTAACCGGTCTGGGTCGGGATCGCCGCCACCATGGCCGGCCGGTCGATACCCGGCAGTGTCTTGAGCACGAAACGCGAGAGCGCCATCAGCGCCCCGGTATTGCCGGCGCTGACGCAGGCCTGGGCCTTGCCGTCGCGCACCAGTTCGAGGGCGATGCGCATCGACGAATCCGGCTTGCCGCGCAGCGCCTGGGATGGCCGCTCGTCCATGCCGACCACCTCGCTGGCGGCCACGATTTGCAGGCGCGCGCGATCCGCAGCCGCAAGGCCGCTGACAAGATCTTCAAGGAGGGAGGGTTGACCGACGAGGGTCAGGTGCAGCGAGGGGGTAGCCGAAAGGCAGGCAATGCTAGCCTGAACAATGCTGCGGGGACCGAAGTCCCCGCCCATTGCGTCGATCGCGATGATCTGAGCGGACAAGGATTACTCGTCAGCGCCCTTGTCGACCACTTTGCGACCACGGTATACGCCTTCTGGCGATACGTGGTGACGCAGGTGTACTTCACCGGTGGTTTTCTCTACCGACAGCGCGTTTTCCGACAGAGCGTCGTGCGAACGGCGCATGTCACGGGCAGAGCGGGATTTTTTGTTCTGCTGAACAGCCATAATTGATTAACTCCTAAACGTTTGGGTCACGCTTTAACTGCGCCAAAACACTGAACGGGTTGGACCGCGATACCTCGTCCTTGCTCGATTCGGGCTCGTCTGCGCCCGCCGGCTGCTGGCATTCTTCCGGATGATGAGCAGGCACGATTGGCAAGGCGAGCAGAAGCTCCTCCTCGATCAATGCCTGCAGATCCAAAGGATCTTCGCCCAGTTCCAGCACGTCATAGCCTTTCGGCAACGACTGGGTATTCGCACCCTCCTTCACCACGGCGTATGTACATTCGCTGTGGATCGGCAGGGTGACCAGCTCAAGACAACGCTGGCAAACCATCTTGACTTCGACGTCCAGTTCGCTGTGGATAACCACCACGTGCTGTTCATCTCGTTCAAAATCGAACTTCGCCTGCACCGTACCGACATTGTCGGAAAGCGGGTCGCAGAGTCTTTCCAAATCAGCGAGTTGCAGCGAACCGTTAAGGGTTACGCCACGATCGGCTAATTTGCGCGGGTCAACGTGAGGTGGAATCGGGTCATTCAACATAGGCGCAGCATTCTAGGGATGCCCCCCGCCCCTGTCAAAGGAAATTCGGCGGCATCGTGCGTGATAGAATTTGTTCAACTGATTCAGGAGTCTACCATGCTTCCTCTGTTACTGGCTTCCAGCTCTGCCTACCGCCGCGAACTGCTTGCGCGCCTGCGCCTGCCCTTCACCTGGGCAAGCCCCGATATAGACGAGCGGCGCCTGGATGACGAACCGGCGGTGGAGCTGGTGCGCCGGCTGGCCAGGCAAAAAGCCGAGGCCCTGGCGGGCAGCCACCCCGGGCACCTGATCATCGGCTCGGACCAGGTTGCGGTGCTGGGCGAGCAGGTACTGGGCAAGCCGCACACCTTCGAGCGGGCCTGCGAGCAGCTGCTGGAGTGCAGCGGGCAGCAGGTGAGCTTCCTGACCGGGCTGGCATTGCTGAACAGCGCCACCGGGCACTGCCAGGTGGACTGCGTGCCGTTTACCGTGACCCTGCGCGAACTGGACCGGGAGCGAGTGGAACGCTATGTAGCGGCGGAACAGCCGCTGGACTGCGCCGGCAGCTTCAAGGCCGAGGGGCTGGGAGTGAGCCTGTTCCAGAGCACGCACGGGTGCGATGCGACCAGCCTGATCGGGCTGCCGCTGATTAGATTGGTGGATATGTTGACCAAGGAAGGGGTGGTGATTCCCTGAGATTCTGGGGCCGCGCCGCGGCCCTTCGCGGGCACGCCCGCTCCCACAGGCGTGTCGCAACCTGCGGGTTTTGCGCGATCCCTGTGGGAGCGGGCATGCCCGCGAAGGGGCGCAAAGCGCCCCCGACAATCCCGGATCAGCGCAACTGCGGCCCCTGGAACCCCATCCACATCGCCAGGCGCTCAGCCACGCTGGCCCCAACGCGCTTGGAGAAGCGATCGAGCGCCGACTCCTGCACGGTGAAGTCCACCAGCTCCTTCTCGCCCACGATCTCGCGCGCCACATAGCTGGCACTGCCCAGCCCATCCACCAGGCCCAACTCCTTGGCCTGCTCGCCCGACCAGACCAGGCCACTGAACAACTCCGGATGCTCCTTGTCCTTCAGGCGTTCGCCCCGCCCCTGCTTGACCATGGCAATGAACTGCTGGTGCGTGGTATTCAGCACGCCCTGCCAGAACTCGGTCTCTTCCGGCTTCTGCGGCGAGAACGGATCGAGGAAGGCCTTGTGCTCGCCTGCAGTGTAGGTACGCCGCTCCACACCCAGCTTCTCCATGGTGCCGACAAAGCCATAACCGGCCGCCGTCACACCAATCGAGCCCACCAGGCTGGCCTTGTCGGCATAGATCTCGTCCGCCGCACTGGCGATGTAGTAGGCACCGGAAGCGCCAAGGTCGGCGATGACCGCATACAGCTTGATGGCCGGGTATTCGGCCCGCAGACGACGGATTTCGTCATACACGTAACCCGACTGTACCGGGCTGCCTCCCGGGCTGTTGATGCGCATCACCACAGCCTTGGTCTTGCTGTCCTTGAACGCCTCGCGCAGGCTCTTGATGATATTGTCGGCGCTGGCCGGCTCCTGGTCGGCAATCATCCCGCGCACCTCGACCAGCGCGGTATGACTGACGCTGCGTGACGCTGTCTTGTCCATGTCCATCAGCGGCGTGAACAAGGCCAGGATGCCGAACAGGTAGACGAAGGCCAGCAACTTGAAGAAGATCCCCCAACGTCGCGCCCGGCGCTGCTCCTGAACACCTGCCAGCAGGGTCTTTTCCAGCAGCTTCCAGCTCTTGCGCTCTTCGCGCTCCTCGGGTTCGGCCTCGGGGGCTTTCCATTCGTCTGCCATGCTTACCTACCTTGGAAATGGAATTGCGGAACCACCCAGCCACTCACGCAACTGGGAAAAATGATCGATGCACACCTGCGGACCAAACTCGGCCAGTGCCCGCAGCGACATGGCACCATAGCCCACGGCCACCGAGTGCATGCCGGCATTGCTGGCCATCTGCAGGTCGAATGCCGAATCGCCAACCATCAGCGCACGCCCCGGTTCGACACCGCAATGGCCGAGAATTTCCTCGAGCATCAGCGGGTGCGGCTTGCCGCGGGTCTCGTCGGCGGCGCGAGTGATGTCGAAGAACTGCTCCCAGCCATTGGCCTTGAGCACCCGATCCAGCCCGCGACGCGCCTTGCCGGTGGCCACCGCCAGGCGGTACCCCTCGGCACGGAAGGCATCCAGCGACTCGACCACACCCTCGAACAACGGCGAGGGCTGCTGGTCCAGGGCCATGTAGATATCGGCATAGTGCTGACGGAAGCTTTCGACCTGAGCAGGCGCCAGGTGCGGGTACAGGGTGTGGATCGCCTCGCCCAGGGCCAGGCCGATAATGCCCTTGACCGCGTCCTCGCTGCTTTGCGCCTCACCGGCACGCTCGGCGGCGGCGTTCATGGCTTCGACGATACGCCCGATCGAGTCGGCCAGCGTGCCGTCCCAGTCGAAGATCAGTAGCTCATAGCCTTTTTTCATAGGTCAGGACGCACTCAGACGTTCAACGGTTTTCGCCCAGACTTCATCCACTGGCGCCTCGAGCTTCAGCTCGCCACCGTCCGGCAGCGGTACGGTCAGCGCATAAGCATGCAGGAACAGACGCTTGCCGCCCAAGTCACGAATTTCACGACTGAAGTCTTCGTCGCCGTACTTGCTGTCGCCAGCGATCATATGCCCGGCATGCAGGGTGTGCACACGGATCTGGTGGGTACGACCGGTGATCGGGCGTGCCTCGACAATGGTGGCGAACTCGCCGAAGCGACGCAGCACACGGAACAGGGTCAGCGCCTCCTTGCCCTCGTCGTTCACCTCGACCATGCGCTCGCCGGAGCGCAGGTTGCTCTTGAGCAACGGCGCGTTGACCTGCTTCTTCGAGGTCGGCCAGTGGCCGCGCACCAGCGCCATGTAGCGCTTGTCGACACCGTCGCCGCGCAGCGCGGCGTGCAGGTGGCGCAGCATGCTGCGTTTCTTGGCGATCATCAGCAGGCCGGAGGTGTCGCGGTCCAGGCGGTGCACCAGTTCCAGTTCCTTGGCGTCCGGGCGCAACTGGCGCAGCGCCTCGATCACGCCGAAGCTCAGGCCGCTGCCGCCATGCACGGCGATGCCGGCCGGCTTGTTCATCACGATCAGCGCCTTGTCTTCGTAGACGATGGCCGCTTCCAGGCGCTGCAACAGGCCCTGGGCTACCGGCGCCGGCTCGTCACGTTCCGGCAGGCGGACGGGCGGTACCCGCACGATGTCGCCGGCCTGGATCTTGTACTCCGGCTTGACGCGACCCTTGTTGACCCGTACTTCACCCTTGCGCAGGATGCGGTACACCAAGGTCTTGGGCACGCCCTTGAGGGCCGTGATGAGGAAATTGTCGATGCGTTGGCCGGCAAGCTCCGGCGCGACTTCGATCAGCTGAACGCCGGAAGTCGGAGGGGTATTGGTCGTCATGGCGGGATCATAACAATTTTTTATGGAATTGAAGCACTTAATCATTGCTGCTATAGTCGCGAACGCCGCCAAAAGCGGCAGGCCAGCGGCACCAGGCTCCTAGCCGGTCCCTGACCAACGCAATTCTCCAGGACGCGAGGCCGTCCTACGGGGTTTTCGCCAGTTTACCGAATTGCCTGGAATCGCCACCAGCGCTGTGTAGAGAAGACCGAAAAAAAACGACAAGTGCGGTGTTTCACCTGCTTACCCGATTCTTTTCGCTGCACCTCTGCCCGCCCCGTCGCTTCCACGCAACGCCCGGCGAATGCTTCGGAAATACCTGCCTTGGACATGAATGGCGCCAGCGCAGAACCTGCGTTGGCGAAAAATGCAACCCGTTGCGGATTCAGCGCGCGGCAGCACCCGAATTATCAGGGATACGTGCAGGGTGGAGATGCACAGCCCTCGGACCGTGTAGCACCGCGTCCGGCCCACCAGCCCACTGAACGGCTGGCGAGCGGATAAGGTCCTGAACAGATGCCTCCGGGCGTCCACGGCTGACGGTTGATTCCTCCTCCTGACTGAGTGCACAAGGCCCGCTTGGTTGATTCGGATTCCAATTCGAAGCCACCGGGGCCTTGTTGGCACCGCAGCAAACAGGACGCGTCGTCGCGACAACGGCAGGCTGGGCAACCGGCTGGTGCCGAACGTCGCTCGACACGGGGGTGGCCCGGCCACCCTTTGCGCACCTTGGCACCGACCATGAGACGTCGTGTGTGCCGAACGCCGTTTCCGGCAGCCCGGAAACCGACGGTACAACATGAAAAGAATGCTGATTAACGCGACTCAACCCGAAGAGTTGCGTGTAGCCCTGGTGGACGGCCAACGTCTCTACGACCTGGACATCGAGTCCGGCGCGCGCGAGCAGAAAAAGGCCAACATCTACAAAGGCAAGATCACCCGCATCGAACCCAGCCTCGAAGCCGCCTTCGTCGACTTCGGTTCCGAACGTCACGGCTTCCTGCCGCTGAAAGAAATCTCCCGCGAATACTTCAAGAAAGCCCCCGAAGGGCGGGTCAACATCAAGGAAGTGCTGAGCGAAGGCCAGGAAGTCATCGTCCAGGTCGAGAAGGAAGAGCGTGGCAACAAAGGCGCCGCCCTCACCACCTTCATCAGCCTGGCCGGCCGCTACCTGGTGCTGATGCCGAACAACCCGCGCGCCGGTGGCATCTCCCGCCGCATCGAAGGCGAAGAGCGCAACGAACTGCGTGAAGCCCTGAACGGCCTGACCGTGCCGGGCGACATGGGCCTGATCGTGCGCACTGCCGGCCTTGGCCGCAGCAGCGAAGAAATGCAGTGGGACCTCGACTACCTGCTGCAACTGTGGACCGCCATCAAGGAAGCGTCCCAGGACCGCGCCGCGCCATTCCTGATCTACCAGGAAAGCAACGTCATCATCCGCGCCATCCGCGACTACCTGCGCCAGGACATCGGCGAAGTGCTGATCGACAGCATCGATGCCCAGGAAGAAGCCCTGACCTTCATCCGCCAGGTGATGCCGCAGTACGCCAGCAAGGTGAAGCTGTACGAAGACAGCGTGCCGCTGTTCAACCGCTTCCAGATCGAAAGCCAGATCGAGACCGCCTTCCAGCGCGTGGTCGACCTGCCGTCCGGCGGTTCGATCGTGATCGACCCGACCGAAGCCCTGGTGTCCATCGACATCAACTCGGCGCGCGCCACCAAAGGCAGCGACATCGAAGAAACCGCCCTGCAGACCAACCTGGAAGCGGCCGAGGAAATCGCCCGCCAGCTGCGCCTGCGTGACATCGGCGGCCTGATCGTCATCGACTTCATCGACATGACCCCGGCGAAAAACCAGCGCGCCGTCGAAGAACGTGTTCGCGAGTGCCTGGAAGCCGACCGCGCCCGCGTTCAGGTCGGCCGCATCTCGCGCTTCGGCCTGCTGGAAATGTCCCGTCAGCGCCTGCGCCCTTCGCTGGGCGAAAGCAGCGGCATCGTCTGCCCACGCTGCTCCGGCACCGGCATCATCCGTGACGTCGAATCGCTGTCGCTGGCCATCCTGCGCCTGATCGAAGAAGAGGCCCTGAAGGACCGCACCGCCGAAGTTCGCGCCCAGGTGCCGATCCCGGTGGCTGCCTTCCTGCTCAACGAGAAACGCAACTCGATCACCAAGATCGAACTGCGTACCCGTGCGCGCATCATCATCCTGCCGAACGATCACCTGGAAACCCCGCACTTCGAAGTCCAGCGCCTGCGCGACGACAACCCGGAAGTGCTGAGCAACCAGTCCAGCTACGAGATCGCCGCCGCCGAAGCCGAAGAAGCGCCGCAGCCGACCGCCACTCGCACCCTGGTTCGCCAGGAAGCCGCGGTCAAGACCGCCCCGGCCCGCGCCAACGCGCCGGTACCGGCCACTGTGGAAGAGCCGCAGCCTGCCGCACCGGTCGCCCCAGCCCCGGTCGCCCCAGAGCCAAGCCTGTTCAAGGGCCTGGTGAAATCGCTGGTAAGCCTGTTCGCCGGCAAGGAAGAGCCTGCCGCAGCGCCGGTTGTCACTGCCGCCGAGAAGCCGGCAGCCGAGCGCAGCCCACGCAACGAAGAACGCCGCAACGGCCGCCAGCAGAGCCGCAACCGCAACGGCCGCCGCGACGAAGAGCGCAAGCCGCGTGAAGAGCGTGCCGAGCGTGCACCTCGTGAAGAACGTGCCCCGCGCGAAGAGCGTGCTCCACGTGAAGAACGCGCCCCACGCGAAGAGCGTGCACCGCGTGAAGAACGTGCTCCACGCGAAGAGCGTGCTCCACGCCAGCCGCGCGAAGACCGCCGCGGCAACCGTGGCGAAGAGCGCGTGCGCGAACTGCGTGAGCCACTGGACGCCACCCCTGCCGAGCGTGAGGAACGTCAGCCGCGCGAGGAACGTGTAGCCCGTGAAGAACGTGCCCCACGCGAAGAACGTGCCCCGCGTGAAGAGCGTGCACCTCGCGAGGAACGCGCCCCACGTGAGGAGCGTGCTCCACGTGAAGAACGCGCACCGCGTGAAGAACGCGCACCGCGTGAGGAGCGTGCTCCGCGTGAGGAGCGTGCTCCGCGTGAAGAACGTGCTCCGCGTGAAGAGCGCGCACCTCGTGAAGAACGTGCTCCACGCGAAGAACGTGCCCCTCGCCCACCACGCGAAGAGCGTCAGCCACGCGTAGCCGAAGAAGCCGCCGAGCAGGCTGCCGAGCTGGCAGAAGAGCAACTGCCGAACGAAGAGCTGCTGCAGGACGAACAGGAAGGCACCGATGGCGAGCGCCCGCGCCGCCGTTCCCGTGGCCAGCGTCGTCGCAGCAACCGTCGTGAGCGTCAGCGCAACGCCAACGGCGAGCTGATCGATGGCAGCGAGGAAGAAGGCAGCGAAGAGCAGCCACAACCGCACCAGGCCACCGAGCTGGGTGCCGAGCTGGCTGCCGGCCTGGCCGTGACTGCCGCTGTCGCCAGCAGCAACATCAGTGCCGACGCCGAAGCCCAGGCCAACCAGCAGGCCGAGCTTGCCACCGCCGAAGTCGCCGCCGTAGCGGAAACCGACAACAGCGAAGTCGCCCAGCCGGTCGAGCAGGCCGAGAAGGTCGAAGCTGCTGCCGAGGCTGAAGAAGTGGCTGTGGCCCCGGTGGTCGACCAGCCGGTCAGCGAGCCTGTGGCCGTGGTCGAGGCAACTGCCGAGCCAGTGGTCGAAGTCGCTCCGCAGCCAGTGGTCGACGAAGCACCTGCTGCAGAACCGGTAGTGGTTGCCGAAGCACCGGTAGAAGCGCCTGCCGTCGAGGCCGGTGAAATCGAGCAGGCCCCGGCCGTGGTCGAAGCCGCTCCGGTTGTCGAAGCCCAGCCAGAAGTGGTGGCCGAGCCTGCCCCAGTGGCCGTCGAGCCTGCACCGGTCGAAGCCCCTGCGGCGGTGGAACCTGCCACTGTCATGCTGGCCAACGGCCGTGCGCCGAACGACCCGCGTGAAGTGCGTCGCCGCAAGCGTGAGGCCGAGGCTGCCGCCAAAGCCGCACAGGAAGCTGCTGCAGCCACCGAGGAGCCAGCCCTGGAAACCAGCGATGAGCAAAAGCCTCATCACGGTTGATAGCCAAGGCTGAATGAAAAAGCCCCGCCAGTGCGAACTGGCGGGGCTTTTTCATGGCTCGGAAAGCCTCCTTGATGCCCCGATACCTAGTAATTCTGCCAGTATGAGCCGTTCTCCGCCCGGTGATAGCGTTAAAGCGATCGTGTCCCGGGAAGTGGTGTAACTCATCATGGCTTTGGCCATTGAGCTTGCCGTTTAGTTGATCACGGCCGACAGCTTGGCCTGTGGATTATCGCT